>CAZZWA010000131.1:0-13683 GCA_964657555.1 uncultured Microcoleus sp.
AATTACCAGTTACTAATTACCAATTACCGAGTCATGTTAAGTCCCAGAAGAACAAAGTTTCGCAAACAACAGCGTGGGCGGATGGAGGGTATAGCTACCAGAGGTAGCGAACTGAACTTTGGTGAGTTTGGCCTTCAGGCAATAGAGCCCTCTTGGATTACAGCCCGCCAAATCGAGGCTAGCCGCCGAGCTATGACTCGCTACATCCGTCGGGGTGGCAAAATTTGGATTCGCATATTTCCTGATAAACCAATCACAATGCGCCCAGCGGAAACTCGTATGGGTTCTGGTAAGGGAGCACCAGAGTTTTGGGTTGCTGTAGTGAAGCCTGGTCGCGTTTTGTTTGAAATTGCTGGTGTTCCAGAAGCAACCGCCCGTGAAGCCATGCGCTTAGCTTCCCACAAATTGCCAATTAAAACGAAGTTCATCGCTCGTGAACAAGGGACTGTGTGAGTTATGCCTCTGCCCAAGATAGAAGACGCAAGACAATTAGGCGATCAAGAACTGGCTGATGAAATTGTAGCCCTTAAGCGGCAGCTGTTTGATTTGCGGCTGCAAAAAGCCACTAGGCGTTTGGAAAAGCCCCATCAGATCAAGCACGCTCGGCATCGGCTATCTCAATTAATGACTGTGGAAGCAGAGCGTCAAAGGTTATCTGCTACTGCCGAAAAACCACCAGATGAGTCAAAAGAACCCGATGCACAAGAGGAGTAAACACAGATGGCAGTCAAAGAAAGAGTGGGCCTAGTAGTCAGCGACAAAATGAATAAGACTGTCGTGGTGGCAGTGGAAAATCGGTCTCCAGACCCTAAATACGGAAAAATTGTGGTGCGGACTAAGCGATATAAAGCCCACGATGAGGAAAATAAGTGTAAAGAAGGCGATCGCGTCCGAATTCAAGAAACGCGCCCCCTCAGTCGTACGAAACGTTGGATTGTTGCCGAAATCCTTAGCAGTAAAGCTTAATAGAGAGTTTTGAATTTTGAGTTTTGAAACTAGGTGAATTCAAATTTCTCTGAAATCATAACTCAGTACTCATAACTCATAACTTTGGAGAGGGAGACTAACCGTGATACAACCCCAGACATACCTTAATGTAGCCGATAACAGCGGCGCTCGTAAACTCATGTGCATCCGCGTCTTGGGTGCTGGTAACCGACGCTACGGCGGCGTTGGCGATATCATCATTGCCGTTGTCAAAGATGCCATTCCTAATATGGCAGTGAAAAAGTCAGACGTTGTGCGTGCCGTAATTGTCCGCACCCGCAAAGGAATGCGCCGCGACAGCGGGATGAGTATTCGTTTTGATGATAATGCTGCCGTCATCATCAACAATGACAACAACCCTAGAGGAACACGTGTTTTTGGCCCAGTTGCACGGGAACTGCGCGACAAAAACTTCACTAAAATTGTCTCCCTGGCTCCGGAGGTACTCTGATGGCTAAACAATATAAAACTGCTGCTACAAAGCAAATAGTGCGCCACAAAATGCATGTAAAAAAAGGCGACACAGTTCAGGTAATTTCCGGTAGAGAAAAAGGTAAGGTCGGTGAAATATTACGGACATTACCTAAAGCTAGCAAGGTGGTGATCAAAGGGGTCAACATCAAAACTAAGCACGTTAAACCTCAACAGGAAGGTGAGTCTGGTCAAATTATTACCTTCGAGGCTCCCCTCCACAGCTCCAACGTCATGCTCTATTCCACCAAGCAAAATGTGGCTAGCCGCGTTTGTTACACCTTCAATCAGGAAGGACGCAAGGTGCGGATGCTCAAAAAAACGGGTGAAATCCTTGAATAAAGAACTAAAGTTTTGAATTTGGAGTTATGAGTTAAATTCAGGACTTTACTTAATTCAAAACTCAAAACTCACAAGAATCGAGTCCCCTGACCAAGCCCAGGGAGAGAGGAAAAATTTATGCCACAACGATTAAAAGCTCAATATCAGCAGACAATTGTTCCCAAACTGATGGAGCAGTTTCATTACAAGAACGTCCATCAAGTCCCCAAGGTGATCAAGGTAACAGTTAACCGAGGCTTAGGGGAGGCAGCTTCTAACGCCAAAGCGCTGGAATCTTCTTTAACCGAGATTGCCATAGTGACTGGTCAAAAACCAGTGGTAACAAGAGCTAAAAAGGCGATCGCTGGTTTCAAACTCCGTCAAGGCATGCCTGTTGGTGTCATGGTTACCCTGCGAGCAGATCGCATGTATTCCTTTCTTGACAAGTTAATCAGCCTAGCACTGCCCCGCATTCGAGACTTTCGCGGCGTTAGTCCCAAAAGTTTTGACGGTAGGGGGAACTATAGCTTAGGGATCAGAGAACAGCTGATTTTTCCAGAAGTAGAGTACGACAGTATCGATCAAATTCGGGGTATGGATGTCTCAATCATTACAACAGCAAACACTGACGAAGAGGGCCGCGCCTTACTCAAAGAAATGGGTATGCCCTTCCGAGATAGCTGAGGTCTTAAAGTAAGGAGGGAATAATGGCGGCAAATGACACAATTGCAGATATGCTGACCCGCATTCGGAATGCCGGACTAGCACGGCATCAGACAACAGAAGTACCAGCGACTAAAATGACCCGCAGCATTGCCCAAGTCCTGAAGGATGAAGGCTTCATTGCTGACTTTGAAGAAGCTGGCGAAGGCGTCAAGCGAAACTTGGTAATTTCCCTGAAATACAAGGGGAAGAACCGCCAGCCACTGATCAGCACCTTAAAGCGAGTCAGCAAGCCCGGTTTACGGGTTTATTCTAACCGCAAAGAATTACCCCGCGTGCTAGGTGGAATTGGCATCGCCATCATTTCCACTTCCAGTGGCATCATGACTGATCGGCAAGCACGGCGTCAGGGTGTAGGAGGGGAAGTGCTGTGCTACATCTGGTAATAAAAGTGTTGAGTATTGAGTTATAAAGAACTAAAACTCAATACTCATAATCAAGGAAGGGAGAATTATGTCTCGCATTGGCAAACGCCCAATTAGCATTCCCAATAAAGTCACGGTGGCAATTGACGGGCAACACGTTGAAGTGAAAGGGCCAAAAGGCGAACTTTCCAGAGTTCTGCCAGCTGAGATATCAGTAGAACAGGAGGGAGAAACCATACTGGTAAAACCTAGGAATGACTCTCGGCCTGCTCGCCAGCGTCACGGTCTCTCTCGGACTCTGGTAGCCAATATGGTTGAAGGTGTCTCAGCAGGATTCGTGCGCCGATTAGAAATCCAAGGTGTTGGATATCGGGCGCAGGTTCAGGGCCGTAACCTGATTTTGACTGTAGGTTACAGTCATCAGGTACAAATTGAACCTCCCCAAGGCATTCAGTTTGTGGTAGAAAACAATACCAATGTCGTTGTCAGTGGCATTGATAAAGAAATCGTTGGGAACACAGCCGCCAAAATCCGTGCTGTCCGCCCACCGGAAGTCTACAAGGGTAAAGGTATCCGCTATGCCGGGGAAGTGGTTAGACGTAAAGCTGGTAAGACAGGGAAGAAATAGACAATGAAGCTTACTCGTAAAGAATCAATTCGTCTGCGGCACCAACGAGTACGCCGTCGAGTCACCGGGACAGCAGAGCGCCCACGGTTATCAGTATTTCGCTCGCAGCAGCATATTTATGCTCAAGTTATTGATGACACGCAGCAGCATACCCTGGCTGCAGCTTCAACTCTGGAACCAGAGCTGAAGTCACATTTAAAATCGGGTGCTACCTGCGAAGCGTCATCTGAGGTAGGCAAGTTGATTGCCCAGAGAGCGCGTGAGAAAGGAATTCAAAAAGTCGTCTTTGACCGGGGTGGTAATCTCTACCACGGTCGTGTTCAAGCTCTAGCGGAGGCCGCTCGCGAAGCTGGTTTAGATTTCTAATGGTGGATGCTAATCGTAATCCTAGAGATAGGGATAGGGATAGGGATAGAGATAGAGATAGGGGAGGCGCAGCTAAAGAGCGTCGTAAAGGCAGCCGTGCCAAAGAAAAAGAAACGACATTTCAAGAGCGGGTGATCCAAATCCGTCGCGTCAGTAAAGTCGTTAAAGGTGGCAAAAAACTGAGCTTTCGGGCAATCGTTGTTATTGGTAACGAACATGGCCAAGTCGGTGTTGGGGTAGGCAAAGCCAGTGATGTCATTGGTGCTGTTCGCAAAGGTGTTGCTGACGGCAAAAAACACATAATTGAGGTACCTTTGACAAAATCAAATTCCATTCCTCATCCCACTAATGGTGATGGTGGCGGCTCTAAGGTAATGATGCGACCAGCTGCACCTGGAACAGGTGTGATTGCTGGTGGAGCCGTACGAACAGTTCTGGAATTGGCTGGAGTGCGCAATGTTCTAGCAAAGCAGTTGGGTTCCAATAACCCCTTAAACAATGCCAGAGCCGCCATCAATGCCCTGTCCACTCTGCGTACTTTTTCAGAAGTTGCTGAAGAACGCGGCATTCCTGTAGAGCATCTCTACGGTTAAGGGTTCGTGGCCGAGTACCGAACCCGTAGTGTAGTTTGAAGGATGAGAAGAGAAAATTGCAGGGTTGAATCTCCCTCATTCAGCAATTAGCTCGTCTGGCAACCCGCCACTATTTACAGGTAAAGGTTAAGACAATGAGATTAGAAGATCTTCACCCAAAAGCTGGCTCAAAGAAACGTCGCCGCCGCGTAGGGAGAGGCATTGCTGCTGGTCAGGGAGCCAGTGCTGGTTTGGGTATGCGTGGCCAAAAATCGAGATCGGGTCGGAGCACGCGGCCTGGTTTTGAAGGCGGTCAACTACCTTTATATCGTCGCCTGCCCAAATTAAAGCACTTTCCAATTATTAATCGCAAACAATACACTACGATCAACGTAGGTAAGCTAGCATCACTTCCTGCCAATACAGAAGTTACCCTGATCTCATTATTGGAGGCCAAAATTCTGACTACTAATGATGGCCCCCTGAAAATATTAGGTGACGGTGAACTGAGTGTGCCGCTAAATGTTAAAGCATCTGCTTTTACTGCTGGTGCCCGCACTAAGATTGAGGCTGCTGGCGGCAGTTACGAGGTTGTCTCTTAGCCACACCAAATAATTGAGCATTGTGTATGCCAGCACCTGGATCGTGTAGAGGTACCCTTTAATGGTCGTTAGTCGAGACAAAGCTCCAACCGCTCAAGAAACTTTTATGCAGATGGCTCAAGCCGCCGGTCTCAGGGGTCGGCTGCTTGTTACCATTGGTTTGCTGATTTTGATCCGTCTCGGTATTTTTATCCCAGTTCCAGGAATAGACCGAGTTAGGTTTGCTCAAGATTTTCAAAATAACCAACTGATTGGTTTTTTGGACATTTTTGTAGGAGGCGGCATTTCGGCCTTGGGAATTTTTGCTCTAGGGATCTTGCCGTACATTAATGCCTCCATTATTCTGCAACTTTTGACAGCCGCTATTCCCTCTCTGGAAAAATTGCAAAAAGAAGAAGGAGAAGCGGGACGGCGGAAAATTTCTCAACTAACTCGCTATGTAGCGGCGGGATGGGCAGTCATTCAAAGTGTTGGTATTGCTGCTGGGTTGCTGCAACGATACGCAATTAATGGGGGAGGACCCTTGTTTATTGCAGAGACAGCGCTGGCCATCACAGCAGGTTCTATGTTTGTCATGTGGGTGTCGGAGCTAATTACTGAGCGGGGGATTGGGAACGGTGCCTCTCTGTTGATTTTCCTCAACATCGTGGCTACTCTGCCCCGGTCTTTGGATAAAACTATCCAATTGGCTCAGGTAGGCAATCGCGAGGATGTGGGTAAAGTGATTATCCTACTGCTCGTTTTTCTGGTCATGATTGTAGGAATTGTGTTTGTGCAGGAAGGCACCCGTCGAATTCAAATAGTTTCGGCACGCCGTCAAGTTGGACGCCGCCTCTATCGAGAGCAGAAGAGTTACCTGCCACTGCGGCTGAACCAAGGGGGCGTTATGCCTATTATCTTTGCGTCTGCGGTTCTGATCCTACCTGCAACTCTTGACCAGTTTACCCGAAATACTGGTGGAAACCAGGTCTTGGCTCAAGTCCATCAAGTTCTGACTCAGGTTGCCAATTACGTGAGTCCTAATGGTCCGACCCCCTGGCTTTATGCTGTTGTCTACTTAATCTTGATTTTGTTCTTCAGCTACTTCTACGCCTCTCTGATTGTCAATCCAGTGGATTTGTCTCAGAATCTGAAGAAGATGGGAGCAAGCATTCCCGGTATTCGTCCGGGACGGGCTACTAGCGCATTTGTGGAGCGAGTCTTAAACCGGCTGACATTTTTGGGAGCTGTCTTTCTTGGTTTGGTAGCCATCATTCCAACAGCTGTCGAAAGTACCATTGGTGTCACAACGTTTAGGGGGTTGGGTGCTACCTCCTTGTTGATTCTGGTAGGCGTAGCCATTGATACAGCTAAGCAGATTCAAACTTACGTCATCTCCCAGCGCTACGAAGGAATGGTTAAGCAATAGTCATGGGTTTTTGGTCAAATTGTTGTTTGTCATTATTTGCTCAGCAACTGACTAGGAACTAAGAAGTAAGGGACTTCCAAATAAAAAAATATCCAATCGTTGGGGAAGCTATTCTTGAGCAGAGGGAGCAGGAAAAGAATAATTTGATACCCGTGTTGGATGCAGGAATTGGATAATTTATTTTTTGTAGTTCCCTAAGGACTAAGGAATAAAAACAAGTGACAAGATTGATTTTCTTGGGGCCTCCCGGAGCTGGCAAAGGAACTCAAGCCAAAATTCTGGCTAATGTTTGTGAAATTCCACATATTTCTACAGGAGACATTCTAAGAACTGCTAAGGCTCAGGGAACTCCACTAGGGAAGAAGGCTCAGTTTTATATGGATCGGGGTGAGTTGGTGCCTGATGAACTGATCCTGGATTTGATCCGGGAACGCCTAAATCAGTCGGACACTAAAGCTGGTTGGATTTTAGATGGCTTCCCGCGTAATGTGAGTCAGGCAACTTTTTTGGATACACTGCTACAAGAGCTGAACCAGACCTATGATCGCGTAGTCAATTTGGAAGTACCAGATCAGATCTTAGTGGGGCGAGTGCTGGGACGCGGACGGAAGGAAGGGCGTGCGGATGATACGGAAGAGGTCATTAGCCAACGATTGGCAGTTTATCACCAGCAAACGGCTCCCTTGATTGATTTCTACAGCCAGCGTCAGCATCTGATTTCTGTTGATGGTAATCGCTCCCCAGAAGAAGTCACAGCGTCACTAAAACAGCTAGTTATTGGTTAAGAGACAACAGTTAAGACAACACCCCATAGATCGGCAAGGAGCTAAATCGCTGGATGAGAGGACTCACAATGCGAGTCCTTCATCGGCTTTCCAGTCAAGATTTGATAATATATATTAACAACCTCTTGATTTACACTCACAATAGTGTGTATTAAGATGGACGACTCAGTGAACAAAATCCAGTTGAGGTCAAGACAAATTGCCTAAACAAGACTTAATCGAAATGGAGGGGACGGTAACAGAATCCCTGCCCAACGCGATGTTTCGTGTAGAACTCGAAAATGGTTTTAATGTTTTAGCCCATATTTCCGGCAAAATCCGGCGGAATTACATCAAAATTCTGCCTGGCGATCGCGTCAAAGTAGAACTGACACCCTATGACTTAACAAAGGGCAGAATTACTTACCGTCTTCGCAAGAAGTAGGTTTAGAAAAGCTTATCTAACTAGATTAAGTCTACGGCGACTAGACGAATACAAGCAAAAAATAATATAATATTGAGCTTGCAGTATTGCCAGGAGAGGCATGAAAGTTCGAGCATCAGTCAAGAAAATGTGTGAAAAATGCCGCGTTATTCGGCGTCGTGGCAGAGTTATGGTGATCTGTTCTAACCCGAAACACAAGCAACGTCAAGGTTAAATCACCCTCACAACAGACAGAACTTTGTAGCAAAAAGCATATCAAGGGAGACGAAAAGCGTGGCACGGATTTCTGGGGTAGACCTTCCTCGCGACAAACGCGTCGAGATTGGTCTGACGTATATATATGGGATTGGACTATCGCGATCCCACGAGATTTTGAAAGACACAGGAATTAGTCCCGATATCCGAATCAAAGACTTGACTGACGCCCAAGTTGCGGCTTTGCGAGAAAATGTAGAGGACAACTATGAGGTAGAAGGGGATCTGAGACGCTTGGAGGCTATGAATATCAAGCGCCTGATCGACATCGGTACATACCGTGGTCGTCGTCACCGTATGGGTCTACCAGTGCGTGGTCAACGCACTCGTACCAATGCCAGGACTAGGCGCGGTAGACGTCTGACTGTTGCCGGTAAGAAAAAGGCACCAAGCGGTAAATAGCTTTTTGCTGTTAGCAACATTTATACTCCCCAAAAACAACTTCCGTCAATTGTCTTTAAAAAGCAATTGACCTACGGGTTCAACAAACCACTTATCACCACAGTCAAATAGACCGAACATGGCGCGACCAACTAAAAAAACAGGTACAAAGAAGCAAAAACGCAACGTACCCAATGGAGTAGCCTACATCCAGTCTACCTTCAACAACACCATAGTCACGATTGCTGACGTCAATGGCGATGTGATCTCATGGGCCTCATCTGGCTCAAGTGGCTTCAAAGGCGCTAAGAAGGGAACACCTTTTGCAGCGCAGACAGCCGCTGAAAGTGCCGCTCGTCGGGCTACCGACCAAGGGATGCGTCAGATAGAAGTGATGGTCAGTGGACCGGGAGCGGGTCGAGAAACCGCTATTAGGGCGCTTCAAGGAGCAGGGTTGGAAATCACCCTAATTCGGGATGTGACGCCAATCCCCCACAATGGCTGCCGTCCACCTAAGCGGCGTCGGGTCTAGAGAGATTTTAGATTTTAGATTTTAGATTTTGGATTGAGGTTAACTGTTGAGAACCAAAAATTAGTGGGTTCACAGGTGGCAGTCCCAATCCGAAATCCAAAATCCTTGCATCCAAAATCCACAATTGGAAGGGAGGTCACGCCATGGCGCAGTTTCAGATCGAGTGTGTAGAGTCTAAAGCTCAGACTAATCAGGGTCAATTTAGCAAATTTGTCATAGAGCCTCTAGAACGGGGCCAAGGCACGACCGTTGGTAACGCCCTCAGGCGAGTTCTACTGTCAAACCTGGAAGGGGCAGCAGTGACAGCAGTCAGGATTGCGGGGGTTAATCACGAGTTTGCCACAATTAACGGGGTACGGGAAGATGTCCTAGAAATTCTCTTGAACATGAAGGAAATCGTCCTGAAAAGCCACACGTCTCAACCCCAAATAGGTCGGCTGATGGTTCAAGGGCCATCAATGGTCACAGCCGACCTATTTGAACTCCCCTCTGACGTGGAAGTGGTCTCTCCTTCTCAGTATGTCGCCACTCTAGCTGAGAACGGCAGACTGGAAATGGAGTTCCGCATCGAAAAAGGTAAAGGGTATCGAGCAGTGGATCGTTCTCGTGAAGATGCCACATCTCTAGACTTCCTCCAGATTGACGCAGTGTTTATGCCCGTTCATAAGGTGAACTACAGCGTTGAAGATGCTCGTATTGATGGCTCCTTGGAAAAAGATCGGCTGATCTTGGAAGTTTGGACGAATGGCAGCCTTACCCCCCAAGAAGCACTCTCTCAAGCTGCTAGTATTCTAGTGGATTTATTTAATCCTCTCAAGGAGATATCCCTAGATACTATAGACAAAGAGTATCCTACTGATGAAGATCCTACCAGTCAGATCCCCATTGAGGAATTGCAACTGTCGGTGCGAGCATACAACTGTTTGAAGCGGGCTCAGATTAACTCAGTAGCCGACTTACTGGATTACACCCAGGAAGATCTGTTAGAGATTAAGAACTTCGGCCAGAAATCAGCTGAGGAGGTGATCGACGCTTTGCAAAAGCGGTTGGGGATTACCTTGCCCCATGAAAAATCGGCGAAACCAAGCTAAACCATTGGGGAGTTAGGAGTTATGAGTGTTGAGTGCTGAGTGAAAAGAGCAATAATTCTTCAACTCAAAACTAAAACTTAAAACTTTTATGCGCCACGGTCGTCGCATTTCAAAACTTGGATTACCAACTGACCAGCGTAAAGCCCTGCTGAGATCGCTGGCTACTGAACTGATTCGTCATGGTCGGATCACTACCACTCAGGCGCGGGCCAAAGCGGTTAGGTCAGAAGTGGAAAAAATAATTACCTTGGCTAAGGATGGCTCATTGGCAGCGCGTCGCCAAGCGATAGGCTATATCTACGACAAACAGTTAGTTCATGCCTTATTTGAGCAGGTCAGCGACAGATACGGTTCGCGTCTGGGAGGATACACCCGGATTGCCAGAACTGTGAGGCGTCGGGGAGACAATGCCGAACTGGCGATTATCGAACTCGTCTAATTCAATTTGGGATTTTAGATTTTAGATTAATATGATTACCAATCCAAAATCCGAAATCCGAAATCTAAAATTGGGACAGCGAGTTGCCTTAGTCATTCAATACCTAGGAACTGATTTTCACGGTTGGCAGCGGCAATCCAACAAGCGTAGCGTGCAGGAGGAGATTGAAATAGTTCTTTCTAGGGTACAGGAACGCCGCGTCACTCTTACAGGTGCCGGTCGCACCGATAGTGGTGTCCATGCAGCAGCACAAGTGGCACACTTTGAGGGCAGTGGTTCCATCCCCCCTGAAAAGTGGGCCGCCGTTCTTAATACCCAACTGCCCAAAGATATATTGATTCGGGGTAGTGCTTCAGTACAGCCCGACTGGCACGCTCGCTTCACAGCCATCTGGCGGCGGTATCGCTATACCATTTATACCGAGCCACTGCCTAACTTGTTTGTGCAGCCCTTTAGTTGGCATTATTATTATGCGCCCTTGGATGAATCCCTCATTCAGTCTGCCCTGACTCCTCTGATCGGTCATCATCATCTGGCTGCCTTTCATAGGGCAAACTCTGGGCGATCGCATTCTTGGGTGGATGTACAGGCGGCAGAGTGTTACCGCTGTGGACCATTTATTTATATTGAAATTCAGGCCAACGGATTTTTGTATGGTATGGTGCGGTTGCTGGTGGGCTTGCTAGTGCGGGTAGGAAGGGGAATGCTTGACCCAGAAGAATTCACTGCTCTCTGGAGCAACGAGCGGCGGGAGGAAGTGAAATATGCAGCACCCGCCAAAGGTCTGTGCCTGCTGCGCGTCGGCTACCCAGAGTCACCTTTTCCCCCAGAAATCTGGTTTGATACTCAGCCTAAGTGGGTCTTGCCCACCATGCCAGCCACAGAATATTGCCTTTCCTAAAAACTCAAAACATAAAATTCCAATGAGCAAAACCACCCTTCCCACTAAAGACTCTATTGATCAAAATTGGTACGTCATTGATGCTGCCGACCAGCGGCTGGGGCGTCTAGCTAGTGAGATTGCTAGAATTTTGAGGGGCAAAAATAAGCCTATTTATACCCCTCATATGGATACTGGCGACTTCGTTATTGTTGTCAATGCCGAAAAAATTAAAGTCACGGGTAAAAAACGCACTCAGAAGGTCTATCTTCGCCATTCAGGGCGTCCTGGCGGGATGAAAACTGAAACTTTTGCCCAACTACAAGCCCGCTTACCAGGGCGAATTATTGAACATGCCGTGCGGGGAATGCTACCTAAAAATTCTCTGGGACGACAGTTATTCACCAAGCTCAAAGTTTATGATGGGCCAAGTCATCCTCATCAATCTCAAAAACCTCAGGAACTGAAAATCTCAACTATTCCAGGAGTAGAATAATGCAAGCAACAGAACAACAGAGCGGTCGAGTTATGTACTGGGGCACTGGCCGCCGCAAGTCATCTGTGGCCAGGGTGCGCTTGGTGCCTGGTACTGGTCAGCTAATTGTTAACGAGCGGCCAGGAGATGATTACTTTAACTTCAACACAAGTTACATCTCAATAGCAAAAGCGCCACTGGAAACCCTGGGACTGGAAAGTGAATATGACATTCTGGTGAGGGCTCACGGTGGTGGATTGACTGGGCAGTCTGACTCTATTCGGTTAGGAGTGGCAAGAGCCCTCTGTCAATTAGACCCAGACAACCGCAAGCCTTTGAAAACAGAAGGCTACTTAACCCGCGATCCGCGAGCCAAAGAACGCAAGAAATACGGTTTGCACAAAGCACGGAAGGCTCCTCAGTACTCTAAGCGTTAAAATAGTGTTGAGTGTGTTGTTGAGTATTGAGTTAAAGGGAATTCTTCAACTCAACTCTCTTCTCATTCAGCTCAAAACTCAAAACTCGAAACTTAAAACTATGGCTAAGCCTGATATTCACCCCAAGTGGTATCCCGAAGCCAAGGTCTACTGCAACGGCGAAGTAGTAATGACTATTGGCTCCACTAAACCAGAACTACACGTTGATGTTTGGTCTGGCAACCACCCCTTCTACACTGGTACTCAAAAAATTATTGACACGGAAGGGCGAGTTGAGCGCTTCTTGCGTAAGTACGGCATGCTGGAAGGCGACGATCAAACTCCAGCCCCAGGACAAGGTCAAGGAAGAGCCACTGGTTCCAAAAAGAAAAGATAGCGGGTGGGCTTGCTCGTAGCACGACCCACTTTGTGGGTCGAAGTTATTGATGTATAAGCAAACCTGCTGTTTTTTTGGAGTGATCGCATCCCATGGCTGAAACATACCTGCTGGAGAAACTAAAATCTGTCGAGCAAACTTATAATGAATTGACCCGCCGTCTGGCCGATCCCGACATTGCCAAAGACCCCAATGAATATCAACGGGTAGCCAAGTCGCGCTCCTCCTTGGAGGAGGTTGTCAATACCTATGAAACCTGGAAAACCGCTCAGCAAGACTTGCTGGGGACAAAGCAGGTTGTCAAGGAGTCTGCTAGCGATCTAGAGTTGCAACAGATGGCAGCTCTAGAAGTAGAAGAACTGGAGGGAAAGCTAGAGCATCTGGAGACGCGCCTGAAGATTTTGCTATTGCCCCGTGATCCCAATGATGATAAAAACATCATGCTGGAAATTCGCGCTGGTACAGGCGGTGACGAGGCGAGTATTTGGGCTGGGGACTTGCTGCGGATGTACACCTACTATGCCCATAGCCAGAATTGGAAAGTCAAGTTATTGAGTGAGTCTCTCGGTGAGATGGGCGGCTTTAAAGAGGCAATTCTGGAAATTCAGGGTGATCAGGTTTACAGCCAGCTGAAGTTTGAAGCAGGAGTCCATCGGGTGCAGCGAGTGCCGACGACAGAAGCTGGGGGACGAGTGCATACCTCAACCGCCACAGTGGCTGTGATGCCAGAAGTGGATGATGTCGAGATCCACATTGACCCCAAGGATATTGAAATGAGCACAGCTCGTTCCGGTGGTGCTGGTGGTCAAAACGTCAACAAGGTGGAAACAGCAGCAGATCTGTATCACAAACCTACGGGAATTCGGATTTTCTGTACGGAAGAGCGGAGTCAGCTGCAAAACAAAGAACGAGCAATGCAAATCTTGCGGGCTAAGCTTTATGAAATGAAGCTGCGCGAACAACAAGAAGCTGTCACCTCTATGCGGCGATCGCAGGTAGGTACTGGTTCCCGTTCAGAAAAAATCCGCACCTACAATTACAAAGATAACCGAGTGACAGACCACAGACTGGGTCAAAATTTCAGCCTCAATCCTGTTTTGGCAGGTGATCTGGAAGATATTATTCAGTCTTGCATCTCTCAAGACCAGCAAGAGCGTTTGGCAGA
>CAZZWA010000132.1:0-3547 GCA_964657555.1 uncultured Microcoleus sp.
CTCAAAACCTTTTAGCCCAGTAGGTTGGGTTGAGAAACGAAACCCAACATTTTTTTGATTTTGTTGGGTTTCACTTCGTTCAAACCAACCTACAACTTTCCTTAACTGAACCGTATTGACTCATATTTAGCAGAAACTTTTAATTTTATTGGGATAGGGCTCGCATAGATTCTGACAGCGGTGGCAGGGATTAATTTTGAATTTTGTCAAATGCAGTTTATAAAAAATATACCATAGAGGAAAAATCTCAGTTAAACAGGAAAAATTAGCAAAACGATACTTGGACTTTGTCCAACTGGCAGCTTGCCTGAATTATTGCTCGCGTAAGCTCTTAAGATTATTCTGGAGATGCTTTAGTTATCAAACTTCCTATCATCTTTTTCTTAGTCACCTAATCACGCATGAGGCAGAGAGAACCTAGATCGCTGAGAAGACATCCCCATAACGCGGACTCAGACCCAACAATTCCTAAGTTTCAGCTTCTATTACTGTTGGGATGGATAGCGGTTGGGGCAAGCTTGCGTTTTGCCTATTTGAGTTCAAAATCCCCTTGGACTGACGAATTGATTACTCTAGTATTCAGTCTAGGTCACAGTTTCCGAACTGTGCTGTTAAACCAGGTTCTCACCTTGGATCAGTTACTTTCACCCTTGCAGCCGGACACCAATTCCAATATTGTCTCAGTGGTTCAGAACCTGATGACTGAGTCTACCCATCCTCCTGTCTATTTTGTCTTGGCTCACCTATGGTTGAAGTTGTTTCCCACAGATGGGGGTCTGGTTTCTCTGTGGGCAGTGCGTGCTCTGAGCGCGCTGCTGGGGGTTGCAGCGATTCCTGCCTTGTTTGGCTTTAGCTGGCTGGCTTTTCGTTCCTGGTTAGTGAGCCAAATTGCAGCTGCCTTGATGGCAATTTCCCCCTTCGGCATCTACCTAGCTCAAGAAGCCCGCCAGTATACCCTAGTCACCTTACTCCTGATTGCTTCTCTAAGTTGCTTAGTGGTAGCAGTCCGCTCGCTTTATGATCGGGTGCTTTTGTCTGGGAGAGTGGTAGTAGCCTGGATTATGGTCAATAGTCTAGGAGTTGCAGTCCATTACTTCTTCATCCTGCCACTTGTTGCCGAGGCGCTGGTTTTGTTGCGATTGTGGGTGCTGGACTATATCGTTTGGGTGGGTGTCCAAGCTGTGGAATTTCCACGGCGTAACGTTCAGTTTTGGCTCCGAATTTACATTGTTGCTGCGAGTACCCTGATGAGTAGTCTGGTGTGGCTCCAGTTTTGGCGTACCATTCCCAAAAATGACTTAACTCACTGGATTTATCAAAGCCATCCCCTGCACAACTTTATGGAACCGATCGCCCGAATCCTGCTTTGGACGATGGCCATGGTGATATTGCTGCCTATAGAAGGACAACCGCTACCAGTCCAGCTGCTCTGTGGGGCAGTCATGATAATTTTTACCCTCTGGATGCTGCAAATTTTGATTCAAAGTATAAAAATTCAGTGGCAGTCCTCAGTCAGCCGTTTGAGTTTGGAAGTTTTAGGCGGCTTTATGTTGGGAGTCATCGCCCTCATTCTAGGCATCACCTACAGCTTGGGAGCTGACCTAACCCTAGCTGCCCGATATCTGTTCGTCTACTTTCCAGTTGTGCTCGTCCTTTGGGCTGTCAGCCTGAGTACCTGCTGGCATCCACCTGCCAAGGCGATTGCGCAGGAGCAAATGCACCAGAGAATAGCTGGTAACTCTAGATCGACTCAAAAATCAAAACTCAACTTCCAAAATGTTGGATTTGGCCTTTCTAAGGTTGTTTTCTTACGTTGCCTCTATCAACGAAGTGGGAAAAAAGCCGTGGCCCTGATTATGCTGATCAGCTTTGTGGGTGGGCTGATGGTAGTCTCGAATCTTGGCTATCAAAAGGCTGACCGCCCTGACTTGGTAGTTTCAATCATGGCAAAACAGCAAAAAATGACTTCTCCTCAGGTGGCAACCCTAATTGCCATGGTGCATAAGAACTATGAGCAGACAACCCAAATGATGGGGCTGGCTTGGGAATTTAAACACCATGCCTTAGACTCTGTTGCTCAAGATGCCCCCGGAGCTTTCCCGCAATTTCTCTTAGCTCATAAAGACTTTCGTCAAAATGACTCACGACCAGCAACGATAGCACTCAACCAAGCCTTGGCACAACTACCACGTCCTCTAGACTTGTGGATTGTCAATTTCACAGCTGCCTTTCCGTCAGCGGCACAGAAATGTGTTGCTGATTCTCATCCACCTTATAGGTCATCCAGTTACAAATATCAGCTCTTTCACTGTCTATGATGGACGGATGCTCTGAATCAGGGACTTACAAATAAAAAAATATCCCATCCTTGGGGGAGCAGGGGAAGAAGAATTTGCTCTCCGTGTTAGATACAGGAATTGGATAATTTATTTCTTGTAGTTCCCTAAGGCGATCGCTCGACTTGTGGAAAAGGCGAGTATTGTCGCGATCATGACGGACAGTGCCATACTAGTCACGATCATGTAGTTTCGTAGGCTCTCTGCTTTTGCCAAAGTGATCTGTGCTTCTTGCTCTTGGTGACGAGCCATTTTAATGAATGGTGTTAGTCCGTAGGCAGAGCTGGCAATAGCACTAAATTTGCTGCCACCCGTAAAGTCTGTGATTAATTTCTTCGCTACACCATCTGATTCTGGCCGTAACATCAGCGGCTCTACCTGATTGAGAACTGCACTAAGCTGTTGGTAGAATTCTACTGCCGCCTTGCAACCTTTTTGTAACAAATACTCCAAGTTTTTTGTAGAGACAGTTTGTGACGATGACTGAAGTTGAGGTAGTTATAATACTCTTGAATTCAATTCATGACAATCTGCGCCATCCCTACATATGGGAAGTGTTGCAGCCACATTGATTGACATTCATTTGTATCTGTGTGAGGAATGTCTTGTGATGTCATGACATCCCTCACTCTTACTGCCTGAGCCTAGCGGAACCGTGAGGTGGTTGTTGAAAACCTACCTCACGCTCAAAGTATTGTGTGATCGCCTTTCACCTGTACAGGCATTCATTTGTATCGCTCAGATTTCCTATCTTTAGTTTAAAGAGCGATCGCACTTGTTAAGCTAGCTTACTGGGACTACAAGCAGGGTAATGCCCTGTCTGCCAAGCACGGTAACTTGGTCATTAGGAAGAAGAGTAACTTGGTTGTCTTGACCATAGTACCGAGCAGGCCAATAAGTTGCTTGAAATTTAACCCGTCCTGACTGAGTTTCAGTGATTGTCTCTTCTACAATGCCAGTGCCTGGCTTGGAGAATAGCTTGATTTCGTAGCGCGTAAGTGATGCGTTCATTGTTTTGCTTCGACCTTGTCTGATTTGCCAACCGTAATTAGGCTCATGCGAATTTAGATTTTTTTGCTTATCCTTGATAGTTTACTTTCCTCATCACATTGCTATTCTGATACTGACATTTTTAAAGCTATTTTTGACCTAAACTAGGACAGTTTAGAGACTGGAAATTGAGTAGATTGTAGCTCATCACTAATCTTCTA
>CAZZWA010000132.1:3647-6214 GCA_964657555.1 uncultured Microcoleus sp.
TGGGGAGAATGTTGAATATTGTATGTGTAACGCAAATTGGTATTACAATCTTTTTCTTTTCTAGTCATAGAGACATTCTACCGGAACATCTCTATAAGGTTGTGCAAGCTGCTGAAAAAGTGTATATCGAATCCAGCCGTATAGCAAGCGAAGCAGATTACCAAAATGCAGAGTGGGACGCTTGCGCACAGCGATCGCCGTACGGCTAACCCACCCACTGAGTATCAATAGCTTTTTCATATAGCAATCCTAAATGAGATGCTCTCCACCTCTAGCTTGTACCCCTTGTTTGGAAATCAAGTAGGAATCCTATAATACCCATCCTACTAAAGATAGATGAAAAGTGATTTTTACTGTTTCTGGTGAATCGGGATTAAAATTACAAACTCTGCTCCTTGTCCTGGTGCAGAGATACACTGCAATTGCCCACCATGTTTTTCAACAACAATTTGATAACTAACTGACAATCCCAGTCCCGTCCCCTGCCCGACAGGCTTTGTTGTAAAGAACGGATCAAACAGCTTACTGCGTACTTCTTCTGTCATTCCTGGGCCATTATCAGCAATTCGGATTTCTACTTGCTCTTCATCAATGACCGAGGTGCGAATTTTAATATAAGGTGAAGAACCAGAATCTAAAATTTCTCCTGCACACTCTTCCAGCACATAAATTGCATTATTAAAAATATTCATAAAGACTTGATTAAGTTGGCTAGCGTAACATTCTACTAAGGGTAGGTCGCCATACTCCGGAATCACTTGAATATGAGAATTATCTGCCTTACCTTGCAGTTGATTTTGCAGGAGCAGCAGTGCGCTATCGAGACCTTCGTGGATATTAACTGGGATAATCTCTGCTTGGTCAACGCGTGCGAAGTTTCGCAAGGACAGGACAATCTGACGAATACGCTCAGTGCCTGCTTGCATGGAAGTCAGAATCTTAGGTAAATCTCCAGCTAGGAACTCTATTTCAATCGCTTCGGCTTGAGAGCAGATTTCATCAACGGGGTTAGGGTAGTGTTGCTGATAAAGGTGCAGTAAGTTGAGAATATCCTGGATGTACTGGTTAGTATAGGTAAGGTTGCCGTGAATAAAGTTAACCGGGTTGTTAATTTCGTGGGCAACTCCTGCAACCAATTGGCCAAGGCTGGACATTTTTTCAGTCTGTATTAATTGGGCTTGGGTGCGTTGGAGTTCGTGCAAGGTATCTTCTAACCGTTGAGCTTTCTCTCGTTCTCTAGTTTCACTTTCTTGCAATTCGGCTGTTCGTTCCTCAACTCTAATTTCTAGTTCCTCAAAAGCCTCTCGTAACTGTCCAGCCATGCGATTAAAAGCCCTAGCCAGGGTGCCAAGTTCATCATCGCGCTCAACCAGTACAAACTGATTCCATTCACCTATGGAAAGAGCGGTTGCAGCATCGCTCAGGCGGAGGATAGGTTGGACAACCCATCTAGAGGTAAGAATACCTATGAGGATCGCCAGAATCAGTGCAGCTAAACACAAAAGTATGGTGGAGTGAGTATTAGCATCAATCTGTCTCATGAAATCGGCTTCTGGAACCACTACCACAACCAGCCAGTCGAGACCCCAACGATCTTGAAATGGCACCACTTGCAGAAATGCCCGCCTGCCGTCAATTTCAAAATTGAGCTGCTGACTACCGCGAATTCGATTGAAGTTGCCGAAGCAGTCTACCAAATACCTTGCTGTAGCACTAGTTAAAGGGTCACTGCTATCAGTTGCTTTGAGTCGTTCTTGTTCCTGAGTGCCCTGACTTTGGCTGGTGCGGAATAACTTCTCACCTGTTGATGTTCCTACCAGCATTCCAGAGCGCTCCATCACAAAAGTCTGTCCGGTATGACCGATTTTCAAGCCGTTGAGGAATTCATTAAGTTGTGAGATTCTAATACTTGCAGATGTGACTCCCAGAAGTTTGCCCTGATTGTTGTAGATCGGCTGGCTATGAGTGATCATCAGCCGCTTGCTAGAAAAAGATGCGTAAATTTCACTCCATGTTGGTTTACCTGCCTGCACAGCAGCTTTGTACCAGGGTCGCGTGCTTGGAGCAAAATTTGGTGTCTGCTTCAAGAGCTTAGTGATACGACCATGGCTTTCAGTGGCATAAGAACGGAGGTTATAACCTGTGGATCTATCCGAGACAACAATCTGAATTGAACTATCGCCCTGACGCTCAAAACCAAGGAAACTAGAAGTTACTGTAGCCACGGCGGCGGTGTTCACAGATTCAAACACTAGACTTTGCTTCCAGATATAACTCTGTAGACTAGGACTAGGTAAATCCTGCTGTAGGTTCAAGAAACCAGAACCGATAATATCGGCGTTGATCTGATTGAGCATCGGCGGCTTTTCTAGATAGCTGTTGAGCTGCTGCCGAATGTCCGCAGTGGTTTCACTCCGCAACTGGGCAGCAACTTCATTGACAGCTTTCTGACCGTTACGTAGAGAGAACCACCCCGTTAACCCCACTACTGCAAAGATTTGGATCACGAACGGCACCACAAGGACGATGCGAAGCGGTACCTTTCCTGAAACCTTTACAGCCAAACC
>CAZZWA010000132.1:6314-13677 GCA_964657555.1 uncultured Microcoleus sp.
ATACCTGTGCAGAGCAGCATCATGTAAAGGATGGAGTATTTGAAGAGCGATCGCGCCAGTTGCTTATCTTCAGGTGACTGCAACAGCTGCCATGCTTTTTTGACAAAGATGCCTCCCAGAATAACAGCAAGGATGCCGTAAACAATGCCTGATTCACCTAAAGGATAAACCAGCAACAGCGTCACTGGCACTACGATCAGCGTGTAAATCCAGATTTGTCGGGTGGTGGCAACTTCACCCTCAACGACTGGTAGCATTGGGATGCCTACTTTGGCGTAGTCATCTCTAATCATCAGTGCCAGCGCCCAGAAATGAGGGGGTGTCCATAAAAACACAATTGTAAATAGTAACCAGGGTGCCCAGTTTAAAGACCCAGTACAAGCTGCCCAACCCACTAAAGCGGGAATCGCCCCAGCCGCACCGCCAATGACGATGTTTTGGGTAGTATGGCGTTTCAGCAAGTGGGTATAAATCCCCATATAGAAGATAATGCCGGACATTGCTAAGAGGGCGCTAAGCAGGTTAGCAAAGACTGCCAGCAAGGTAAAAGATAGAATCGCCAGGGCGATCGCAAACAGGAGAGCATCGCGGGGCTGCACGCGACCTGAAGGAATGGGGCGAAGACGAGTCCGCTCCATTGCATAGTCAATGTCACGGTCGTAGATGCAGTTGAGGGTCTGGGCAGATGCGGCAGCTAGAGTCCCACCTGTAAGAGTCACCAATAGTAGCAGTGGGTCAGGTTGACCATCCGATGCCATCCACATCCCAGCTGCCGTTGTAATCAGCAACAGCGGAATAATCCGAGGCTTTGTCAGTTGGTAGTAGCTTTGAATAACCTGGAGGAGGTTTTGATGATGTGGGGATACACTAATCCCAATCGTTTCTTGCATTGATTCTTTCCTAAAAAACGCCCATCAATAGAGACACTACCTTTCATGTAAGGACACGAAATTTCACGTCTCTTGTCTCTTAAAAGTTCACATTTTTACAGAGTTGATGGGTTGAGGTTAGTTTCTTTGGGAAGATCCTCGCCATCATCCATCTTAGAGGCCGAAGGCTGAAGCCCTTGATCTTGATCGCGCCATGCTAAAACAGTGAAAGCAACAAGAGTTCCCAATAAAGCAGCTCCAACTGCCTGGTGAGCGACAGTCAATGGTTCTACATGGAGGTGTAAGCGGAAGGTTGCCACTCCCAGAGCCACTTGGCATACTAGCAACCAAGCAGTCATATTAGCTAGATAGCGCAGGTTTTGATGTAGAGCTGGTGTGCGCCATGCTACAACCATGACTGCCAAAGTGGCTAGAGTCGCTGGGACAACACCAATAATGTGACTGTTCATCACGACACACAACTCCCCACCTCCAAAGCACTGATGCAGTGCCCAACGGGAAGCGACCAGTCCACCCAGTAGACTCTGTAGGTAGACTAAAACGGCAGCGCCAGCGCTGATCCAAGGCAATTTTCCAACGGTGCCAGTGCCCTTGTAAGGTAGGAGGGCCATGCCAATCGCTAGCAGCGTGGTGAAAAACAACAGAGCCGTTGCCAAGTGAGCCGTAACAATGTCAAACCTGAGAAGTTCGGTCACGGTCAGTCCGCCCAAGATCCCCTGGAATACGACCAAAAAGAGTGCAAATGTAGATGCCCAAGGGAGCCATCCTGGTAGGGAGCGGCGATCCCACCACGATAAGCCTGCGAGGGAGATTGCACCTATACCTATGAATGCAGCATCCAATCGATGAAACCACTCTAGAAAGACCTGAAAATTCATCTGCTGGCTGGGCAACAGCTGACCATAGCACAACGGCCAGTCAGGGCAGGCAAGACCAGCGTTCATCACACGGGTAGCACTGCCAATTGCCATCAAAATCAGTGTCGCTACTGCCATCCTAAACACCAGGCGACGGAGCCTGTCTCTGGGTTGAGACGGCAGGAAAGAAGTAGCCACATCCTGATGGAAGACAGATTCATTCATGATTAAAGTTGTCCCGAGCTTCTCAATTTTTAACTTATATAAGCTAAGATCATGAGCCTTAGCTCATGCCAACTATAGAGAGTTCTATCTAATACATTAACGAGACAATCCCCTGTGTGGAATGGTTTTAGGAATTTTTTCCAATTTCGGGCAAATCTAATCATAATTTACACTTCCTCAAAAAGTTAAATAAAATAAGAAAGTGATAGGGAGTGTTCGATTTAATACTAGCTTCTACGGAATAGCAGTGCGATCCTAAAGAAAAACCAAAAAGATGTTTCAGATCGCCAAACTAACTCATTAGCTGCTTTACCGTAGTAGTTGAAGCGACAGAAATTTTGCAAAAAATTCCCAAAGCAAGAGAGCCGTGAACATCCCAAGCAATATATGGACATTACTGATTGGCATTGTGCTGACCCTTGTCAGCCTTTGGTACGGTCAAAACCACGGTCTGCTGCCAGTGGCTGCTTCTGAAGAGGCTCCTCTAGTGGACGGGCTATTTGACGTGATGATGACTATCTCCACAGGCTTGTTCCTGATAGTTCAGGGAGCACTGCTGATTTCTGCCTTTAGATTTCGGCGTCGCGAAGGTGACGATACGGACGGGCCGCCCGTGCATGGCAACATTCCCTTAGAAATTCTGTGGACAGCGATTCCGGCAGTCATCGTCTTAGTACTTTCTGTCTACAGCTTTGAGGTTTACAATGCGATGGGCGGTCTCGACCCCATGGCCCATCACCCAGTTGCCCATACTGGGAGTGACAAACACATTGCCAGAATGCCAGGAGCCGCGATCGCGGCAACTCTGAGTGAAGCTGAAAATCGCCATCAACAAGTTGCAGATCAGGCGGCGCAAGACCCAGCAACTGCCGAAGTCCGAAATCAGGAAATTCCTCAGCTGCGTGATGCTCCAGAAGCAGGAGTAATTTCTCCCCGGATCGGCCCTACACCAGATCAGGCAGGCCAACCACCAGAATTAGTGGTGAATGTCACCGGAATGCAATATGCTTGGATTTTTACCTACCCCGATACTGGCGTCACCGCAGGGGAGTTGCATGTTCCGGTAGACCGCGAGGTTTTATTGAACCTCTCAGCCAATGATGTGCTGCATGCTTTCTGGGTGCCCCAGTTCCGCCTTAAGCAAGATGCAATTCCAGGGCGACAAACTGAGTTAGTGTTCACACCTGATCGGCTGGGCACATACCCTGTGAACTGTGCTGAACTTTGTGGTGCCTATCACGGAGCGATGAAGACACAAGTGATTGTCGAGACACCAGAAGAGTTTAATAACTGGATTAAGAGTCAACAAGAAGTTGCCTCGGAAGACTTAGAGCGAGCTGTTGCAGCCAAGCCAGCCCATATGCCAGCCTCTGAATTTTTGGCTCCCTATGCTCAAGAGATAGGGGTTAATGCCGAAACTCTACACCATCTCCATCAGTAACGGGTAATGGGTAATGAGTGATGGGTAATGGGAAACAAACCATTTACCAATTACCGATTACCAATTACCAATCCAAAATCCCAAATTCAAGATTGGTATGACACAAGCACAGTTGCAAGAAGTTGCCAATATTCCTGCCCACGGCTCAGAACCGGGTCAAACGAATTGGCGTGACTACTTTGGCTTTAGTACAGACCACAAGGTGATCGGGATTCAATACCTGGTCACAACGTTTATTTTCTACCTGGTAGGTGGTGCGCTAGCAACAGCAGTTCGTACTGAACTGGCAACACCACAAAGCGATTTTGTAGACCCCCAAGTCTACAACAGCCTATTTACGGTACACGCAACCGTAATGATTTTCCTGTGGATCGTGCCTGCGGGAACTGGAGGATTTGGTAACTACTTAGTCCCTTTGTTGATTGGGGCACGGGATATGGCATTCCCCAAGTTGAATGCCATTGCCTTCTGGATCATCCCTCCAGCAGGTATACTGCTGTTGTCTAGTTTCTTTGTCGGCGCACCAGCTTCTGGGTGGACTTCCTATCCTCCCTTGAGCGTGATGAATGACAAAGCTGGCGAGGCTATTTGGATTCTCAGCGTTCTATTACTGGGGACTTCCTCGATTCTGGCAGCGGTGAATTTTCTCGTCACCATCTTAAAGATGAGAACACCGGGTATGGGCTTGAATCAGATGCCCTTGTTCTGCTGGGCAACGCTGGCCACCTCTGCCTTGGCACTGATTGCCACGCCTGTACTGGCAGGGGCGTTGATTCTGCTGGCCTTCGACCTGTTGGTGGGAACCGCATTTTTTAATCCCACGGGCGGTGGCGACCCGATTGTCTATCAGCACCTATTCTGGTTTTACTCCCACCCAGCTGTATATATTATGATCCTCCCAGTTTTTGGGATGATCTCGGAAATATTGCCCGTCCACGCCCGTAAGCCGATCTTCGGTTACAAAGCGATCGCCTATTCCAGTCTTGCGATTAGCTTCTTGGGCTTGATTGTCTGGGCGCACCACATGTTTACCAGCGGCACCCCACCCTGGCTGCGGATGTTCTTTATGATCACTACCATGATCATTGCTGTGCCAACTGGGATTAAGGTGTTTAGCTGGCTAGCAACAATTTGGGGCGGCAAACTCCGGTTAAACAGCGCCATGCTGTTTGCCATGGGCTTTATTTCCATGTTCGTGATTGGGGGCTTAAGCGGCGTCATGGTGGCAGCTGTGCCCTTTGATATTCACGTCCACGACACTTATTTTGTCGTAGCTCACATCCACTACGTTCTGTTTGGTGGCAGCGTGTTTGGTCTTTACGCTGGTTTCTACCACTGGTTCCCCAAAATGACAGGGCGGATGCTGAATGAAGCCTGGGGTAAAGTTCACTTCGCGCTGACCATTATTGGCTTTAACATTTGCTTTTTGCCTATGCACAAGCTGGGGATGGAAGGGATGCCCCGGCGCGTGGCTATGTATGATGACCAATTTGCCGCTCTCAATTTAGTGAGTTCCATTGGTGCTTACTTACTGGCAGTGTCTACCCTACCTTTCCTGGTGAATGTGATCTGGAGTTGGCTATATGGCCCCAAAGCTGGTGACAATCCTTGGCAAGGGCTGACTCTAGAGTGGACAACCACCTCGCCGCCGCCAGTGGAAAACTTTGAAGCCGACCCAGTTTTGGCGATTGGTCCTTATGATTACGGCGTAGGCGATCGCCATACTCGTGTGAATGTGCCCCTTGACGAGCCTCGAAATCCAGCTCTATCTGCTGGTCCTGACTCGGCTTTACGGGCAGATCCCGACCCAGCTGTTGCGGCTCATGCCGATGACCGTCAATGAAGAGACAAGGGGATAAGGGATGGGATTGAAGATGGGCACTAAGCCCACTTGATCCGAGGTGACCAAATCAAAGATTGTGGTTGGGGTATACAACCCGTGGCTCACAATGTTTCGGCCAACGGAACTAAAGAGACAAAGGGACAAAAACTTCCCTTTGTCCTCTTTAAGTCAAGATCGCCAACAATTTGTTGTGATACAAGCATTAGAGGTTCATGCAAGGTTCAACAATTGACCCGTCTAAGACAGTCCTTAATTATCATCACACTGCCTCAGCAGCAGATGCCCATCATGCCGCGCATCCAGATCACCGCCTATTTGGGGTAATTGTGTTTCTGGTCGCAGAAAGCATGATCTTTCTGGGACTGTTTACAGCCTATCTTGCCTTTCGAGCTGTAGCACCTGCTTGGCCCCCAGAAGGAACGCCAAGGCTGGAGCTGTTACTGCCTGGAATCAACACTTTCATTCTGATTTCCAGCAGTTTTGTGATTCATAACGCTGATACTGCCATTAAAAAGAACGATGTGGCAGGCTTAAGGATTTGGTTTGCTATCACTGCACTGATGGGAGCCATTTTCTTAGGTGGTCAGCTATATGAATACAGCCATCTGGAATTTGGTCTCGCGAAAAATGTATTTGCCAGCACTTTTTATGTCCTAACTGGCTTCCATGGTCTTCATGTCACCTTTGGGCTAGTTCTGATTGCTGCGGTGCTGTGGCGCAGTCTGAAACCCGGCCATTATTCTCATGAAAAACACTTTGGTGTGGAAGCAGCAGAGATTTACTGGCACTTTGTAGACGTTGTGTGGATTATTCTCTTCCTACTGCTCTACATTCTCTGAGCGCTTAATTTTCACTTTTTTAGTAAACCCCTACTAGAGCATCGGTACAGAAATAGTTTTTCCTCCGGAAGGGCGAAGCATTTGGACAGAAAAATCAGGGTTTGAGCGATAGATTGAGCCCCGCTTCGCCCCTACCCCTAATTTTGATTACTGTACCGGCGCTGTAGGGTTTTTTTGATAATATTGTGTGATAAACTATAATAAATCTGCTTTTATAGAAATCCTTTAAATCACCAGCATAAAATTTCTGGGTCAAGCGTTCCTCCTCCTTGTTGATTCTGAAACATCGCGATCACGGTGGGAATTGAGAAAGCCAAGTCGGACATGAGGAAAGGGAAAACAGATTAAGATTTCCCTAACACAATCAAGATCTGCGGATCAGACAGGATAGCCGGGAACATTCCGTGCGTAACCTAGGCACCTTTTGTTGGCTGAGTTTATTGCAGGAATCGTATAGTTGATTTATTCCGTCTCCGTACTACCATAGAGGGTAGAACGATCATAAGCGTTTCGGCAAGTCAGGGAATTTGTTGAGTTGTCATTGTTTAAACATCGCTGGACGAGCTGAGAGCCACTTAGTCATTAGATAACGATCATGGTTTTTATAGCCAGTTTTGCAATAGAGTTGTTGCGCTCTCGTATTTGTAAAATCCACTTCTAAATGAAGTGCTTGAATGCCCAGAGACTGACAGGTAGCCTCTACAAATTCCAGAGTCTTCGTGCCGATTCCTTGCCCTTGATAACTAGGCCGAAGGTAAAGCTCATCAATGAAAGCATCGCGTCCTCGGTATTCAATGCTATAACCCAGTGTCAGAATAACGTAACCAATCACCTGATCTTCTTGCTGAATCAACCACACTCGTCCCAGAGACTCGTCGGTCAAAATGTTCTCTAACGCAGTACTGTCAGCCTGTTCATCAAATGGCAAATGTTCCAGCTCGTGAAATTCTTTAACCAACTTCAAAAGGACAGGGCAGTCAGCGATCGCTGCCATCCGATAGGTACTGTTCATGTATACGCTACTCAATGTATATGCTTCCAACTTGTAAAGGGCGCTATCCCAATATTAAGTTTGACTTAATGATCACCGACCAGTTCATCGACTTGGTTGCAGAAGGGGTAGATTTAGCTATCCGAGTTGGCAACTGGGAAGACAGTTCTCTGATTGCCCGTGTGTCTAATTATTATTAGAATTTTTTTAGACAAACAATGATCTGCGAATTGTGCGAAAGAGAAGTTGAACGTTTGACCGTTCATCACCTGATTCC
>CAZZWA010000133.1:0-1313 GCA_964657555.1 uncultured Microcoleus sp.
TTATCGAAACAATACAAAAGGGTGATGGCTACCCAATCTTCCCTTTGCTACAAAGGAATCAGAGGAGTAAAAATCTCACAAATTTTATATAAAACCCATCGACAGCCCCTAAAAGTTGTCGATACAGGTTTCTCTTGATGCTGCTAAATTCAGCCGCCCAATCTCATAAAAGTTAACTAGGAGAATTCGTATGAAACCTACGCTGATTGGCAGCCTGTCTGCCTTGGCATTGTGTGCGATCTCGTCTGCCGCGATCGCAAATCCCTCCCCTGTGGGACTCAACTCTACTGGCTCAAGTTCCCCCATTCAGGAAGCTATCAAACAGACAACTCCAGTCGATCTGGTTAATCTGGCTCGGCATGGGTACTTACGAGATCAGGGTATCCCATCTGGTGGCAGACTCGACTGGGAGTACCAATCTGGAGACGTCACTGCCGAGAAGCTTGTCAAAGCTGGAATTCAGGCAAATCGCGTCACATCGGGATCACTCAATGACAGAGCCTATTTGAATGCGGTCGAAGCAGAACTAAGAGACTTGACTGAACCCAATTTCATAAACGTCAACTAGGAGCATATTCACAATGAAATTTGCACTACTTGGTAGTTTACCTGCCTTAGTGCTGTCTTGTGCGTTCACGCCTTATGCAAACGCAATGCCGTCTGTTGCAGGCAGCAGCCTTAGTGGAATGGCATCCACTGTCCAGAAGTCTACCGAACAAACAACCCCATTTGAGCTAGTTTTCTTAGCTTGGCATGGATATCTGCGACCTCAGGGCGTCCCGTCTGCTGGCAAACTAGACTGGGAGTACCAAGCCGGAGAAATCACTGCCGAGGATCTTGTCAAAGCAGGAATTCAGGCAGACCGAGTTGCGTCGGGAACCCTGAATGACAAAGCTTACATAAATGCAGTTGACGCAGAACTGAGAGACTTGGTCACACCTTTCTAAATGTGATTAACACCGAGAGACTTGATGGCAATCGCTCAGCCTCTCTTTTAGCAATGACAGCCATGATATTACATTCCTTCCCTTTTTGACTGGGAGGGAATTTTTTATGGCTCTCAAAGTTCAGATGCCAGTGTATCTGACGATAGATGCGGGTGACTAGTAATCTAACTGTAGCTACTTGACTATCTGGCTTTATTCTTTCACATAGGCAATCCTTCAAGTGCTTTACTGTAAGTCTATAAGCTTACAGTATTTTACTAAAAACAGTATTCCATAAATCTTCCATAAAGGCAAGTCCTTTTTAAATAATCTGCGGTGGAGCAATAGTATCCCAAACCAAGCGAAATTTGTCAGGTGGCTCCATGT
>CAZZWA010000133.1:1413-3159 GCA_964657555.1 uncultured Microcoleus sp.
CAATTCCAGATCTCAGCGAGAGAGACTGTCAGTCCTGGTTTTCTGTCAAACAGCGACAGAAAGCTTAGGGCTGACGTTCTATGAACGGTGTCTAAAGAACCGCCTCTGCTGGTTCACCTGAGAAATTTTTCACTTGTATTAAGGTTTGTGAGGAGTCATGGCGAAAATTCGATGGAAGTTTGAGTGGATTTCCCCCACTTTCTTAGGTATGGGCTTAGTGATGGGACTCGTTTCCACTTTAGCCACAAGCTTGGCGAACGCAGCAGAGGCAGAATTGCCACAGAATCGGGCGATCGCGCCCCCAGCTCCACCAGAGACAGCTTCAACGACTCCGTCTCCTGCACCAGATGGGCTGTCAGAAACAGCGACTGTTAGCATGCAGCAGCTGACGTCCACCTCCCAACCATCGAAAGATCAGTTCTCAGAGAAAGTGACTCCCAGCAGACAGCAGTTGGCACCTACCTACCAACTATCCAATAACAAAGTCAATTCAGCGATCGCTTCTACCTCCCAGTCTCTAAAAGATAGAATGTCAAGGCAAGTGACTCCTGGGATACAACCGCTGACGCCTACCTTTCAACTATCCAACGATAAAGTTAATTCAGCAGCGAATCACGTTACTTCTACCGTCCAAATACCGAAAGATAGGTCTTCAGGGGAAGCCATTGCTGACATGCAGCAGCTGACGCCCGTCTCTGGGCTATCCGACACTAAGATTAATCCAGCGGCGAATCAGGTTATACCTGACTCTGAGCCAGCAGCAGACGAGTCGTCAGAAGAGGCTACTGCTGAGATGGATGTGGTGACGTCAGTCTCCCAGCTATCGGATGTGAAGCCGAGCGACTGGGCGTTTGATGCATTGCGAACAATAGTGGAACGGTATGGTGTGATTGCTGGCTATCCCGACGGCAGCTTTCGGGGCAATCGGGCAATGACCCGTTATGAGTTTGCGGCAGGGTTGAATGCAGCCTTAAACAGGGTTAGTGAGCTGCTTACGGCTGGAACGAGTAACTTAGTTAGAAAAGAAGATTTGGAGAACCTGCAAAAACTGCAAAATCAGTTTGCGGCAGAACTGGTAGCATTGCGGGGACGAGTGGATGGAGTAGATACGCGAGTAGCTTTCCTTAAAGGACATCAGTTTTCCACCACAACTATACTTGTTGGTGAAGTCGAGACTGTGATTGGGTCAGTTTGGAGAGGTAATAACGTCGTCACTAGGCAACCCGCTCCTCGCAACACCACATTTCAGGATCGGCTTCGCATGGAATTCAATACCAGCTTTACTGGCAAGGATCAACTACGGTTACAAATTTCAGCTGGAAATATCATCCCTATAGGAGGAGTAGGAGCATTTAATACTACAACTAAAAAACTCGCAACCACTGGAATATTCGGAACCAATGACGGAAAAACTTCTGATAACTACTCCCCTGGTGTCGGGGTCAACATACCTAATCTTGGGGGCGCTCGCTATCGGTTTCCACTTGGCCCCAATACTACAGCCAACTTTTTCGTCCAGTCGGATGGAGCTTATGCTCTGGGCTTGACGGTTCCCATCAACCCATATTTTGAAGGATCAGCTTCTAATGGGATATCGCGATATTCGCGACGGAATATGGTGTATGACTATGGAGATACTGGTGCTGGAGTAGCGGTACTCCATAAATTTGGTAAGCAGTTTGAATTGGGGTTAGAGTATACTGCTGTTAACCCTAACATTCCAACTCCTGGAAATGGCGAGTTTGA
>CAZZWA010000133.1:3259-6157 GCA_964657555.1 uncultured Microcoleus sp.
TTGCACATTGAGGCATTTTACCAATATCAAGTCAATGACAATATTGCGATTACGCCTGGTGTGATCTGGATCACTGCACCAGACTTTAATGCTCGCAATCCTGATAGCATAGTTACTTGGTTTCGCACCACCTTCAAGTTTTAACAACAAATCTCTGACACACCTAGAAAGAAATTGGGATCATGTCACCTTTGCTGGAGAGTATTTATACTTGTAGCGTGAACGCCCTATATGCAAGCTTTCAGCTACTTCGTTGCGCTGGCACCAAAGTTATATACCTTCCAAAGTGACATGCTCCCAAGAAATTTCTGTTAGTCTGGTAATACCAATTTTATTAAGTAGTGAAACTCTGACTCATTGTCAAACCATTTCACAAAAAAGTTTAGCTGTAATATCTCTACCACTACTTTATGAATTTGGTATATTGCCCGTTCAGGAAGTAGACGATATCAAGTTTGGATGAACAGTTATGTTATCAAACACAATCGGTTTTTCCATATAAAGATAAACAGATTTTTTTCAGGAGTTTATAGAAGTTCATTAATGAATACAATTCTTAACTGTCTGCTCTAATCAAATAGAAAAAATTACTTTTTGTTTACTTAGTCTTAATCTAACTTTAATGTAACAAAGTTGGATTCTTTACCTAATGAAGTTAAACTAATATTTATTCTAATTCTAGTAAGGCTAAACTTAACATGGAACTTGAATCTCTGTTACTGGGAATCGAACCGTTAACTGCATTAGCAGTTGGTATTGGTGCACTTGTTTTCATACCTGTTGTTGAGGCAATAGGTTTGGATCCTAACAAATGGGGAGAATCTCTGTCAGAATCAACTAGAAAAGTCACAAAAGACGGTTTGATTTGGGGATTTGAGATAGTTGACAATGCACAGAGCACTTTTGCCGAGATAGAAGAATCATTTCGAGATTTGTTTGCTGAAGCCAGAGCTGAACATACGCTCAAGAAATCCCAGTCTGAGAAAGTAGAACCTCGTGTGATAGAAGTTGTCGCTGAGTAATTCAACTTTTCAATAGATTTTATAACTGAATTTTTTCTTAATAAATAAGCAATCTAATTTTTTGCTGCTTAGTTTGCTTGTCTAAGTCTAGCTCACCTTTGATAGAAGAAGACATCGAACAGGAAAATAATTATGTTGGATAAACTAGACGCCAAAGCCTCTCAAGCAAATCAGGTTGAAGAGATTAACTGTCAAGTTGTTCATTCTACCATAGGGCGCTTCCGTATATGTGTTCCTCATCTAGCAACTGATCCAGAGTGTTCATGCACACTACAGTATTGGGTTGAGTCTCTAGATTTTGTGACCAGTGTGCGTATTAACCCAGCAGCTCGCTCAATAGTTGTTAACTATGAAGACACAGCGATCGCCAGCACTACAGCACAAGAAAAGCTTGTTTATGCGATCAAACAGGCACTGAGAGGAGATATCCCTTTAGTCTCGATAACAGAAGCAGCTTCCATATCTGAGCATCCAGATTCCAAGGAACGGGAAATGCAGGTGCACTTAGAGGAAGCTGCTGGTCAAGTCGTAGGAGGAACAGTAGGGGCAGCAGTCGGAGCTGTAGTTGGAGAGGTTGTCGGTGCGGTCATGCTAGGGCCTGTGGGTATGATTATAGGCGAAGAAATTGGAACTTGTGTAGGACAAGTCATTGGGACTGAGATTGGTAGGGAGGTTGTCGATGTCATTGAACATGAAACCTTGGAGCAATCTGAGTTGACAGAACAGGAAATTATCGAGGGTTTAGAAATAGCTGCGGGTGAAACATTAGGGGAATCAGTGGGAGAGATTGTCGGTCGTGTCCTACTCGGACCTGCGGGTGCAGTGGTCGGAGAAGAAATAGGAGCTTGTGTCGGAGGCATCATTGGCACTTGTGCAGGAGAGGAGATTGCCCATGCTGTTGAGCATGCAGAACATGCCAAAGCGTCGGAATCATCGGAAGCAACAGAACCAGAAGTCCTACTAGAGTTAAAAGCAGCCGCCTGTGAAAAATTTGGGGAATCAGTAGGAGAAATTGTTGGCAAAGCCATGATGGGGCCAGCAGGAACGCTCATCGGAGAAGTCATCGGAGTTTGTGTAGGAGAAGTCATCGCTTCTGAGGTTGGTGAGCAGATTATCCACACTGTTGATCATGCTGCTGAAGCCTCAGAGCCATCCGATGCAGAAGAACAGGAAATTTAGCAGTCTGTCGAAGAAAGACATATAGCTAAAAGCGGTAATGCCTGCTTGAGGAAAAACGCATGAAATTTAACTCTTTACTGACGCGGATCAGGAACTTGAACTTAGAAATCTGCACAGCAATAGCTGCTGGAGTGGCGGGGTCAATCTTCCTCTTCTTGCCACCGTTGGTGCGTTTAGAAAATCGTATCCTCGCCACTTGGATTGCAGGTGTTCTGTGTTTCCTAACGCTACTTTTGCTAATTATGAGTGAGGCTACGCCTGAAACAACGCGCCTGCGAGCGCAACGTCGTGAGGCTAGTCCCACTCTAGTCTTGACCTTGGTAATTTTTACAACTTTGGCTAGTATATTTGCCATTGGGTTCATGCTAGCTGCTGGCAAAGGTCACCCTGATAATGTGGCGCTTGCCATAGTCGCAATCATCTGTTCCTGGCTGCTGACCCATTCAACATTCGCCCTGTTCTATGCCCGCTACTACTATGATGACGATGGATTAGGTTTTGATCCAGTGCGGGGCTATGTTGGAGGATTGGAATTTCCGAATGCAGAGGCCCCCGATTATTTCGACTTTATGTATTTTGCCTTCACTATCAGCATGACTTCTCAGACTTCAGATATTTCAATCACAGCTCCTCCTCTGCGGCGAGTTGTTCTGGCACATGAAATAGTGTCTTTCTTTTTCTACAGTATAATTATCGG
>CAZZWA010000133.1:6257-7868 GCA_964657555.1 uncultured Microcoleus sp.
GCGATCGCACCCAACAGACTAGAACAATTGAGCGATTCATTCAGGAAGTTGGAGGGCAACTTGTTGATGCGGCTAGTCATTAGCCTGCCCTCGCCATCCCCGAATTCACACTTCGGGAGTTGCCTGTCTTGAATAGATATGTACCGGAACGGGCTTGCCTTTTGAAAAGGTTTATGCTATAGTACATGTCAATTAAATTACGTTATTCCGATCAACTTACAGGAATTTTAAATAGGAAGGTGAAAAATGCCGATTCAAGACACAGTATCTAGTTGGGAGCAACTGTTTCAAATTGCCCAAAAAAGTACGTCTGCTGAGCGGGTGCGCAGGCCAGGTCAGGCACCTTCTACCGCTCCTATATCTAGCAGTCTACGTCAACTTCCTAAAGATGAGGCACCTCCAGTGCTACTCTACCGAGATACCAACTCTTGGTGTCCTTTTTGTGAGCGAGTTTGGTTTGCTTTAGAAGAAAAAGGTATTCCTTTTGAGACAGAGTTTATCGACTTAAGTAACAAACCTAAATGGTACACTGACCTAGTTCCCACAACACTAGTTCCCGCCGTGAAAATTGAGGGCGATCTAGTCTATGAATCTAAAGACATTCTTTACGCCTTGGAAGAGCGATTTGGTCAAACACTGCTCCCCGATCACCCAGAAGAAAACGCTGTTGCCAGACAGCTGATTGAGGATGCTGAAACCAATAGTTTTGTGAGTGTTGGCTACAAATTATTCTTTAGGGAAAGTACTGTGGATGCTAACGAGTTAGCAAATTTACAAACAGCATTTGCAGCTAAATTAGATGATCTGGAACAAGCATTAGGGAAATACCCAGGCCCCTACTTTCTAACAGATTTCAGCCTAGTAGACATCATGTATAGCCCCCATCTAGACCGATTGGCAGCTAACTTACCTGTGTTCCGGGGTTATCAAATCAAAGGCAATAAGCGGTTTCCTCGCATCAACGCTTGGTTTGAGGCCATCAATCAGCGCTCCGCATATCATAGGGTCAGATCAGATAGTACGACCAACTATTTACTTGCACGTCGAAGATTTGGCTTGGAGCCTTTAGGGAATCCATTGCCCCTAAAAGTAGAAGACAGCGAGTCGTTGGAATATCGGATGGAAGCAGCAGCCAGACTGAGCGATAACCATGAAGCAGCCATAGGAGACATACTGAAAAACTCTGGCGTTCAAGCTTGGGTAACAGAGGATAATACCTCAGCAATTAAAGAAGCTGTCGATCTTCACCTTAAACTTCTGGCAGAGTATCTCATCAGTGGTAGTAATGAACCCCTACCAGCAGGTAGGGTTGGTGGCAAGAACAGTATCGATCCTTTCTCAGCTGCTGTAGGAGCGATCACTCTTGCATATGTGAGGAATCGCATATGTGCACCGCGTGATATGAGCGCGGGTGCAGCAACTGCATTCCGATCAGCAGCCGATAAAGTGTTGGCATCTGTCTATTAACTCTCATTAGTGGCATGTTAGTATGGGGCAGTTATTTTTTGCCTTGTCTTAGCTCTACGCCTTTAGCGCCAGCGTCAATCCATCACCAATAGGGACAAGACTCAGCACAACCCGCTTGTCGTGGAACAGTTTGTCGTTGAAGGC
>CAZZWA010000133.1:7968-10677 GCA_964657555.1 uncultured Microcoleus sp.
TTACAATATCACCTTGAACAATCTAGAAAAAGCCTATCGAGTTGCTTAGATATTTCTAGAAATAAGGGTGGTTTGTACCAAGTAATTTCCCATTTTTTGGGTTATTGAAATTCAGAAAAACAAAAATTCCTTATCCGTAACATCTGATAGCAGCATTGACGTAAAATCTAGCGACAGAAGCCTAAAATAAAACAAGCCATAGAAAACGCAAACAGAAGCAAAGTACCAGTAGAGGTTCATTGCAGGTATTCAATGAACTATGAACGACTCTTGTGAGAAATGTCAATCTCTGTCCACGCAAAGTATAGCTACTCGGTTCCTGCTTCGCTCTGAAAGGGGTTTTTCCCAATTCCCAGTAGCTTTTTAGACAGCGTGAGCTGTTGCCACAGAGCCTCAACTTCGTTGTAGGACTCTTCTGGAGAGAGCTTGCCGTTGTTTTCTAAGTTACAGATGAAGTTCACTCGTTGAGCAAATTCCTGCAAATTAGCATCAAAGACTAGATTCTCTGGCTTAACTTGACCGTGGTAGCGCCGCTGAGGGTAAAGAAAGCTGTGTTTGTCTGCTTGATTGGGGTGTTCCATCACTTTCTCCGTGGTTGAGACCCTAAATTTTATATTTTTAATTTTTTCTTAACCAACAGCCTTTTTCATTTAGATGCATTATGGCTTTAGCGGAAAAAGCTGTAAGGTCATTTTTGTTCAGCACTCCATCTAAAGAAACTATAGCTAAGTCAAGCCTCAGACAAAAACCGTAAAAATACGAAACGCGGAGCTGGTTATTTCTGTGAAACTACGAACTGGAGTCTCGTGCTTATTTTTATAATTAAATTCAAAGGTTTCAGTCCCCTAGCGGGGATTAGATAATTATAAAGATTCTTGACTTTACAGTCATGTTGCGTGATTGTACTTAGTAATTGCATCAATGACCTATGGAAAAATTCAAAAAAATCACGCACGTTATCTATGACTTAGATGGCTTGCTCCTTAATACAGAACCATTACATGCACTGATGATTCAAAAGGTTGTCAGCCGCTATGGGAAAGTTTTCGAGCAGTCTATGCAATCTCAACTGAGTGGCAGAAATGCCTTGGATTCAGCACAGATTCTGGTTAAGATGCTAGCACTACCGATTACTGCCCAAGCTTTTTTGCAGGAAAGAGAAGTGTTTTTGGAGCAACTGCTACCCCAAGCTCAACCGCTTCCGGGTGCTGTTCGTCTGACTAAGCACTTCCACCATTATCAGATTCCTCAGGCTGTAGCAACGAGTTCTGGGCGTCGTTCATTTCACCTGAAAACAACTCATCATCAAGAATGGTTTGCTTTGTTTGATTGTATTGTACTGGGAGACGATCCCGTCCTACAACGCGGAAAACCAGCACCGGATATTTTCTTACTTGCTGCGCAACGTCTGGGAGCAATTCCTGAGGAATGTCTTGTTTTTGAGGACGCACAAGCTGGGATGGAAGCGGCACTTGCTGCGGGAATGTCTGTTGTTGTTGTTCCTCATCCTCATGTAGATAAACAGCTATACCGAGAAGCCGACCAAATTCTCAATTCACTGATAGATTTTGAACCCCATTTATGGAAATTGCCTCCATTTGCCAAGCTGAAGGAGTGTCATTAGGTCTGGACTGTTGTCAAGTCCAGTCTTGAACCTTCTCCTCGGAAAATGAATCTTAGCCTCACACTCGCTGTTGTTTATCCTATGAGAGTCGCTAACATCGGCACAGAGGAATTGACTGCTCTCTACAAAGTCTTTTAATCCGATTGATTTACAATAGTGTAGTATGCGTAATGTTTATAGGCAAAGTATTAGAACCGAGTGTTTTGGTTGTTGAGAGATTGCAAGGAGTGAGGTACTAGAAGAAGTTGGACAAAGCTGAGTTAAAGACACCACCTCACTCTTTAGCCTCCTCTCAACGCTGGTGGGCGATGTTTGGTGTTGGGCTGGGGGTGCTGATGTCTACCCTCGATTTTGGCATCGTCAACGTGGCTTTGCCCACCCTGATGCAGTCCCTACACACGAGCTTTCCCACAATCCAATGGGTTGCTATGAGTTACCCACTAGTCAGCTGTAGCTTAGTCCTGAGTGCAGCTCGATTAGGTGATATGTGGGGCAAGAAACCCCTCTTCTTAGGCGGTCTGGTTGTGTTTACACTCAGTTCGCTGTTGTGCGGACTCGCGTCCGACGTCAGTTGGCTGATCAGCTCTCGAATTCTTCAGGGACTGGGCACTGTGTTTATATCAGGACTTGGCTTAGCGATCATTACGGAAGTCTTCCCTGCATCAGATCGAGGCCGAGCGATAGGTATCATTGGCAGTGTAGTCTCCCTCGGTATTGCTCTGGGTCCCTCCATCGGCGGGTTACTCTTGGGATTAGTCGGCTGGCGCTCAATTTTTCTAGTCAATGTGCCGCTCGGCTTGGTAGCCAGCTTCCTTGTGGCTCGGGTCGTGCCCTCCCACCAAGGCCAAGTTGTTAAACAACGGTTTGACCTGCTGGGAGCGTTGCTAGCAGTATTGATATTAGGCAGTTTCTCCCTGGGAATGACCCAAGGGCAGCGTCAGGGTTTTGGTAGTAGTACCTCAATAGGGTTACTAACAGTTGCCGCACTGGGTTTAGTGAGTTTTTTGGTCGTGGAGGCGCGCACCCAGTCGCCATTGCTGGAACTGCGACTATTTCGTAACCACCAGTTTAGTATCAGCCTGTTA
>CAZZWA010000133.1:10777-13672 GCA_964657555.1 uncultured Microcoleus sp.
AGAAAGATTAGGTATCGCATCTGGCTTACTGTCCTTGTCTCGTACTTCAGGAACCTCGGTTGGGGTGCCTTTATTGGGAGCAGTATTTAGCGCTCTGAGTGGTGGATTGGCATCTGACTCTGGAGTGGTTGCTGTACCTGAGACGGCAATAGTAGCAGGGGTACAGGGAACTTTTCACTTGGCAGCTCTCATCCTTTTTGTCGCAGCTGCAACAGCGGCCATCGCTTGGCGGATGGAACGTCGGCATTCTTGATCAAGATGACTGAATGGGGCTTCCTAATGGCAGCGAAAGATCTATACCTTCTGGATTATGTCCTTAGTTAGTTTTGGCATCTATAGTGAAGCCAAAATTACTGTTGTTGGCAAAGCAGCTTGTCATACATAATCATTCTAGATCAGGGTGCAGAAAAAGGAGGCAAGATGGAGAACGATGTAAAAACATGGTGGATCTATGCATTACTTTCAGCGATTTTTGCAGCATTAACAACTATCTTTGCCAAGATTGGTGTGAAAGATGTAAATTCTAATTTAGCAACTGCCATCCGAACTGTTGTTATTTTAGTCGTTGCTTGGGGAATTGTTTTTTTTCAAGGTAATGCTAAGAATATTTTTGAAATCCCCCAAAAAACATGGATTTTTCTCTTGCTTTCTGGTATTGCTACTGGCTTATCTTGGATTTTCTACTTCAGAGCTTTACAAGAGGGAAAAGCTTCACTTGTTGCGCCAATTGATAGATCTAGCTTGCTATTGGTTCTATGTTTTTCTGCGGCTTTCCTTGGTGAACCGTTAAGTTTAAAGTCTATTTTAGGGACTTTTCTAATACTTATAGGCACTTTAGTGTTAATTATTTAATCAACAAGTTAGAAAATGGTAAACGATATCGCCAATCACTGCCAACTCTATCTATTTAGTCAATGCGGGTAATTTCAGCAATTTTACTGCGTAGATTGTCTCGTACACGGGCTGTTTCCCCTTCCTGATCACCGACTACCATATAAACTATGATACAGCTTGGCGACGCTACGATTCGGTAACTGCCCGCGAATTTTTCAAGGATTTTGGGGTTTGTGGACGACTCTACACCGCGACTCTTTTGAACCAATGCTGTTAATAGGATTGTTTACACCGGGCGAGCAATGTTCAGCATCTGCTGCTTTAGGCAAGGCTTTGTTGCCAGATTTTTGGCTGCATTAGACTGATACAGTATCAGGAAAAGCCTCTCAAAAATGGCTCAGCTCTCTAATCTACCTTGCGCATACTTCGACAAGCTTAGTATGCAGAATGTGGGTCATAATTGAGTCAATATTTCCATTCCATTACTAAATACTTAAATTTTAAATCTTGATCTTTTGTATACCCTTCCTTAATCTGGTGAAAGCTCATGTGTGTATAAAAACCATGAGCATCGCTATTTTGTGCATAGACTGCTAACTCTAGTTGATTTCTTAGTGATTTAGCCTGATTGATGAGTTTTTTTCCATTGCCATTTCCTTGATAATCAGGCAACACAAAAATACCACATAAACGCTTTCGCCAAATGGTAGTATATCCAATAATTTTACTATTCTCTCCGAGCACCCAAGTTTCAGAATCATCAAATGGTTTTTCTTGTTTTAGAAGAGCTATACCAAGCTGCCGCTCTTGCTTTTTAATTGTATTTGTTAAGAAATTATGAGATTTTTCAATTGCTATATCATACATTTCTATCAATTCGTCAAAATCAGTTGCCTCATTGTAAGGTCTAATCATGTAGCTATCCTTTACTTGACGCAGGCGTAGCAACAGTGACTTTGACGATTATACTCCTGATGCCCGCAATCTGTCTTACTAAAGGTGCAATCCTTTCTAGCTGAGACTGATTTGAGACTGTACCTGATACAGTCACTGCCCCATTTATGACCTCAATGGCTAGCTTGCTATTTGGTAAGTTAGCTCCTAACTTAGAGCTAACTTCACTCGCGATCGCGTCATCAGCACGTTTTACTTGGATAGGAGATTGAGTGCTTGAGTGTTGATCTAGTTGCCCACTTGGGGATGAGCGAGAGAGACGAGACAGAGAGTCCAACCACATCAGTTGCGCTACCAGGATGATGATTACCCATACGCCGATAGATACACCTAGTAAGATCATGAACGCTTTTATCAGTCCTATCGCTATTTGATTACTGAGATCAGGCGGCTTTTTGTTATTAAAATTGCTCTTTTGCTGGGCAAGCTCTTTCTTTAATTCTTGAAGTTCGCGTTTTACAGCTTCTAATTCTGGCTCGTTGCTCATGGTACTACTAGCTTGTAAGCTTTCGTAGCTACTTCCCACAGTATGAGTAATCAACAGAAAATGTCCTCCTACTGGAGGTAGATTAAAGACTTTTTAAAATTCGCAATTACGAATTTAATCAGAATTGCGAATGGCAGCGCTCCTAGCTAACGATTCCAGGCTAGCCAAGTTACGAACAGTTTCTTGACAAATGGTGTGAGACGGGTGCGGCTGTAGGCATCTGCTACTTTGCGGATTGCTTCCGCCTGAGTCGGATAAGGGTGAATAGTACTAGCGATCACTTTCAGTCCCAAGTTACCGACTATGGCTAGAGTGACTTCGCTAATCATGTCGCCAGCATGACGTGCCACAATCGTTGCCCCTAGAATCTTGTCAGTTCCCTTCCGGACATGCACTTTCGCAAACCCTTCTGTCTCACTGTCTACAATGGCCCTGTCTATGTTTTCTAGGGAAATGCTGTAGGTATCCACTTCAATTCCTTGCTGTTTAGCTTCTTGCTCATACATCCCCACATGAGCAACTTCTGGATCTGTGTAGGTACACCAAGGCATGACTAGATTGCTAAGTTTTTTGCGTCCGATCCCAAACACAGAGAAAAGTGCATTTTGAATCAAAATACG
>CAZZWA010000134.1:0-3415 GCA_964657555.1 uncultured Microcoleus sp.
TATAACTCGGCACCACCCTGTTGTCGGTCTACCAGCGCTATGACTTGCTCTACACTGTAACCTACTGCTTGCAGACGCTCAACAGCTTTCATCGCCGACTGCCCAGTCGTCACAACATCTTCCAAAACCATCACTTTCGCCCCATCTGGCAAACTAGGGCCTTCAATATAAGCTTTAGTACCATGTCCTTTGGCTTCCTTACGGATAATCAGCGCCGGTAGCGGTCTATTTTCATACGCAGAAACCACGCTGACTGCTGTCACCATGGGATCGGCTCCCAGGGTCAAACCAGCAACAGCTTCGGTGTCAACAGGTAGCATAGATAACAATAGGCGTCCGGTTGCTAAGGCTCCTTGAGGGTGGAGCGTTACCTGCTTGCCGTTAATGTAGTAAGTGCTATGCTGCCCAGAAGAAAGCACAAAGTCCCCCTCTTTGTACGCTAGAGCGCAGAAGAGATTCAGCAGATGCTGGCGCAGTGTTGTCAAATCAGCAGTGTTTGCCCAAGCTGATGAGGTGAGTTGGATTTGCATTTTATTGAGCACGCAGGTTGGCCTAACAGTTAACCAAGAAACATCCTAAACTCAAATATTAGTTAGTATTGAAGGAAAGTTGAGGGTGAACGTTATGGGCATGCGGTTTAGGAATTTGTTAGGTATTTTGGTTCTCAACATCGCATCTGGGAGCATATTGGCTGCCAGCGCGATCGCTGAACCTAACAACGCCTCAAACTCCAAGCCAATCCGTTTGGAAAGCATTCCAGACGCCTTTGACAGAGCCTTTTTTAACGAGTCGGGAGATATTTTCCGCAACGGTAGCCTTGAGGGTCAGATTAGATACATATTTGGGCCAGGAACCTTTACGCGACCTGGGTTTCCCGAGGATCAAGACAATCAAGATGCCAAAGTCCTCTATACCCTTTACCGAGATGCACTAGACCAACAAGCTACAACCGATCCATATATTCGTACTCCAGACTTACCTAATCCCTTCGATACATCAATACGGATGATGCCTCCTCGCGCTAGTGGACGAGTGAGGGGCAGCGAGTTCATGTATGAAAAAGCACCATTGCGATAAATTAAAAATCCAGGGTGCAGGAGTTGAACCTGCCTTGCGCGAATTATGAGTTCGCTGCCTCAACCGCTCGGCCAACCCTGGTTAAGTTTTGACGCTCGTTACAAATACCTTGTAACGCCTGACGCTCAAAGAGCGGATACGTCCCATGATCACATGTATATAGATTATACTCGCTGAATAATCCAGTGCGACAGACGAGAGATTGACATTGGCTTTAAACAAGTTATGAAACTGAATTCGACGGTAGCGCTCACGTTACTTCTGCTAGCCATGATGTTCGGAGCTGGCTTTGTGAGTGCCATGTGGGGATTTACTGTAGGTCATCAAGCTCTCAAAGGCGTTACTCAGCCCGATGTTCGTCCTACCAATAAACTGTCGGCGAAGCGGACGGCTCCTGGGCAAGAAGGGCTAAACATGTTAAACGAAGAGGATATCCTCAAGAAGGTCAGGATCTATATTGATAGCAAAAGTAAGGAATCTAAGAATAGCAAGAAAAAAGATAACGGCAGCGACTCTGTAGCGGAGAAAAAGTCCTCCGAGCAGTCTAGCCCAGAGGCTAAAGCAGCACAGAATTTACCAATTAAAAGTCAAGATCGGCAGGTGACGCTGGAGGTGCGTTCGGCGATGCAACAGGGAGGCGCTTTGTTACTGAATGTCTCCCTCAAGAACGAGGGAGCGCAAGCAGTGCGGTTTCTTTATAGTTTCTTGAATGTGACTGACGATCAGGGGCATACCCTGAGCGCTGTCACAGAGGGTTTGCCAGCCGAGTTGCCAGCGAATGGAGAGGAGTTTTCTGGCACAGTGAGTATTCCAACAGCTTTGTTAGAGGATGCCAAGAAGCTTTCGCTAACACTGACAGATTATCCAGAACAAAAACTCCAACTGAAGATAGCTGAGATTCCAGTAGTAAGGTAGGGGCGAGAAAAAGCAAAAGTAGAAAGGCTTTTCATGCAAAGAAAGAGCGGATGGTTGCCCCCACTATGATGAGCTTGATGGTGAGTGCTTACCCTCGTCTCACCGGCTCGGATATTTGGCTGAGATTGTTGTCAGTCGTGCTGCTGATTGCGATCAATGCCTTTTTTGTCACAGCTGAGTTTTCCATAGTCTCGGTGCGGCGATCGCGTATTAACCAACTAGTTGAAGCTGGCGATATTCAAGCCAAGACGGTGCAAAATCTGCAAAGAAGTATTGATCGGCTGCTATCCACAACTCAGTTGGGGATCACCCTCTCTAGTTTGGCCCTTGGCTGGATTGGTGAAAGTACGATTGTCTTCCTAATGGCTAGATGGATGTTGACACTGCCCCTACCGCAGGAACTCAGTCAACTGGTCGCTCACTCTTTGGCAATCCCAGTCTCTTTTTTCCTCATTGCTTACCTGCAAATTGTTTTAGGCGAACTGTGCCCTAAATCAGTGGCACTGCTTTACTCAGAACAGCTGGCTCGGTTTCTGGCGCTGCCAGTCAGAGCGAGCGCTCGGTTTTTCAATCCATTTATCTGGATACTGAATCAATCAACTCGCTGGTTGCTGCGGATTGTGGGAATTAAGTTCACGGGTCAGATGTATACTCTTGTCACCTCAGAAGAGTTGCAGATGATTATCACCACAGATCGCGAGTCCACTGGTTTGGAAGCCGAGCAGAGAGAGCTGCTCAACAACGTCTTCAACTTTGGGGAAGTGTTGGTAGCAGAAGTTATGGTTCCCCGTACTAGCATTGCCGCCATCCCCAGTGACGCCACTTTCCAAACGCTGCTGAATGAAATTGCCAGCACTAGTCACTCTCGCTACCCTGTTGTCGGTGAATCCTTGGATGACATTCGCGGGATTATTTACTTTAAAGAATTGGCTGAACCTCTAGCTACAGGACAACTGACGTTGGAAACGTCGATTCAGCCTTGGATTAGACCGGCATTATTTGTGCCAGAATTTACCCCGCTGAGTGAACTGTTACCAGTGATGCAGCGCCTGCGCTATGGGTCAGCGATGTCGCATCAAGCGATGGTGATCATCGTGGATGAGTTTGGCGGCACGGCTGGGTTGTTGACGATTGAGGATTTGATTGCCGAAATCATCGGTTACAGCCCCAAACCTCGAAACGCAGAAGATTTAGCTCTACAAGTGCTGGATGAGCAAACATTTTTGGTGCAAGCACAGATGAACCTGGAAGAGGTCAACGAACTGTTAGCTCTGGATTTGCCTCTAACTGACGAATATCAAACATTGGGAGGCTTCCTGCTCTACCAGTGCCAGAAAATTCCCGCGTTAGGAGAAACTCTGCACTACGATAATTTAGAGCTGACCGTAGTGTCTGCGCAAGGGCCACGCTTACACCAAATTCG
>CAZZWA010000134.1:3515-6940 GCA_964657555.1 uncultured Microcoleus sp.
GGTAATGGGTCTTTTAATCCCAATTCTGCAAAAGCCTCTAGCCGCAAGCGGCAGGCGTCGCAGGCTCCACAAGCCACATCGCCACCAGCATAGCAAGACCATGTTTGCTCCCAAGGGACACCCAGCCGATTGCCCAGTTGAATAATTTCAGTCTTCTTAAGTGCAAGCAGGGGCGTTAGAATAGCAATTGGCTGCCCCTCTCTACCCTGTTTTGTTCCTAGTCGAAAGACTTCCTGCATAGCCTGGATATAGTCGGGACGGCAATCTGGATAGCCTGAATAATCCAAAGCATTGACGCCAATGTAGACCCGCTCGGCAGCATGAGTCTCGGCGTAAGCTAGGGCAAAGCTCAAAAAGATGGTATTTCGAGCCGGTACATAAGTGACAGGAATACTTTGAGCCATTTCATCTAGAGAGCGGTCTAGGGGTAGCTCAATGGCATCATCCGTCAACGCCGAACCCCCCCAACAGCGCAAGTCGAATGTTACTACCTGATGTTCCACAACACCTGCTGCCCGAGCGATCGCCGCAGATGAGTCTAACTCTCGTCGGTGACGTTGTTGGTAATCAAACGAGAGCGAGTACAACTGACAATCATCCGCCTTAGCCTGATACAGGACTGTAGAAGAGTCTAATCCGCCAGACAATAAAACAACTGCTTTTACCATCGAAGTCTCCTTAAAGTTCATCTGATCTCCTCAGCTCTAAACAAAATGGACGGCAGAGAAAGTGACACATCCAAAATCCACAATATGAAGTCATAAAAACACAATGGATAGAGGCAATCACCGTAAATCAAGACATAACTGATTTGCACGCCTCAGAAATCAGGCGTCAGACCGAGCTGTGCTCTACCCGGTGCTGAAATTTAGCAACTAATTCAGGAACCTGCGCGAAACTTTCAAATTCTTTACATTTATAGTTGCTGTGGTACTATCTGGATGGTTCAAGGCGGCAAACCGATGCGAATCGATTTGATTAAGAGTGGTGGAGGAGCATACAGGAGTGCAAGATAGCATGTCAGCAAGACATCCGGATGCCCATTTGCAGCGAAGCCAGCTAAAGCCAATCAGAATTGGCGTTATCGGCGTCGGCAACATGGGACAGCATCACACCCGCGTTCTGAGTCTCCTTAAGGACGTTGAACTCGTTGGTGTGTCAGACATTAATATCGAGCGGGGGTTGAACACTGCTAGCAAATATCGAGTTCGCTTTTTTGAAGATTATCGCGACCTCCTTCCTTATGTAGATGCTGTCTGCATTGCGGTTCCCACCCGCCTGCACTACGACGTTGGCATGACCTGTCTGTTGGCTGGAGTTCATGTATTAATTGAAAAACCGATTGCCGCCAATATTAGCGAAGCAGAATCCCTCGTTAATGCGGCAGCTGAGTCTAACTATATCCTTCAGGTTGGTCATATTGAGCGATTCAACCCAGCCTTTCAGGAACTTAGCAAAGTCCTGAAAACCGAAGAGTTGTTGGCTCTGGAGGCTCATCGCATGAGTCCATATTCCCAGCGAGCTAACGATGTCTCAGTAGTATTGGATTTGATGATCCATGACATCGATCTGTTGCTGGAACTGGCAGCCTCGCCTGTGGTTAGTTTAACGGCCAGTGGTAGCCGCGCCTCCGATTCTGGGTATCTAGATTATGTCACTGCTACGCTTGGCTTTGCTAACGGCATTGTGGCTACGCTGACATCTAGCAAGGTGACTCACAGAAAGATTCGTCGCATTGCTGCTCATTGCAAAAACTCCCTCACGGAGGCAGATTTCCTCAACAACGAAATCTTGATTCATCGACAAACGACTGCCAACTGCGTGACTGACTACGGTCAAGTGCTTTACCGTCAGGATGGATTAATTGAAAAGGTTTATACCAGTAACATTGAGCCGCTACATGCTGAGTTAGAACATTTCGTCAGCTGTGTGCGGGGTGGGAATCAACCGTCCGTTGGCGGCGAGCAAGCTCTCAAAGCCTTGCGGCTAGCCAGTGTAATTGAGCAGATGGCTCTTGATGGTCAAGCTTGGCATCATCAGTCAGACTGGGAGCGTCCTACTCTGAATCAGACTGTACTGACAGTTTCCTACTGAAACAGAGGGGCAGATTCCTGCCTCCTGTTTTTGGCTAGCTGCTCCTAAAAATAAGTGCCAAGTCATGGCAAAAATTGCTGTAGGGACTGGCATAGCGTTTCACTAACCAACTGATTTCCTTGAGGACTCAGATGGATATGATCTTTGAACAAGGTTTCTGGCTGTTGGGTTTCATTGAACACTGGCAGGAAATCTACATACGCGATTTGCTGAGTTTGAGTAAATTCGGCGAGTCGCCCTCGTGCCTTGTGCTCATAATCACGCGAACCTGGTTTACCGATTTCTCTTAGTAAAGGTGTCATTGCTAGCAGAAAGCAAGCACCTGCAAGAGTGGAAAGTGCCTGAATTTTTCCAATTGCTTCTAAGTTGAAACCAACGCGATCGCCCCCTTCGGCATTAACCATTGCCATTTCTGGCGGTGGCTGGTAGGGAAGTAAGCGGCTGTACACCTCCACTAGCGCTAAAGGAGGTTTGCGGCTAGGGTAGAAGCGATCTCGCCCCACAGGTATCAAAGTGGGAGCGGTGCCAAACAGGTCATCTGTATTAATTAGCAATACGACTGCCTGGGCATTGAAAGTACCAAACCGCTTTAGGAAGGCAGCTTCATTGCGCGGACACCAGGAATTAGCCGAGGCGTTGAGAACTTCCACTTGATTAAAAGCGCTATCCGCAGCAGATTTTAACTGAACCGACATTAAGGCTGATAAGGTCTCAGCCTGATCAGTCCACCAGCCACCATTGGCAATAGAATCCCCTAATAACAGCACCCGCAGAGTAGACGGAGATCGCGCCAGGGTTATGGCTGGACTTCGCATGGAATATTCATTAATCTCTATGCGATTACCAAACCGACAAGTCTGCTGGTTGGGCGCTAACAAGTAACCAATCTGCTCATCTGCAATGTAAATCAGGGGATTGCCAAAGCCAAATAGCAGCCGCAATCCCACCTCTATGGCAATTAGCAGGGCAATAATCGCTGCCAAAATGACGCTCGCAACTTCCACTGTTGATTCCCTCAGTTGATTTCTTCTACCAGATTAGGGATTTTTGGGCTTGGCTAGCAACTCCTGTGCCTACTTGAGATTGTTTTGCGCTTTTTTGCGTTGTCAGGAGCTAGTTAAAGCTTGACACCCTAAAATTTAGGGGAGTTGATAGCCAGATGGCGATCGCTATCTGAGCTGTGGTGAGCTTGGTAGTAAATAGCACAGCTCAGGTAGCGAGCTGGGGCTAACTTTAAAGACAAGGAGCGGGTTTTCCTACCGAATTGATCAATTTGAGCAGATTGCCAATTTTGTAATATATTTGTAATCTAAACTTGTAGAGGATTTAGC
>CAZZWA010000134.1:7040-13667 GCA_964657555.1 uncultured Microcoleus sp.
TGGAGTGTCGCAGCTAGCGCCAAGGTTAACAGTGTATAGAGAACCCTATCTGGCAAAAAGTCCAATCGTCTCCCTGCCCATTTCTCACCTTAGGGCTATAGACAAGATACCCCAACACCCGCTAACGTAATACTTGATCCTTTTATCTTCACAAATATTTACATTCACTTAGTACAGAGAGGAAAACAACATCATGTCAGACCTAAATCGCGGAATCATGAAGTTCAAGGGAGCCGATAGCCCGAAGGCAGTTACCATCTCATCTGTGCTGGTCTTAGGCGGTATTGGTTTCCTGATCTGGTGGGCACTTCAATCAGCCTACGCTATCTAACCTGCTAAACCGAGGCCACCACCAATGTTGATTAAGCCATAGACTCACAAACGGAATTATTTCAAGCATCTGTCAAACCCTTCATTAAGGAAATCGACAAAAATAAAGCTCCTTTGTGGGGTCATTATTAGTCCTCGGTCATTAATCATTGGTATTAAAAGACTAAGGATGTAAATTACTGAGTGTAGTAGCTTATATGCAGCTTTTACACAGATTAAATGTTGGCAGTTTAGCTGTGAAGTAATGGCGCGATTAATCGCGTCTTTCCTAAGGTTTTAAAGATCAAAATATCTTGCACAGTTTTTAGAGTTGATATTTGGCAGTCTGGCTCTGGAAACTTATGTCGGCTATTTGTTAAAAAGAGATAATTATGGCAACCTTTCGTGATGTCCTCGGTTATTTCCGACTATATTGGGCGATCGCGCTGTTTAGCATTGCAGCAGCTTCCTGTTTTGAACTCATCGATCTCATTGTTCCATACGAGATTGGGCAGATTTTAAACATCCTGTCAGGTCAACCCCTCGATCTTCCAGTACAAAACGCGATCGCATCTGTTGCTGACCTGACTCACAGACCACAAAACAAGCTTTTGTCGCTAGCTGTGGTAATGGGGTTAATTTTCCTGGTCACTGTAGTCAAAGCACCCGTTCAGCCTTGGTTAAGCGTCTGGTTTCACTGGGATATTGCTCTGCGCTCTCGTCGAGATCATTCCCAAAACGTTTTGATAAAAATTCTCACTCTGCCACTGGAGTTTTACGACGAAAACAACCCAGGCCGCATTGCTGGACGAATTGCCAGAGGTCTTGAAAACCATACTTGGAGCTACCCAGAAATAGCTGGTCAGCTGATTCCTAAACTCTGCCGAATCTTAGGGATTTTCGTGGTCATCTGGTTAGTTGATTGGCGAATTGCTTTACTGTTTTTAATTTCATTCATATTGATCCTCAGCTTGACTCTGAGAACTCTGACGCGACTGATTCAGCAAGAACGAATCCTAGATAGATATAGCGAAAATACCGAGAGCCGCAACTCTGAAATTATCACTAACATCAAAACTGTCAAAGCTTTTGCTACTGAAACAGTAGAACTGACTCGCCAACGGCAGCGGTTAGAGCGACAGTTCAAAATTGTTGACTACCGCATCCATAAGGGGTATGTCAAGCTGATTACCTGGCAAAAAACTATTATCCAGTTTTGTGTCTTTACAGTCCTAGGTCTGGCTCTGGCAACCACACTCAAGGGTCAAATTTCCCTAGGACACTTTATCACAACTTTAACTGTCTCCAGCATGGCCTACGCAGAACTGGAACCAATGGGTATACTGGCAGAGGTTTTTGCTCGTCGCTATGCCTCCATGCTGCGCTTTCATGAATTTATGCAACAGCCATCTGGAGTAGAAGCTGCGAGTCTAGTCCAAGCTTCATCTGCTGCACCCTATCGGTTCACCGGAAAAATCGAGTTTTCTCATGTCACTTTTGGGTATGACACCAGCCGCCCAGTCTTACAGGACATCAACCTATTGATCGAACCATATCAAACTGTGGCAATAGTCGGTCGTTCTGGGTCAGGCAAGTCTACCTTTGTGAAGCTTCTATTCCGGTATTTTGAACCTAATCAGGGGCGCATCTTGATAGATGGAGAGGAGATTCGCAACCTGTCTATCACCAGTTATCGACGGCGGTTGGCGATCGTGCATCAGGAGGTTGATGTCTTCAATGGCACCTTGTTAGATAATCTTACTTATGGCAATCCAAAAGCTACATTTGAGCAAGTACAGGAAGCCTGTCAAATTGCCCGAGTAGATGAAGTTATTCAACAACTGCCTGAAGGTTACTATACAGTAGTGGGTGAGCGTGGTGTCCGTCTATCTGGTGGACAGCGGCAGCGACTAGGGATTGCGAGGGCGCTGCTTGTTAATCCTGATGTTTTGATCTTTGATGAAGCTACTTCCAGCCTAGATTATGAGTCTGAGCGCTCGATTCAACTGGCAATGCGTAGCATCCTTGGGACTCGCACCACTCTGATCGTTGCCCACCGACTCAGTACTGTCCGGGAAGCAGACAAAATTGTGGTTCTCGATCAGGGTCAGATTGTAGAAGTTGGCAGTCATTCGGAACTGCTGGGTCGCCAAGGCATCTACCGGCGTTTACACTCCCTGCAAGAAACTGGTGAAATTCTCTAGGGTTGGGAAAGGAAAACCGGGGAGAGGGAGAGCCTTGCTAAATCTCCCTAGTCCCCACTTCAAAAAATTCTTTGTATTGCCTTAAGAGTTGTGCTAACATAAGTAATTGTGGATTCAAATGGGTCGATGCCCGAGTGGTTAATGGGGGCGGACTGTAAATCCGCTGGCTACGCCTACGCTGGTTCAAATCCAGCTCGGCCCACCACAAATCAAACAAATGAAAGATTTTTTCTTGATCTTTCTCAGAGTGCCCGTGTAGCTCAGTGGTAGAGCACACCCTTGGTAAGGGTGAGGTCATGAGTTCAATCCTCATCACGGGCTTTCTACAAAAATCTCTCTTTAGAAGCTGTTTGTAATCAGTTATTAAGGAGGGGTGCGGATTGAACCCTAGTATTACTGAATACGTTATTCAAGTAGCACACTAGCAATGGAATGGAGGCTCTCAGCCGTGAAAATTATGAAAGCATGATTGTGTGGTGATGATTCGGTGAATGCTACATTGCTATAGCAAGAACTGGTGAAAAGTTAATTGCTTACCAACAGCTTTTAACAATGTCACGTTTAAAAAAACGGGTGCGGCAGGATTCGAACCTGCGACAGGCGACTTAGAAGGTCGCTACTCTATCCTACTGAGTTACGCACCCAGATCAAGACAGTTGATTCTGGTTAGATGCAATATATATCTTAGCTCATGACTCCCTTGAATAAAGCAAGTTATGATTTAATGAGGCTTTCAGAGCACGTCGCTCCAGTGGCTTGATAGTAAATGTACACTAGAGACGAGTATCATCAACAACTTCGATAGGATAGTGTATTAGTCGAGGCGATCGCTGCTCGATTCTATCCCAGCAGCACCATTATGAATTTTATAGACGGTTGCTTTTGGTGATTACGAGTTCCCCACACAGCAGCAGGCCCCTTCAGGAGTGATTTTACCAGTGCCATGTTTATTCTGAAACGGCAGGATGTTGACATTTCAAGCATTCAGCACCCGACCCGGGATCAACAGATCCCGATTCTCAATTATCAGGGGCAAACCTTTCGCTTGATTAGCGTATTTAATGCTCATCAGGCGGAAGAAGCCAGAGCCTTCTGGCGGGATCTTACAGATAACCGTGGCAAAGCCTGCGTTCTATTGGAAGAGCCAGAGCGATATAGTATTTGGGGCAAAATCCGTCTAGACCAGCTGGCCAATGAGACTAGCAATGAAGCTAAAATGCTACCGTTCACTCAAGCAGCTATCTTGCTGTTGCAAGCAGTTTACGTAGACGTTGAAGACCTTTTAGGAGCTAGACAAGCTGGATTATTTCAAAAAGATCTGACAGAACAGTTGCGGCAGTGGCACTTTCCAGGAGCAGATTCTCCATCAGCAGTGAAGCAGTTGCTAACAATAGACCCGCTAACTAGTTTGCAGGTTCCACCGTGGGAGGAGCATCATCTCATTACCCTACTACAAGAACTTTACCGCCTTGGTAAAGCCTATTTCGGTAATTCCAACTTCGCGCAGGGAGTAAAAGATACGCTACAAGATATGCCAGCAGATGTGCAGAAGCAGTTTATCGAGTGGATAAATCAAACACCGTTGGGTAAACTATGGCGATAAGATATAATAAAGTTTTTGGGGCACATGTGACAAAAGCTGGCGTCAAAACGGGATACTGTTCTGCAAAGATGTAGTCGCTGTTCCACCCAACTTTTGGGATTGCCTTTCTCCTAGCGAACAATAGCTCTACCTATTTTGTAATGACTATGAGCAGCTCTGTGGACAAGTCATCTGGTTCTCAATCTCCCATGATCGGTCAGATTGTCATCTATGGGGGAATTGCTTGGGCTGTGCTGTCGCTTTTGTTCTTCCTGCTGTTTGGTATTACAGCACCTGGAGAAAAGCGCGATCTTGGGTACTCAATTGGTACCTACGTCTGCGAGCAGGTGCCATTCATAGCCGCATCTTTAATGTGTTTTAGGAATTTCCGCAGCCCTCAAATTGCTAGTGGTCGGAATGTGTGGTTGGGGATTGGACTGGGAATGCTGTCATTCTTTATAGGAAACTTTCTATTTGGCTTATGGGAGCTGTATTGGGGTTTAGACCCAGATGTCTCCCCAGGAGATTTCTTTTATCTAATTTTTTACCTATTTGTAGGCTGGGGAATGATTTTAGCGGTACTGCCTAGACGGCTCAATCTAGAGGTGAAGCAGTGGTTTGTCGTAGGGGGAATTGCAGCAGTTGGCATTGCTCTGGCACTGTGGTTGTCCTTTCCCGCATCCGGTAAGCCACGGGAAGACGTACAAGTTCCAGCCTCAGTATCTACAACTGCACAAGTTTCTGCTGCGGCTTCATCCAAGACAGGTAGTGCCATCAAAACAGCACCATCGCTGGTGAAGCCAACCGCCAAGCCAGTCCCACCAGCAACAGCACAACCATTAGAGCCAGTCACTAAAAAGCCGACACCAGAGTGGGTATCTTCCATGGAAGAGCTACTCAAACCACTGCGCGAGCCTGTAAAAATGTTTTACATAGTTGGCGATATCTTCCTGCTCATTATTGCCACAACGCTACTTTTAGCTTTTTGGGGAGGAAGATTTGCTCAGTCTTGGCGAATGATTGCAGCAGCAGCATTTTCGTTTTACATCGCGGACATGTGGTTTAAGTATGCAACCGATCACATTGCCGATTACCAAAGTGGCTTTCTCCTAGAAGTCTTTTGGGTGTTTAGTGGTGTTCTGTTTGCCATAGGTGCAGCTCTCGAATATGACACATCCAGCCGTTCCCGTCGTAGCACTCGCAAACGGGCTTAATAGGAATTAGCATGAGTCCCAGAAAACTGTCTGATTCAGACAAGCGCGAAATTCTTGACCTGTACCGACACCCAGAAGAGACTACCTCAACCCTGGCCACTCGCTACAGCGTTAGTAGCTCAACGATTAGTCGCCTCCTGAAAAGCCGCTTAGCAGAGGAGGAATATGAGGCATTAATCCAGCAAAAGCGCTCAGCTCGCACTCCGGGGAGCTATCCCATGCTGGAAGATCAGCCAGCAGAGTTAGAAGCGGAGTCTAAACTAGAGCCCGAACCAGATTCTGAAGAGTCAGATCTTAATGCTGAACGTCGGATACGCAAGCGATCTAGAACAGCGTTCAACTCAGTGGGTGAAATCTCACCGTCAGAGTCCCGTTTGCCTGTGGCTGACGTTCCTGTTTCTGCACATAGTATGATTTCAGAGGGACTGGATGATGGTTATAGGTCTTCTGGCCACGTCCTAGATGAGATTCTAAGAGAAGAGCTAATTGATTTAGATGACGAGGATGCAGATTTAGAAGATCATGATGAGGATGACTGGGATGATGAAACAGAATCCGACCGTCAGACTCCAATACAACCATTGATCAGCACAAATCGTACCAACGTTCAAGTTTTGCCTCTATCTGAAGCCTCTATTCCCAAAACTTGTTATTTGGTAGTAGACCGGGCTGCGGAGTTAATTGCTCGACCTCTCAAGGAATTCAGCGATCTGGGAAGGATTCCTGTTGAAGAAGTTCAGCAGAAAACATTGCCAATTTTTGATAACCACAGAGTGGCCCGACGTTTCTCCAACCGCGCTCAGCGAGTTATTAAAATTCCAGATGGCAGAATGCTTCAGAAAACTTGTACTCAACTCAAAGCCAAGGGAATCACTCGGTTACTGATTGATGGGCAAGTCTACTCACTGTCGTAGAAGTTATGCTGCTCACGGCCAGCAACTGAGCTTTTTAGCTTAAATTCCTCACCACCCGATCAGCTTTGGAACTGATGGGAATTATTTAGTTGCCTAGTTTAAGGTGGTTGGGCGATCGCTCCCTTTCTTTGCGTCCTTTGCCCCTCCTCCCCCAACCGCTAAATGCGCCCAGAGGATCTGTCAAGTTCGTAGGGGCAATCCCCCCGTGTGGTTGCCTTTGGGGGTAGGCACGGGGGCACTACCCCTACAATCCGTCAAAAACAAGTTGACAGAGATGTGGTTCATAAAACACGGCGCAAGTTTGGCTACCGTAGTGCGGGGCGAAAAGCCCGCGCAGGCGAGACGCCTGCACTACGAATGGTATTAGAACTTACGCTCAAGACTACTAGTAGTCTATCAAGATT
>CAZZWA010000135.1:0-4575 GCA_964657555.1 uncultured Microcoleus sp.
CCACTCAGATTGGCTCGACTCAGATTGACCCAACTCAGGTTCACTTGACTTAGGTCTATCCCACTTAAGTTAGCCCCACTCAGGTTGGCTCTAGTCCCAATTTCTTTGCTAGAGTTGCGCGAGCAATTGGCTTTTAAAGTTTGAATTACCAGATCTAAGCCCGGTTGACCGTACTTAAGGGCTTCTTGAAATGCTTGACTTCTCTGTTCCGCAGCTTCAAAAGCCAAGCGCTGCTTGACTCCTTCGAGTCCCCCCAAGATCACAGCACCAGATGGAGCTAGATTTTGACCGCCAAGAACAGCGTCGTAGTCTCTGGGTTGATGGGAGGAATTCTCATGCATAGCACTTTTTTAGATGTAGGGTGAAAGACCTAGGGATTTCTATTACTTAAGCTTAGCGATCGCTCCTCTATCCACCAGCACTTTTCCTGTAAGCAAATCCTTGACTGTCCCCAGCAAAACTCGCTGTTCATTCACTTCAAACGTCACTTCAATCCTGTCTACTCCAGTTTGTCCTGGGGGATCGAGATGGGCTACACAAACTAAGTCGTGATGACTTTCTAAAGAGCGAAATGCTTCTTGTTTGTGAAGGTGGCTGCTTGTCATCCTGCCTTGAGCGTCGAAGGTGACTTCTGCTTGGGAGATTTCTGCCACTTCTCCAATATCCAAACGAATCTCTCGTTGTCCTTCTGTTGCTACTTGTAATGTCAACGTTTCCAGGCGTTGGCAAGGATATTTAATTCCCTTGTCAAATACAGAGAAATAAGAATAGGTTCTGCTGTATGGTTCCCAGAGACGGATAGCATAGCCATGCCGGAGATAATCCTCCACCTCTATAAGTTGCCCTAGCGCTAAGGCTCCGTGAGCAATTGCTTCAAAGGGCTTATCTAATTTGACCCGACTTCGCCCAAAGTAGGAAATGATTAACTGCTGCACGGCAGGAATTTGACAAGTGCCTCCCACTAACAGTACCTGTTCAATTTCAGCTTTGCTGATGCCTTTTTGCAGAGCGATCGCTAGCACTTCGTCCAAAGCTTGCCGCACTTGTTCCAATAACTGTCGGTTTTCCAGAATCTCCTCCAACTGCTCAAGAGTTAAATGCAACTCATGAGAGATGAAGTTTTCATCATCAAACCAGCTCTCTTTTGCGGCAGGTGCTTTAGAAAGTCTGATTTTTAGCCTTTCTGCTATCTCTAACAAATTTTGCCAGCCAATCTGCTTGACTTCCTCCCGCGAGGAACCGATCTGGTGCAGGTAATGCTCGACAATCCAAGCATCAATATCAACGCCACCTACATAAGCATCTGACTTTGCTAGCACCTCTGCCTGCAAGACTTGATGGTTACCGTCCCGTTGTCCACCTTGATGAGGAGGAAGCAAGGGTTTGCCGCTAGTACGAACTAAGCTTAAGTCGAGGGTGCCACCGCCAAAATCTACTACTAAAACTATGGAACCAGGGCTTTTCACCGCATAACCTAGTGCGGCTGCTGTGGATTCATCCACTAGTTGAATATGAGGAATACCCAACTTGTCTGCAAAGTCGTGGAACCAATCGAGATATCGCTCGAAGGCTCCCACTGGGACTGTCAAAATGACCTGGCTTGGTTGTATTTGCTGCCGATTTATCTGTTGCCAGATTTCTTTGAGAAACAACTCTGATATATATTCAGCGGTGTAGCTGCTGCCATCAAATTGGCGAGGTGGGGGTTGATAATCTGCCGCCAAGTCGCGCTTGAAGGCTTGGAACAATCGCTCTGGCTGCGCAAAACCCAGACGCTGCGATCGCACTTGTTCTCCAAAGATCAGTTGCTTGGAGTCTTGGACAAACACCAGAGTCGGTACTACATTCACCTCCCCCTGTGCTGTCTCAAAACGGCGGGAGATATTGCCAAACTTGAGCGTTCGGGCAGAGAACGTTACGGGATCTAGAGTACAGACAACGGTGTTGCTAGTGCCGAAGTCAATGGCAACAGTAGTCATAGAAAAAGGTAAAAGGCGAAAGAAAAGACAAAAGGCAAATAACAAAAGTCAAGCATCAGAAATCTTTTCTCTTGACTTTTTACTTTTTACTTCCCATGGGCAGAGTCCGGCTGACTTTCGCCGGACAGAGAATGCGATCGCCGTCCCGATAGCCGACAAACCGCACGTAAACCAATTCCCCTTTGGTAATATCACCAACATCTGGTTGATGCAACTGGGGATTATATGGCACCTGTTCCCAAGCTGAACCAATAGCTTCGTATCCCCATGTTTGCAAGAGATTATCCAAGGGAGTGAATAGGGCAGTTAGGTTTTTAGCTGGCAAATCCGGCTTAGCTTGTGCCATCTGGCGAACGCTGGGATAGTTGGTCAGTAACGTTTGCAATTGCTGAAATATGTTGTTTCTCATATCCGCAGTCAGTTCAGTGCTTTGCTGTTGCAACTCTCTACGCAGCCGCAGGCACTCTTGCCGCAGTGCTTCTATTTCTTTTACCGCATCACTCCTTACTGACGGCTTCAGCCGAGAAGAGGACTGAAAGTAGCGCACTACAATAAAAATGCCCCCTACACCAAGGAGGCCATCTAACACCAAGAACAACAGACTGCGGCTATCGAACATCATCAGTGCACTCTAGTTCTGATTTATGGATTGAGTCTCTTCTACGATCTGGTTTTCCTCACTTTGGTAATATTCTGGCAACAGCTCTTGAGATTCGACTTTTCCCAGTGCCTGTTCTATTGCTGAGGTGGTTTCGGTACAACCGGCACCAGAAGCATTGAGCACTGTTTCAGTAATCTTGCCGTCTTTGCCAATCCGATATTCGATCTTTCTATACTCAGCCACCTATATTTCTCCTTCTAGATTTATGTCAGTCCACGGCTCAACTTGATTATCCTCACATCTACAAGAGAATGGCAAGTGTAGCAATCAGCATCGACAGCCAATTTGACGCTTTAGCGCGGCTAAAGGGGCTTTTGCGTCTGGGAAAGCGCATCTCTACCTTTAGATAGCGATCGCCTTTTAGCAGTTTGGTCATAACTCTCGGATAGCATGATTGGAAATGATTGCCAAGCCATGTGCAGAGGCTAGGTGTTGCCGCTTACAACAGTTCGCACTAACGTCCATAGTGACCAGCCGAGTGCTGAAACAAACAGGACAAGCATCAACATTGCTAGAGTTGCAAAAGGAGATGTTACCGTCAGCAGAAGCAAAATTAGTAGCAGAATCATCAGCATCGAGTTTTTCATCTGTGCCTTTCCCAGTCATAAGCTGTTCTCTTAAAGCTTACGTTGTCAATCTTTGGCTGACCTCTAACGCTAGCAACATTTACCACCTAAAATTATAAGTATATTTACTCATCCATAGGAAATAGTAAAGTTTAGTTGCTTTTTTTGCTATAGGAGCTATGGCTTGTTTATCTTATTCATTAATGATGACGTTGTTTGACGGCGTCCCAACTTTTTAGCAAATTTTAACTACCTCGGACAAATTGTTTCACAGCTACCTACTTAGCTAGCTATTGAGCAACAACTTGCCGGGTTTCACTTCTGATTGTTTAAAGCAAGTTGCATCTTCTGATTAAAAGCCAAAATTTATGAAGCATTACTGTGATGAATGGATTAGAGAATGGTGTCAAGAAAATGGCTGGACTGATTTATCTATAGAGCGTTATAACAATTATTGGGCTTTTCCTCCAGGCGCAGTGATGCCAGAGCCAATCCCTGCTAAAACTCTCAGAGTAATTAAAGCGCAAAAGGGATTAAGTATTGAGGAAAGACTGTGGTCAGTTTTAGCAGTTATTGGCACAGTCATATCTGTAACTGTGAGCTATTTACTGCTGTGTCCCGTGCCGTTAGTTTTGGCCTTCGCTTTTACCGCTGTAACGGTAGCACAACTTGAGGTTGATGATTTTTAGTGCCAACAGAATCTTGCTACTAAGGAACTACAAGGAATAAATTATCCAATTCCTGCATCTAACACGGGGCTAGGATTCTGCTTCCCTGGCTCAATAACAGCTTTGCCTACGATTGGATATTTTTTTATTTGGAAGTCCTTTAGGTCTAGCCGCAGGGCACTAAGTCTATGCAAAGGGTGTGTTACGCTGTCGCTAACACACCCTTTCTAAAGTAGAAAGTTATTAAATTTGTGCTACTTAGAGCTTAGTAACGGTTAGAAAAGCTGCTATTTCTCCGTCCACCAGCTGGACCTCTATTTTCACGAGTTTCGCGAGGCTTTGCCTTATTAACTTTTAGGTCACGCCCCATCCATTCAGCACCATCAAGAGCATTAATGGCAGCCTCTTCTTCAGCATCTGTATTCATTTCCACAAAACCAAAGCCGCGCATGCGACCTGTTTCGCGGTCAGTAGGTAGCTGAACTCGCTTCACAGTCCCGTATTCTGCAAAAACAGCATTCAGGTCTGCTTCTGTGACGCTGTAGGATAGGTTGCCTACATAAATTGACATAAATTGTTTCCAAAATCAGAAGGATGTTGAGACTGAGTTTCGGAGAGAAGCCTGTTAATACCAAAAGGATAATGCCTGTTAAGGACAACAAACGCTGCAACCGAATTAATTCTCCCCTACATTTCTAGCA
>CAZZWA010000135.1:4675-13655 GCA_964657555.1 uncultured Microcoleus sp.
CTGCCTACTTACTGGCGCAACTAGCAATCATAGACTAGACAATACCTCTCGTACTGCTGCTAGGGTGCGGTTAATATCTTCGTCTGTGTGAGCTAGGGAAGTAAACCCAGCCTCAAACTGAGAAGGTGCCAGGTAAATGCCATGTTCTAACATGCCGCGATGGAAGCGGCTGAACTTGCTCAAGTCAGACTTTTTGGCGTCCTCATAGTTGTGAACAGGGCCAGATATAAAGAACAGACCAAACATCCCACTGATTTGACCGCCGCAGGATTCATGACCCATTTCTTTAGCAATTTCTAGCAACCCATCTGATAGCTTTTTGGTAATCTTGTCCAGATGCTCGTAAGTACCTGGTTGTTGGAGTAATTCCAGCGTTTTGATTCCAGCAGTCATTGCCAGAGGATTACCAGAAAGTGTCCCGGCTTGATACATCGGCCCAGATGGAGCTACCATCGACATGATATCGCGCCTGCCACCGTAAGCTCCTACCGGCAAGCCACCGCCGATAACTTTCCCTAAAGTGGTTAAGTCAGGGGTGATGTTAAATTTTTCCTGAGCACCGCCGTAGGCAATTCGGAAGCCAGTCATCACTTCGTCAAACACTAGTAACGCACCATGCTCTTGAGTAATTAACCGCAAGCCTTCCAAAAAACCGGCATCGGGGGGAATAAACCCCGCATTACCTACCACTGGCTCTAAAATCACACCAGCAATCTGGTCAAGGTTTTCTTCAAACAGGGCTTTGACGGCCTCTAGGTCGTTGAAGGGTGCTGTTAAAGTGTGACTAGTTACCGACTTAGGCACACCTGGGGAGTCTGGTAAACCCAAAGTAGCAACACCAGAACCTGCCTTTACCAGAAACATATCAGCGTGCCCGTGGTAGCAGCCCTCGAATTTAATAACTTTGTCACGTCCTGTAAAAGCCCGCATCAGACGCAGTACAGCCATGCAAGCTTCAGTGCCGGAGTTGACAAATCGCACCATTTCAACGCTGGGGACAGCATCAATCACCATTTCCGCGAGTACGTTTTCCAACAATGAGGGAGCACCAAAGCTGGTGCCTTTTGCCAAAGCTTCATGGAGTGCACCGATAACTTCTGGATGGGCATGGCCGCATATAGCCGGACCCCAGGTGCCGACGTAGTCGATATACTGATTATCATCCACATCCCAAATATAAGCACCTTTGACGCGGTCAAAGACAATGGGTTGTCCTCCCACTGATTTGAACGCCCGCACCGGGGAACTCACGCCTCCCGGCATCAGCTTCTGGGCAGCGGCAAAAATCTCTTCTGACTTGGTGGTTCTTAAATTTGCTGCGGTAACCAACACTCTCTCCTTAGTTAGATGCTTCAAGCTCTGCCCCTAGACAGGGGTTAAGCTTTGATTAAAAACGTTATTCTGTTTGTACTATCCTACCTGGGAAAAATGGCTATTATGTCATATCAAACGAATCAAGATTTACCGTCAAATGTTCGTGAGAGTTTGCCTGTGGAAGCGCAAGATCTATACCGGGCTGCCTTCAACTCTGCGGTTCACTGGTATGGAGAAGATTCAAAGGCTCATAAAGTTGCTTGGTGTGCTATTAGAAGTCAAGCTGCTAGCCTTAACAGCACAATTAGCAAACCTCTTTAATTGTCGTCAAGCAGAATTCCCACTTTACATAAGAGCTTGCTCTTTAATAGCTAAAGAGGTTTATCAGTGCAAATAACTTGATCTGAGCAGCAGTAGGTTAGCAGGCAGTGTCAATATAGAGTGGTTATCTTACATATGTCCACTTGCTTCAGGATATGATACATCACTTTTGGCAATTACAAAAATTGTAACAGGGTAATTTTTGTTCTTGCTCGCGGTAAACCTGACGAAGAGGGGGAGAGGAGGATAGCTCAGCGCTGGGAAAGGAAGTAATGAGGCTTGAGCCGGATAAGAGGTAGTCAGCGATCGCCACATTACCTTCAAGACGTAAGGGGCTGACCCTCTACCAGCGGAAAGTTGTTCACTTTTCTGTGTTTACATTAGACGAGAATACTTAAAAAATCAACAATGAACGATGCTTAGTGATATTTTGGAGAAATCAACGCCTCTAAAATTAAACTGTGGTGACTCCTTAATCTATGGCCGTTCCCGAATCATCTTTCTTAGTTAAATCTATCCCCGTCGAACAAATTCGCTACAACGACCAGGGATTAGTGCCAGCGATCATTCAAGATTATCTGGATGGTACTGTCTTAATGATGGCTTGGATGAATCGGGAGTCCTTGCAAAAAACCCTGGAAACTGGCCAAACATGGTTCTGGAGCCGCTCCCGGAGTGAGCTATGGCATAAAGGAGCTACATCAGGTCATGTGCAAAACGTGCGCAGTCTCCGCTACGACTGTGACAGCGATGCATTGCTCGTTAGTGTGGAACAGGTAGGAGATCTTGCCTGCCATACGGGTGAGCGCAGCTGTTTTCATCAGGTAGATGGTAAAGTGGTGCCACCGAGGGCAGATACTCTATCCGATCTGTTCGCCGTGATATGCGATCGCCGCGATCATCCAGTAGAAGGTTCCTACACCCGCCAGCTATTCGCAGGTGGAGATAACAAGATTTTGAAAAAAATCGGTGAAGAAGCCGCGGAAGTGGTGATGGCTTGCAAGGATGATGACCCGGATGCGATCGCGGGGGAAGTTGCTGACCTATTTTACCATACCCTCGTTGCCTTGGCTCACCATCGGGTTGATTTGAGAGCCGTTTACCGCAAATTGCAAGAACGTCGGCGGTAGTCAACCTTCTTTCACCATCCACGCGAGCATACCCAGCAGTTTTTCCACAGGAGGAATCAGATACTCTGTCAAGTCGATGGTTACCGTTTGTTCTTCTAGCTTGAGGAATGTCCACCGATTCCCACTAGTGACGCTGCCGTAAACTGTGGGGATTGGTTGCCCTTGAGCGGTATTAAACCGTTGGGCAGCAACCATTTGGGCGATGCACTGTCCCCAACCACCCTTGAGATTTTCCTTCTTGGCTTCGACGATGACAATGGCAGGTGCTTCAATCAATAACTGTTCCGGAGAACGGCTAATCAAAAAGTCACATACCCCGCTCAACCCAGCTTGTACATCTAGGGTAAAGTCTTCACCAGAGAAGAAGCTAATGCGCCTGTCCAAGATTTTTCGGACTTCAAATAAAATCGGACTGATAATAAGTTCTGATCGGGCTTTTTCTGAGCCTGTCGCGATCGCCAACGGAATACTCTCTGCTAGGAACTCTGCCAAGTAGGGACTGGGGGCAACGGGTTCGGTTTCTGGCAAAAAGCGTCCTCCTTCCAAGAAGGTCAGGTTGAGTTCCTCCTTCGCTTTTCATCTACGTGAAGTACACTACCCCACCCGCCCTATCGGGCACCCTCCCCTTACTAAGGGGAGGGGTGTACTCCATGAACTTGCAATCTGCTGTAGAGAGTTGCAGCTACCTCAATCATATCGATCTGTGTGGATGCAGGGAATAAGCTGCCACGCTTTTAAATTGCTTGTTGAGACAGACGCGGGGACGCGGAGAAAGAAGGAGAGGCTTGGATTGATGCCCCGCCTGACGAGAGGGCGTCCAAATCTGCATATTTGGACGGGGCTTCAAACCCTTGGGCGTGGAGCACCCGCTCCGCGGTGTCTCCAGACACTTCGCTCTGTGCGTCTGGGTGTCTCCGTGTAGAGAGCGTCCTCTTGGTGACTGGAGGCAGAGCCTCTAAAACAGCATTCCCAGGTTCCACCTGGGAACGAGAGACACCAATTTTCTTCGTTCCTAGGCTCTGCCTTCAGGGGGCGACAAAGGGGCTAGAAAGCTTGTTGGATGAGGGTTAGAGCTTTTAACCCCCGTCGGTAAAAAGTGCGCTTATTGCGAACAGAAGTGATTATCGTAAAGATTTGAGAAGGCTGATCTTTTCATACTCTGTACATATATAGTTTACCTGTATCAAAAAACACAATTTAGGGAAATTTATGATCACTTTGGCAAACCAAAAGCGATTCATCAGTCTCACCGTGTCATGTTTGGCTACCATTATTCCATTGTCGATGCTTGGTAATGGTATTGCTTTGGGTCAAACACGTCCGATATTCGTACCATCTGCCGAGCAGCTAGCAAAATTTCGTAACCAACAGCTGACAGACCACAATGCAGATCGAGCCATTCATCAAGCATCACCTTTGACCACCGATTCCACTCTGAGCGATGGCGCTCAAGCGTGGGCTGAACATCTGGCTAGCACAGGAAAATTCGAGCATAGTTCATCCACTGAGCGGAACGGAGCGGGAGAGAATATATACAAAGGCAGCACTACAGAATCTACTCAGGGACCTGATCTACTTGCTAAAGCATCAGTTATGAGCTGGTATGCTGAGCTAGGAAGTTATGATTTCAGTAATCCTGGTGTGGTGAAGAATGGAACTATTGGACATTTTACTCAAGTGGTTTGGAAGGCCACTACCAGCTTAGGCTGTGGTACAGCAAGCTCCTTAAACCCTACACCTTTTATCTATGAGGGGAATTCATATAACTTTTATGAGTACTATGTAGTCTGCCGATATTCCCCCGCTGGTAATTTGGATGGAGCGTATGGTGACAATGTGGGAATGCCAATACCAGGAACAAAAGTACAACCTTAAGTACGGATAGTAAGCGAAGAGCTTACGGGGAGTTGGGGGCGATCGCCTCTCCTCACCTCCTCACCTAGCACTAGAACAGCTTAATGAAATCCGTAATGCATCCCTTGCCTTTGTTGTGGTGGTATCCAAAGCCCTTCATCTGGTTGTAGTCTTCCACATTTAGCCGTCCTTCAGTTGAGTCCACATACTCGCGCACTGCTTTGGAGTGTGACCCACTCAACTCTTCTATAACTGAAGTGTTGATTTTCCACATATCATCCTTGCCATAATAAGAATCGTTGTATGCTTTGACTGCTGCAACCGCTCTCCTGATTTTCTCAAGAGCACTACCTGGTGCTTGACAGCCTTTCAGCTCTTCGTTGCTCATTTCTTCAAAGCCTTTGACCTTCTCTACTGGCTGTGATTCAGAAGCAGGGGCAACGGCTGAAGGTTATGCCGTTGGAAACTTGCAACAGCATAACTAGGTTTCTAAAAACTTGAGCCAATTTAGCTACTAATTGCTAGGGATTGGCGCTTGGAACTGCCTCGATGATAGTTATAAAACGGGAAGATGGGGTAACAAATTTGAAGAATGGAAGCAGCTATATAGTACATTTAAAAATATAGCGTCTCAAGATTTTTGTATTGATACACCGGTAAATTCAAGAGCGGCTTCGAACCCTCTAAGCCATGATTCGTCACGGTTTTGGGGCGCTTGTCGCCCCCTGAAGGCTCTGCCTCTAGAACAGAATTCCCAGGTGGAACCTGGGAACGAGAGATTTTGTAGGGACGAAGCGTTCCAGCAATCAAAATTGCCTCTTATACCAAATCCGCTTTTATAACCTCCCTTTCTTCTCCCCCTGCTCCCCCTGCTTATTTTCATATACTGGCAAATAGCAATTCCTATCGGTGAAGACGGACTTGTTCGACCAGCAGCGCCAACAATTAGTGGAGACAGAGGCACCTCTCGCCGCTAGGATGCGCCCTCGCACCCTGGATGAGTTTATCGGTCAAGACCACATCATTGGTCCCGGACGCCTGCTGCGTCGTGCTATCCAAGCTGACCAACTTTCTTCCCTAATCTTTTTTGGCCCACCCGGTACAGGGAAAACAACCCTTGCTCGGATTATTGCTAACACCACCCGCGCTCACTTCATCGCAATTAATGCCGTCCTCTCAGGGGTAAAAGAGATTCGGGACGCGATCGCAGTTGCTCAAAAACGCCAAAAGGAACAGCGCACTATCCTTTTTGTTGACGAGGTTCACCGCTTTAATAAGTCGCAGCAAGATGCTTTGCTCCCTTGGGTGGAAAATGGAACGGTTATTCTAATTGGCGCGACGACAGAAAATCCTTACTTTGAAGTTAACAAAGCTCTTGTCAGCCGTTCGCGCATCTTTCAGCTTAAGCTTCTCAATGAAGCTGACTTACGCCGCGTCCTGGAACAGGCACTAACTGACTCAGAACGCGGTTATGGGAAGCTATCTGTAAGAGTAGATCCGGATGCGATCGCACATCTAGTCAATGTCGCCAACGGTGATGCCCGTTCGTTACTCAATGCTTTGGAACTGGCAGTCGAAACCACACCCCCCGACGAAACCGGCACTGTTCGCGTTACCCTTGCTGTGGCGGAGGAATCGATTCAGCAGAGGGCAGTGCTCTATGACAAGGAAGGAGACGCCCACTTCGATACTACCAGTGCCTTTATCAAAAGCTTGCGGGGTTCTGACGTGGATGCGGCTTTATACTGGCTGGCCAAAATGGTCTATGCTGGGGAAGACCCACGCTTTATTTTCCGGCGAATGTTGATTTTAGCCAGTGAAGATGTGGGACTGGCTGACCCCAATGCTGTAGTGGTCGTCAATGCCTGTGCTAGTGCCTTTGAGTGGGTGGGGATTCCGGAAGGACGGTATCACCTGGCTCAAGCCACGCTTTATCTGGCCACCGCACCCATGTCTAACAGCGTCATGGGCTTTTTTGATGCGCTAGCCCTAGTTGAGAAGGAACGGGAGGCGGAGGTACCCAATCACCTCAAGGATGCCAACCGGGACAAGAAGGGGTTGGGGCATGGTGCGGGCTACCTTTATCCTCATGCTTACCGCGACCACTGGGTAGCTCAACAGTACTTGCCTAGCAGTTTGCAGGGACAGGTGTTTTATCAACCTTCAACCCAGGGGTTTGAAGGGGAAATTAACACCCAGGTACAAAGGAGGAGGGAAGCGCAGCTGGAAGCAGTGGCAGAAGGTGTTTTTGTAGCACCCGTTGAAGTGCTAACAACAGCACCAACTGACCGCACCGTTGACCGTTGGTTGCAACGAACATTGGGACAGGTTGGCGAACAACTGGAGGTAGTACGCGATCGCATTTTCACCCTAGCTCAACTTCAACGTCATCACGTTGTTTTGGATTTGAATGCTGGTAGCGGTTTACTCACCTTTGAAGCACTACGGCGCGTACCGGAAGGTGGAGTATATGCCTGCACGCGCACTCCTGATGAGGCTAATGCACTACAAGAGCAAGTGGCAGCGCTGCCAGAACTCAAGCGTCCTGTGGTATTGAATGCTACCTTAACCCAGTTGCCAGAGGTTTTAGCTACCCAAGCACCAGGTGTTCGGTTTGACTGCATCGTTGGACGTAATGCGCTGATCCATGAACCTGATAAAAAATCAGCAGCAAAGCTTTTAGCCCAATTACTGCAACAGTCGGGAGTACTGGTGCTGGTGGAGACAGTGCCACGTCATACACAACGGCTCTATCGCTTACTCGATTATAGGAAACTGGATACCGATTTGTACCAGCGCCTAGTGGCAGCAGAAGAGGCGATTTACAGCGATATATCTGACCCAATGGTGAATTGGGAGGCATCGGATTTAAGAAAGGCGTTGGAGTCGGCGGGGTTGGTGGTTGATGTGGATGAGGAGCGATCGCTTACCTCAATGCATATTACACCAGCGTTAATCGACCGCTGGTTCGCGACGACTTCTGCAACGAATAGACCTTCTTATGCGGCGCATTTGGCGAAGCACCTCCAGGAAGCAGAAATCCGTGCTGTAAAAGAGCTATTCACCCGCTCCCTGCTCCATCAGACTGTTAATTGGGAGAGTGCCGTTGCCTTTGTGCGGGCTGAGTTGTCGTCAAGGTAGTTTTGTGGCAATTAATGCAGTCAAAAATGATTTGTGAAGGCGAGATAATGCTAATTTTTCCAGCGATAGACCAAGTGTAATATACCAGGTATAGCAACTACTATTTCAGCAGGCGGACCACCAAAACAAAAAGCTAACACGAGTGAAGCAATATAAATAGTAGTTAGGACAAGTGTCGTTGTTGCCATATCTTTTCTCTGTTCATTAATTAACGCTTCTACTCTGAGCATCAACGACTGATGCTTACGAGCGCTACAGAAAAAACACGGAATTTATTTTCAAGAAGACTCAAAAAATTTGGTGTTTATACGGAATTGCACTTGTGTTCAACCACTTCGCAAGTGTTTATGCAAGCTGCTTACCAACAACTATAAGCGCTCCAGTTACAGGATCTCTTCGATAAGTGGTTCGCATACCATTCTTTACTTCATCGAAGAAGTCTGATGCTTGCTGATTGTATACACTTTGATGACCGATGACTGTGTTACCGCTGTTTATCTGTACTCCAGAACCATCATTTTTGAATTCTTGAACAGTGCCGATACCCTGAACAGGCTTATCAGACTGTGTGTGCTTACCAGCATCAATCGCAGCTAATAGTATTTTCTTATACTCCCGTAGCTCCGCTTGGGTAATGCCTTTACTCTGGCTTGTACTACTGTCGTATTCGTCATGATGATCGAAGCACAGATACACAAGGTTAGCCTCATCGGGATTTGATGAATCCTGATCGATGTGTGCAAGCTGCCCCTTCTTGCGAGTGAGATCCCCCTCAAAACAGAAACATAGTGCACATCTGCGTGCAGATGCAAGGAGTATATTCATTTCCACTTGTGGCGGAATCGGCTTCCTATTTCCCATACTTGACGGTGTGGTGTGGCTTAACAGTAGAGTTTACGACAGCAAACATCTCATACATCGTAACCCAAGCGAGATCAAAGCAGCAGGTATCCCTCAATCGCGGTACATGCTATCGCCCAAATGTTCCAGCAAAGCTTGATAGTCCTGCCAGGTTCCAGGTACTCTCACCACTGCTCCTGCTTACAGAGTGGCGTAGTAGACTGTCAAAGTTTAACTGACGGGTAGTGCGAGCATCTTTTGTCTAGTTCCACATTGACCCCTCAACTTCTTGTAGATACGTATCTTGTCCCATTAGAGTCTGAACTATCCCTCTTCTGTCACTCTCCGGTTTTTCGTATTATGAGTAATTTCCAGAGACA
>CAZZWA010000136.1:0-13501 GCA_964657555.1 uncultured Microcoleus sp.
ATCAACTGGAAGTCAAAGCTTTGCAACAGCTAGCAGCCAACTGCCAAGTGCTGCGCTATCGCCCTGGGCAACCGCTCCTCGTTCGGGAAAAAATGCCAACTCAGGTATTAATTCTCTACCAGGGACGGGTGAGATTATTGGGTTATGACCAGCAAACAGAAATGCCGGTGAGCTTGCAATTGTTAGAGCCAGGAGCAGTTCTAGGCTGGGTGGGATTAGTGCGGGGATTAAGCTGCGAAACAGTGATCGCTTCTTCTGAAGTCGTTTGCATTACCATCCCAGATGCAGATTTTTGGGCCTGCTTGGAGGCAGAGCCCCTTTTCAATCAGCATGTACGGCAGCTTTGTTCTCTCAGTGAAGTCTTTGAACTATTGAGCCTGGAATTACAGCGACGAGCATATGGACAAGGGAAGCACAAGGCTTTAGCACTCCGGGTTTGGCCAGAGGCGGTAGTGCTGAATTTACCGCCTGGTTGGGTAGATAGCACTCAGCTGAGTTCAGATTTCGTTTGGTTAGTTAGTAGTGGAGTCGTTGGAGATTTTGCTGCTGGCAGCCGTTTGGATTTTAATGGGTTTGGGAAACCCTTGAGAGTTGCAGGAGAACGAGGTGTGCGATTGCTTGGCTTGCCAGAACTGCAACTTCCAGCGTTACCACTCCCACCCTTAGCAGAGGGAATCTTCCAAGAACAGACATTAGATCTGTCTGAGATTCCCTACGCTCCTGACGAACCTCCAACCCCCCTGCCCAATCCACATGCGCTGCCTCCCAAATACCCCTATGTACGGGCACGGGGTCACATTAATGCACCAATGGCTTGCTTTCAGATGTTGAGTCAGTATACTGGCGCTTCGTTTCGACGGGACGCGATCCGTAAGGTACTAGAAAATCAGCTGAAAAAGGTCGGGAGGATTTCCCTCGAAAGCTGCGGTGCGATCGCCGAATTAATGGGATTGAGTGCCCAATTGGTACAAGTGCCTGGGGTACTTATTCACCGACTGAAGGCACCAGCACTCATTTACTATCAAGATAGCTTTGCCATTCTCTACAGCATGAGTGAGCGAGAATTGGTCATAGGAGTGCCAGAAATTGGGATTCTTTGCCAGCGACCTATTGATTTCGTTGAAACTTGGCAGGAAGGGCAGGTGCTATTGCTAGAGCATCGCCGTGATCTGGGAAGAGAAAAGTTTAGCTTAAGGTGGTTTCTCCCAACGCTTCGTCGCTATCGCTGGGTACTTATAGAAGTCTTCATTGCGGCGTTTTTGGCGCAGTTGTTTGGCCTTGCTAACCCCTTAATGACCCAGGTGATTATTGATAAGGTGGTGGGACAAGGTAGCATCGAAGCTTTAAATGTTTTGGGTTTCTTTGTTTTAGGGATGGCGCTGTTTGAAGCGATCCTGATTGCCTTGCAGACCTACTTATTTGCAGATACGACAAACCGACTTGATCTCAGCCTTGGTTCGGCAGTGATTGAACACTTACTGCGACTGCCGCTGAATTATTTTGAGCGTCGTCGTGTAGGAGAATTGGCAGGTCGGATTAATGAGCTAGAAAATATCCGTCAGTTTCTCACAGGTACTGCTCTGACCGTGGTGCTGGATGCAGTCTTCTCCGTGATTTATGTTGCAGTCATGTTGTGTTACAGCTGGTTGCTAACTATAGTTGCGTTAGCAACAGTGCCGTTATTTGCACTACTGACCCTATTTGTCTCTCCGATTGTGCGACGGCAGTTAAACACCAAAGCCGAACGCTATGCGGATATGCAATCCTATCTTGTTGAAGTTCTCTCTGGGATACAGACTGTTAAAGCGCAGAATCTTGAGCTGAGATCTCGTTGGCAATGGTATGCACGCTATACCCGGTACATCAGTGCTAGTTTTAGGACAGTGCTGACTTCTAGTACCGCTAGCTCGATTAGCGGTTTTTTGAATAAATTTTCTGGGCTGCTGCTGCTTTGGGTAGGGGCTGATCTCGTTGTGTTGCATCAGCTAAGCTTGGGTCAATTGATTGCCTTCCGAATTATTGCTGGCTACGTCACTAACCCCTTGCTACGCTTGCTGCAACTGTGGCAGAACTTCCAAGAAACGGCGCTGTCAATTGAACGACTCAGCGATATTCTTGATGCACCCACTGAAGTAGACGAAATCAACCGCAACAACATCCCCATGCCTGATCTCAAAGGCATGGTTAGATATGAAGCAGTTAGTTTTCGCTTTACGAAAAGCGGACCACTGCAACTGACTAACATCAGTTTGGAATTCCCTGCGGGTTCCTTTGTAGGGATTGTTGGTCAAAGTGGCTCTGGTAAGAGTACGCTGACGAAATTGTTACAGCGCCTCTATGAACCAACAACGGGTCGGATTCAAATTGATGGATACGACATCAGTAAAGTAGAGTTGTATTCCCTCCGCCGCCAGGTTGGCACTGTGCTACAGGACACCTTGCTATTTGATGGAACAGTACAGGAGAATATTGCCCTGACTTGCCCAGAAGCCAGCATTGATGAAATTATTGAAGCGGCAAAAATTGCGGCGGCTCATGATTTTATTATGTCTTTGCCCAATGGCTATAACACGATGGTGGGTGAGCGGGGGTCGGCGCTTTCTGGGGGACAGCGGCAGCGAATTGCGATCGCCCGTAGCGTACTCCAAAATCCCAAGCTGCTGATTTTGGATGAAGCAACTAGTGCTCTCGATTACAATTCTGAGCGGCAAGTGTGTAACAACTTAGCCAAAGTGTTTCGGGGCCGTACAGTATTTTTTATTACCCATCGCCTCGCCACTGTGAAAAACGCTGATGTCATCGTGGTGATGGAGCAAGGTGCTGTAGTTGAGCAAGGCACCCACAAGGAATTAATGACTCTCAAAGGGCGCTACTACTGTCTCTATCAACAACAGGAGTCACAAACTTGAAATCCGACTTTTCTGAGCACTCCTCCATAGCAGACAACACAGCCAACGGCAACGGGAAGACACAAGCGAACCGAAGGCATCAGGCTGCCGAGTTGCTGCTTGAGCAATCCGTCATCTTAAAACGACCAGCCCTGTGGTCGCGTGTGCTGATCTGGCTAATCCTGAGTGCGACAACCTCAGGGCTGATTTGTGCGGCAGTTACCAAAATCGATCAGACGGTTGTTGGCACGGGTACATTGGAACCAAAGGGCGACGTGCCAGAAATCAAAGCGCCGACTGAAGGGGTTGTGCGTGAGATTTTCGTCCACGAGGGTGAGTCGGTCAAGAAAAATCAACTCCTACTTACGTTTGAGCCTAGTGTGTCTAAAGCTGACTTAGAGTCTGTGATCAAAATCGGAGCTGCTCTGGATAAACAGACTCAGGAAAAACTAATAGACGCCATTTTAAATAATCCGAAACAAGCTATTAAATACCAAGAACTGCGGGCACCTGTTGGAGGCATGGTGTTTACTCAAAAACCTCTCTCACAGGGGTTTATTGCAACTACAGCGCAGACCCTGCTGAAGATTGTGCCCAATGACAACCTAGTAGCCTCTGTGTTTCTGAGGAATCGAGATATTGGATTTGTGCGGGAGGGAATGGATGTAGATGTCAGGATTGATACTTTCCCATCCACTGAATTTGGCAGCATTAAAGGCAAACTGATCTCAATTGGTTCTCAAGCCTTGCCTCCGAATGAGGAACGTCATTTCTACACTTTCCCAGCCAAAATTCAGCTACAACGTCAGTCGTTGATGGTGAATGGCAAGCTGATGCCGCTACAGTCAGGAATGGCAGTTCAGTGCAGCATCTTGGTGCGAAAGCGCCCCTTGTTAAGCATCTTAACTGACTTGTTTGACAATCAAGTCAAGAGTATAGAGTCGATTAAGTGATATCCCGTAGATATTTAGAGTATTCCAGATTTAAAAACATTCTATGAAGACATTTTCAGTTCTAGCTTTTGGCACTGCTTGTTCAATTTCGCTCTCTTTTCTGAGTGCAATTAAACCTGCTTCTGCACTTGATGCTCTAGCAACGAAAAACCATACTTTCGCTACCAGACAAGTTCTACCACCTAATACTACTACTGTCACTGGGACATTACACATCATTGCTCCCCCAGATTCCGATTTTCAGACTTCAGGTGTCTTATCTGAGGGTCACATAGACACTTACACTATAAAAGGACATACACCTTTAGAGCCTTTTATTGCCTTCACTGACAACGTCGATGGCTCAATTACCGACACAATATTAGGAGTCTTTAACGAATCTGGTTCCTTAATTAAATCTGATGATGACGGTGGCAGAGCAGGTTTTTCGGCACTTAGCAGTTCTGTCAATCGGGATGGAACTATCAGGCTGGCTGTAACTGGCTATCCCGACCCTCACTTTACTGGCCATCATTTGCTATCCGGAAAACACTATCAGCTTTTTGTCAAATTTGGTACTTCTACCTTGCCGAAGCTGAAGTCGCAGCGTCGTGACATAGACTTTTACACGTTTCAAAATCTGACTCCTGAAAGTAAATTTACTGCCAAGATAACTACAGAAGAAACATTTTTTCCCTATCTGGCATGGCTGGATGATTCTCAGAAGCAGCTTGGGTTTAATTATCAATATGGAAAGACTCATTCAGCTGAGCTAAAGATAACAGTACCAAAAAATGGTCGGGTAAATTTGGCCATAGGTAGCTTCTTCAGACAGGGTCGCTACACATTAGCTTTAACTCCAGTTCCCATCTCGTCAAATATACCGTTATTGGCGTTGGGTGTGCTCGGTATAGTCATCCTTGGTGCTGGTATTGTAGGCGCAACTGCAATGATGAAGCATTTACAGCTACCTAAGTCTACGGCTACGTAAGCTAACTGCTAATAGCTAATTGTCAGAAGACTTTTAAACTATTAGCAATTAGCAAAAAACCAATAACTGTATTATGGACAATTAACTGGACACCATATGAGCCTACTTTTCCAAGCGGACAACGTACCACTGTAAATACTGTTCTGGCCCCACATCCAATTCGCAGCTAGTCTCCATCAGGTACTGAGCTTGCTCCTCTACAGTAGAAAACTTTTGCAAATCTCGCGGTAGGTCATGCTGTCGTTGAGCCAAAATAGCCTTGAATTTTTCTAATAGCTCTACAGCACTCAGGAATTGCTCTGGTTGGTTTGGTTCCAGCACAACGAAGGCATCTTGCTGGTACATTATCGAATCTGGCATTGGAAATTTCTTGTCTCCATATAGTTTCAGCTTAAGTTTACTGAAACTGAGTAAGAAAGCCCACTGACTTACTGCCTTTCTACTCAAATGAAGAAAAAATCAGCTTTTTCCCTTGCCTTTCCTGCCGAGATAGAACAACTCTAACTCTGTGATTGTAAAAGAGGCACTTTTGGAGAAGTTGCACCGGATCTATTCCAGAGCAAACTAGTCAAACCTTGGATAAAAAAAGATTTAGTCACAGCCTGCCAGCCAGACGGTATCTGCTTCAATACATTAGTGGGTATTATTGTGGTGGGAAAAATGATGGGAATTTCTTGCACCAAGCCTACCATATTTAAGCGGCAGGCAATCTGCTGAACAGTTTCTAGGGAGATTTTGAGATGTATTGCGATCGCATTTATAGAAAGCTTGCCGTTCACCAACTCCCATACTTGCCACTCTTGGGAGTCTAGCTTTAGGTAAGGTTGGTCTGAAACCGCCTTAGCTAAAATGGCGTTTGGAGCGGGTAGCTTGGCTGCTAATGATGTCCAGTCGCGCAAAACCCGCAACCCTACAAGGGTCACATCAACCATTGACAGGCTCAAACCAGTCATCTCTTCCCAAGGCAAAGCTGCCGTGCTGTCAAACACAAACTGACCATCTTTAAGCTTAAATAAGGCACACACCCGCAGCAGCACTTGAACGTAGAATAGCAGTCTCAGCTGCTCTGCACTCAGCCCTCCTTGATTCTTTAAGCTGACACCGAGTGGAGTATTTACAGAGTTAGAGCAGCGGTTAACGATCTGAAAGATTTCTTCAGGTTTGAGCCAGCCCCTTTGACTGATTAGAGAGGTCAAGCCTTGATTGTCTAGGCGGTCGGCAACTGCTACAATGCATCCTTCCTGCAACCAGAGATAATAAGATTTTCTCTCTTGGGCACCTGGGTCAGATGATGAGTGAATTGAGAGTAAGCCAGTACCTCGGTGATGCTCAAGAAATATAAAAATTTCTGGCAAAGAAAATTCCAAGATGTTGCCTGTAATAGTCATATATTAGCACTCTGGGACTAGCAAATAAAGTCTTTTGCTAATTTATATCTGTAAAAGGTCTGGTTTTAGATCCGTAAAAATAAGGAAATTAAGATTTACTATTTAAATTCTCATCCTTAAATTTACGGTTCAACTACTACAGACAACAGAAAAACAACAAGTTTATTCTCAGTCTAATTCCCCAGCTTGGTGATTTGGTATTGTGCATCTTTGTAGCAATCAAGCTTTCCTTGGTTTAAACAGAGTTTTGCAGATTGCTGAAAATCTTCAATAGCCCCGCGCCGATCTCCCATGCCAACGCGAACTATACCTCGATCATAGTAAGCAAGGGCATGAGTGGGATTGAGGCGAATAGCTTCGCTGAAATCCTCAAGAGCACCGTGCTTCTCTCCCAGATCAGCACGAGCCAGACCTCGATTGTAGTAAGGATCAGCATCTTGAGGATTCATCCGAATCCCTATGTTGTAATCTTCAATTGCTCCTTGAATATCTCCATTTCGACGACGTGCCAAACCTCGGTTTTGGTAAGCAAAGGCATAGTTGGGCTTGAGCTGAATCGCGCGAGTGCAATCCTCAATAGCTCCCTTCTGATTGTTAAGGTTAGAGCGGGAAAGACAACGATTGAGGTAGGCTTTGGCTAACTGGGGATCGACGGCGATCGCTTGGGTATAATCCTGAATTGCCCCCTGCTCGTTGCCCATAGCCGCACGGATGTTGCCTCGGTCGTTGTAGGCTTGACTTGAGCGGGGATTGATCACAACTGCTTGGTCGCAATCCTTGAGAGCTCCTTTGTCATCGCCTAGGTCAAAACGGACTTTTCCCCGTTGCACATAGGCCACATCATTCTGAGGGTCGATTTGAATCGCTTTGGTAAAATCATCAAGTGCTCCTTTAGAGTTTCCTTGCTGGCTTTTATCTATTCCTTGCGTTATGTAGTAGTGAGCTACAAGTCTTTGCGGGATGTGGCTATAGAAGGCAAGGATCAGTCCGCCTAAGAGAAAGAGGGTAGTGCCAACGACGTTAAAGTAGGATTTCTTCGTCAGAGGTTGCTGGGGGTTTTGCTCAACCGAAGCCGCGACTCTCGTTCCAGATAACTCTTCTATGGATTGCTCCCCTGCACTACTTAATTTTCTTAAGTCAGCCAGGACTTCTGTTGCAGACTGGTAGCGGTGCCCAAAGTAAGAGCAAACCATTCTGTCAATGATATCTGCGAGCGTTGGGCTAACTCTGGCACGGTGACGCCAGACGACTTTACCGACATGGGCTTGGGGATCTTGGATTTTGGAATTTTGTAGTTTTGGCAAGTCGCTAGCCTGCAACCCAGTGACAGACTGGATAGCAATCATGCCTACCGCATAGATATCACTATTGAATTGGGGATTGCCTTGAAATTGTTCAATTGGCATGTAAGCAGGAGTGCCAGTGGCAATCGTTCGGGGTATTTGTCCGTTGGAAGTGATGACTTGAGTACTGACTTCTTTGACTGAGCCAAAGTCGATTAAAACGACTTTTCCATCTGGTTGGCGACGGATGATGTTGGAGGGATTAACGTCCCGGTGAATCACTCCCTGGCTATGCACAAAGACTAGAATCTCCAATACTTCTTGCAAAAGCAGGATGACCTTGGCGTCTGGTAGAGGTTTGCCAGGTACTATCTCCTCAGCCAGAGGACTACCAGGCACAAATTCTTCAACTAAGTAGAATTGCTTGCTGTCCTCAAAAAAAGCTAACAGTTGAGGAATTTGCTCGTGTCTCCCCAGCTTCTCCAAAGTTTCTGCTTCTTGTTTAAACAGGCGATGGGCGGTTTTAAAGAGTTGAGGATTATCACTCGGAGGCTGTAGCTGCTTAACGACACACTGAGGGTAACCGGGTCGATGAGTATCTTCCGCCAGATAGGTGCGCCCAAACGCCCCTGACCCCAGAACTTCAACGATTCGGTAACGTCCATCCAAAAGTCGGCCAATCATGGTAGCCCCCGAGCCTTCTACTGGTTGATTGTGGCACATATAGAGAGGGGCTAGCTGCTAGGTTGATAAACTGCACCAACGGAACGATCAGGATGAATTTCAATAACCAGGTCTACTAGGTCTGGATTTTTCGTGAGGGATTTGATAAATAGCTCTGGGTGGAGCGATCGCCAGAAATACTCGACAAACTGCTCGATCATTAAGTCTGTCATCCCGGATGAGCCAGAGGCAATCATTTGGCGTTCTGCCTGCTGCCGCCACACCAGAGAAGAGCGATAATCGACTGGATACAGCAATATTAACCTGTCTAGCCGTTCCCAGAGGGGTAGATAGTTCTTGAGCTGTGTATTCATATCGCAAGCAAAAGACCGATCTGCTTCCGTCACAATTGGAGGTGGCGCGGCGGTAAAAGTTGCTGGATCAATTGGGCGGACGCCAACGAACCAACCTTCAAATAGCACAATATCGACATCTTCTACAATACCAGCCTGGGTTCGATCTCCAGCACCTTCCCAAGCGGACTTATCAAACCGAGGGACTTGTATCTGACGTTTCGGCTCTTTTTGACGCAGTTGATCTAAAACCGCTATACCTAGATTGATATCATGGGTTCCTGGTGGCCCGCGCCACACCAAACGGGGATCTTGTTCTCTTAAAGCTTGGCGTTCGGCGTGAGTTTTGTAAAGATCGTCCAGAGATAAGCTCGTTGTACGGTATTTTAAGTGGTTGAGAATAAGAGTTAAGATAGCGGCCAGTGTGGTTTTCCCAGTTCCCTGTACCCCCAGAATCCCCTGAATCAGAGGTCGTTCTAAGGCTTGCCGATAGGATACTACCTGCATGGCTAGCGGTAGCCAAAGACTCCAGAGGTTTTCTAGAAAGAATGATGAGTTTTTTAGAGGCAAGGAGGGTTTTTCATGTTCTCTGCCTTCACTTTGCCAAAGGTGTGAGCAGACGGATTGGAAGAGGTGCGATCGCTCTTTGACTACCTCTTGCACGTTCTCTGCTGCGATGCCAAAGGCAGAGGCCCTTCTTTCATCTTCTAGCTCCCATGCTGCCAGCTGTTGCCACTGGTCGGATGTTAGCGTCTTTCCCTCCCGCAGGGCGGTGAGAATTGGAGATAAGTGTGCATTTGGTTGCGCCATAGCCTCAAGGTAGATGTTTTTAACTCAACTGATATCAACTTCTAGCTTGAAGTTACGAGGATGTTTGAACAAGAGTCAATTCTTATCCCCGTCGGCGATCGCGGCTTCATCATTTTTTCCTAAATCTGAGTCTTTTGTGGCAGTTCTGCCTCTATCAGACAAAAGTCAATTCTCAATACTTACACCTTAACGGGTAGTAAGTTACCGCAATTCTGATTGGCAGGAACTGCTTCCATCATCTTTTTCGGATTGGCTAACTTCAGATTTCCCATCAATTCGATGAAGCTGTCGCGGCTGCGTCCGGCGAATCGAGGATTCCAACGCTGCTCTTCTCCAATGGTAGATACTGTCAAACCTTGATAGTCGTGACCTGGATAGACGAGAGTTTCGTCGGCTAAAGCAAATAGCCGTTGCGTCACAGAATCATATAAAGCTCCTGCGTCCCCTCCTTGAAAATCAGTCCGTCCACAACCCCGAACAAATAATGCGTCGCCTGTTAGCACCCTGTCAGTGTTGACTCGATAGGCTACATGACTGTCCGTATGACCAGGAGTGGCGATCGCTGCGATCGCAATTGACCCCAACTGCAAGATTTCTCCATCTGCAATATATCGATCTGCACAGGCAGCCATAGCCCCCAAGGGAACAATGCCCAAACACTCGGTTGCTTCTCGTAACTTGCCTGTACTGGTGACGTGGTCTGCATGGATGTGGGTCTCCAAGCAATAAAGTAGGGTGAGTTCTAATTCTTTAAGCAGCTGAAAGTCACGGTCTATCTGTTCGAGTACCGGATCGACGAGAATGGCGGTTTTCGTCTCTCGATCCGCAATTAGGTAAGTATAGGTACTCGATTCGCGGTCGAATAACTGACGGAATATCATTCAATTTTTCCTCGTTAAAGGTTTGCATCAACAAAGCAGACAGCGATTGCTCTCTGGAAAAGTCGGTTACACATAGGCAGGCATCTGCGTTAGGGAGAAATCTTCTACTCTGGGTGCAGACAGGAGTTCTTGTGCTAGGGCCAGCGCTTGACCTCGAATCTCAGGTACCGCTACCGTCTCCCAAAGTCCATACTTACGAGTTGGCCCTAGCGTGTATAGTAGCTTTGAGGCGATTCCTTGGGCATTCAAAAGCGCACCATTTGCGGCAGTCTCGATGCCTATTGCTAAAACGTCGGGGCACAGCAGTCCCTGCGATCGCAAGTTGACTATCAGGGGGTGTTGCAACTTCCCATAGTTCGAGGCGGGGCCAGTGCAGTTCACCACTCGGCTAACGTGCAAAGTCTCGCTTTCTTTGGTGTGCCGGAGGCGAACTATCACATCTACGCCGTTGCTATCCTCCTGGTAAGCTTGGATGCGACCCGCATGCACGATCAGCTGACCTGTTTGCCGCAACTTGTTTATCCCATCCGCCACGTCTGGAGCAATCCGATGACGATGGACATCCCAATAAGGCCGAACATGGCGCAGAAATTGCTGCTTCTCCCTCAAGGAAAGAGCTTGCCACAGTTCCTGAGTCCTTGGGCGAATCTCGTCTACCACACTCCGCCAGTCTTGACCGCGAGCAGCTGCAACTCTTACCTGAGAGCGAATCTGGCGTACCAAATTACGTAGAGGTTGGGGTGTGAGCTGTGCTTCTTGAGGTGCGCAATCCACTGCTTTATGGCATTGGGGCAACAACCCATGGCGCGAGACAACATAAATCGTTCCCTGATGACCTTGCTTTTGCAGGGCGATCGCCACATCCACCGTTGTCAGACCTGACCCAATGAGCAAAATCGGCTCATTTGGGTGCAGTGCTCTTAAAGCATTGGCAGACCAAGCAGAACTAGCATAACGACTACTGTTGTAGAAATCACCAGTTTTTACTGGGGGATTGCTGGGAGGAAAGTTGCCAAAAGCCAGAACAATTTTCTGGGTGTGTAAAACTTGATTGCTCTGCAAGTACACAGTTGCGCCATCAGCCTGCGGTTTAATGGCAATGGCCTCGTCGTAATGGCGCTCTAATCGCACGCTGGCAGGAGCATGAGCTTCAGCTTCCTCTAAGACTGCTTGTAGGTAGGTGCCGTAAATTTTACGGGGGACAAAGGTGCCTGCTTGCACCCCAGCAGCCATAATTCCCCTGGTTAGGTGCTCTTGGCTTTGAACCCAATCTAAAAAGTGGTTTGGGTGGTCTGGAAAGGCGCTCATGTTACTGGCAGGAACGTTGAGTAAGTGGCAAGCCTCTTGAGTGCTGTAGGCCACACCTCGACCCAGTTGAGAGCGGCTACGCTCAATCAGGTGAATGACTAAGGGATGCTTGGCACTGCGCAGGAGTTGAGCTGCTACCAAGGAGCCACTGCAACCGCTGCCAATAATTGTGATACTTTGCTGTTCGTTCATTGTGGTTTTTGTTGGTTGGTAAAAATTAGGAATTGGAGATTGGGAAGATTTTCCCTAATATTTGTGCTAACGAAATTCTGGCTGTTTTTTCAAAATAGCGATCGCGCTTTCTCCCAACGAATACTAGCTTGCCTCTCTTTAAGCATGTTTCTACTTTATGGCTGAAACAGTCTTTGCCATTAGCAAGCTTGCATTTTACTTTTGTCTAAACAACTTAAACTTCAAACTAAAGTTACAGCATTCCAGATTTTGTACCAATTTTTATTGGCAAAACTGAGCTGCTCCCCTTAGTAACTCCGCCAGCCGGAAAGCTCTGGGATCAAAAAATAATACTTTTTCCTCTGATCTTGTCTGTTTCGAGAGCTAGATGGGTGTGTGATTAACTAGATTATGTCTATAAGTTTAACTGTAACCTATTGTAAATGTCTTGTCATTCTCAAGATTTGCTGACAAATTTATCAAAATTTCTGCTATTTTCAAATACCCTAAAATCCTAGGAATTTTGTTGGATTCATTTTCAATAATCTACAGCAAGTTAGTCGGAAAACTTTTAATTAATTATAAGTAAGTTGATCGGAATACTTTGAAATATAATCGTGTGCTGTTTCATGACACTTTAGGGCGTATATGCACGTATCACGGTGATGCACATTCAAGAAAAGGAGTTTCTCGATTCCTTTGCTAGTCTCCTTGTCTGTTCCCCATCAAGAACCCAGTTTGAAAGCTTCCACAAACAGACCATAGGTCAGGCCAATTTTCAGAGCATTCAACATCTGTGTCAATAACGAACGCATGGGAACGCTGGCTCGACTGGGTTGGCCTTCTACAGCAGCTGGCGATCGCCGATTACTGCCATAGACAAACCAGCTCACCGCTTCCGTAAATAAAATCAAAATTAGTGCGGCAAAGACATCCCATGTAGCTCTTTGTCCAGCTGTAGTGGGAACGGCGGTTCCCAGAAAGAAGCCGAATAGTAGGCTAATGACTACGAGAGATAGCCGTCGCCAGGGATTGCGTAACCATCTTCCGCTCTGTACAGCCAGCCGATCAATCAGATTATTGATACGGGTATTTTGCATGGTTCAGGACACTGAATCACCTGGTAGGCGTCAAGATAGTTATAGCCAATCAGCGGTGCCTTTGACAATCTATGAAAAAGCCCATAGGAGCAAACGTCTATCTTATCGTTATTGTTGCTTTACTCTCAGGATTTGTGGGATGGATGCTGGGATGGCTCCAGGTTCGGGTTGAACTCGACTCCAGTGAACCAGATACTGCATTCCCAGCAAAGACTAATCTGTCAGATTCACCGAATATCGAACCGGTGGAAAAGGAGTATCAAATCAAGGAACCGTTGCCCTCTCCATTGCCAAGCCAGTCTAGTGTTCTGTTGGAGGAGAAGAGGGAAGGTGCTACTTCGCCAACGCCAACAGCTCGGTCAAAGCAATCCCCAACGGCCTCTCGTCAGGGTAGTTTGCGGGTAAGCAATCAAACTGAGTACCCAATTCGGCTGGCACTGTTGGCAAGACAGCCCTCAGCGAAATCCTATCGAAAACCAGCTCACTGGGATTTTGCTCCAGGGGAAGGAGGTAGTCATGGGTTGATTATGTCATTGCCAGAAAGTAAGCTGCTTCTGGAAAAGGGAGATGTTCTTACTGCTTTTGCTCAAGATGGTTCCCGCCTTTACTGGGGGCCATATGTTGTGGGTGAGACGTCCTCGCCTATCTGGAATAACCAGGCAGGAGAATGGCAGCTGGTTTTACGGCTCGCTCCTTGAGAAAGATTTCTCACTTTCCTAGAAAGGGTGGGTTA
>CAZZWA010000137.1:0-13441 GCA_964657555.1 uncultured Microcoleus sp.
TGAGGGCACAAGGAGTGGTACAACATCATCAATAAACTGTTATTTCTGTTGAGATCAGTGGGTGGACATGATTAAACTGAAGAGCTAGCGTAGGTTGGGTTGAGCCACGAAACCCAACATTGGCAGAGGTTTGGTGGGTTTCGCTTACGCTATATCCATCCTACAAATCATCAGATTGACCTACTTACGTATTTTTGTATTTATGCACACGATGGCTTGGTGCAAGATGTGAGTTAGCAGAATTACAGCAAAAGAAGCTTTGCAAGCCAGGGAAATTTGTGAGGGGGTAGGCACGGGTGCACTACCCCTCCAACCCGTTAAACTACGAATTACGAATTGTTAGCGCGTGGCTTCCTCTAACAGATGAATATACGACCGATAAATGTGCCCTGTTGCCCGTGTCATGCCAACTTCACACATGCGATTGCTAGAAACGTACGCGGTATATTCCTTGTCTTGCAGATCCTCTGCTTCGTGTTTGGTGGCAGAGGCAGTGAGTTCTGGAAATAGGAAACCGCGATCGCCTGCAAATCCGCAACAGTTTGCTTCTGGGGGAGTAAACACCTCATCGGCACAGGCTTTGGCGATCGCCTCTAGTTGACGGTTCAGTCCCATTTTGACCAGCGAACACATGGGATGGATGGCGACAGAGGCAATCTTCCGCTTGATCTGAAGTTTGGCAAGCAGTTTGTCGTGAATAAAATCAACGCTGTCAAACAGAGCAAGTTTGTCGAATTTTACCTGATTTTCTGGTGTCAGGAGGTGGCGACTGGTACGGACAAATCCGGAGCAAGCACTAGCATCCATAACCACAGGCAGTCGCCCCTGATCTGACCATTCCCAGCAGCGTTGGATTGTCTGATTAACACTAGCATTTTGTGCCTCTACGAAGCCTTTTGCCTCAAATAACAAACCGCAACAGGTGCCCTGTACGAGAGTGGGAATGTGCAACGGCACACCTGCACGATTGGCAAGTGCCACAAACGCCTCTTGCAGCGACTTATCCTGCGGTTCGCCTGGAATGTGACCGCACATGCGAGTCATACAGGTAGGGATATACACAGCTTGGGCGATCGCTGGTTCGGTTTTGGGGAGGCGAGTTGTTGCTTGGGGAGTCTCGGCACTCCATTGGGGAAATTGCGAGCCGATCGCCTTACGGATCAGTCCCGTGACGCCAATCATCGCCCCGACTCCCATAGTGTTCTGCACCAAATGTCCCATTCGCAGCCCCAGCCGCGTCACCATTTCCACAGGGGTAAAATGCATGGCGGCTTGTTTGGCAAGCGTCCCTGCCAGTGATGGATTCTGTTGATGACGGAACTGGCGCATCATTTCGCCTGTATCAATTTTGACGGGGCAGGCGGTGGAACACATGCCGTCTCCGGCACAGGTGTCGATCCCCATGTAATCATAGTCTTTTTGCAATTCCTTGAGCAGGGGAGAGCTACCGCTATGCAACTCCTGGCGTACCATCTCCCGTCGCACTACAATCCGCTGACGTGGTGTGAGGGTGAGTTCCCGACTGGGGCAAACGTGTTCGCAGAAGCCACATTCAATGCATCTGTCTGCCACTTCTTCAATAGTCGGAGTCGATTTCAGATCCTTCAGATGCGATTGCGGATCGGAGTTGATAATTACACCAGGGTTGAGCAAATGCTCTGGATCGACGAGCGTTTTCAGCTGTTGCATGATCGCAAGTGCCTCTGTGCCCCACTCTGCCTCGATAAAAGGAGCCATGTTCCGCCCGGTTCCATGCTCTGCCTTCAGTGCGCCGTTGTACTTCTTCACCACCAGTTCCACAACATCATCCATCAAGCGAGCATACTGGTCAATAGCGGCTTGGTCATTGAAAGACTGGGTGAGCACGAAGTGCAAGTTGCCATCCTTGGCGTGACCAAAAATGATCGCGTTATGGTAGCCGTGCTTCTTGAACAGTTTGGTCAATTCTACAGCCGCATCTGCCAGGTGTGGGATGGGGAATGCCACATCCTCGATAATCACGGTAGTACCGCTCTTACGAACTGCACCGACTGAGGGAAACAATCCCTTGCGGATGTTCCAGAGTTGCGCCTGCTGCTTGGCAGATTCTGTAAACTCAGGGGGTTCTAGTAGTTTTAGCTTCGCCAGCGTTCTCGCCACTGCTGCTTTCATCGTCGGAAGTTGTGCTGCATCCGTCTCTTGGAACTCCACCAGTAGACCCGTAGCCTCATCAGGCAGGGTCTTCAGGTAAAGAGGCATCCCTGGCTGGTTTTCCACAGAACGGAGTGCAGCCCGATCCATCAATTCCAGTGCCTTTGCTCCCGCTTCCTGAAAGGGAGCGATCGCCTCACAGGCGGCATGCAAATCTCGAAAGATCAGCAACCCGGTGTACTTGAAAGGCAGGACGGGCACGGTGTTCAGCACGGCCTCGGCAATAAATGCCAGTGTCCCCTCGGAACCAATCAGCAAGTGGCTGAAGATATCTACAGGCTGATCAAAATCAATAAAGGCATTCAGGCCATAACCTGTGGTATTCTTCATCCGGTACTTGGAGCGGATGCGTTGGCTGAGTGCCTCATTTGCCAGAATCTGTCGCCGCAATTCAAGTAAACCTGCTGCCAGCTTTGGTTCCTGTTGACAGAAGATTCTGTCTGCATCTGGGTTAGCTGTGTCAATTAGTGTACCTGAGGGCAACAGGAACGTCAGCGAGTCCAGAGTGTGGTAAGCGTTCTGAGTCACCCCACAGCACATACCACTGGAGTTGTTTGACAGAATACCGCCCACGGCGCAAGCTTGAATACTGGCAGGGTCAGGGCCGATCTTGGTGTGGAATGGTTGTAAGATCAGATTTGCCTGGGCACCGATCACTCCCGGCTGCACCCGTAGTTTCTTACCGTCCTCTTCCACCCGCAGTCCCCGCCAGTAGCGTTTCACCTCCACTAGAATTCCATTAGTGATCGACTGTCCCGATAGGCTGGTGCCAGAGGCTCGAAACGCGATCGGAATTTGTCGTTGCTGGCTATAGCGGAAAAGCGCCTGAATCTCTTCGACTGTTTTCGGAAATACCACTGCTTGCGGAATCAAACGGTAGAAGCTGGCATCAGAGGCAAAGGCAATTAGATCGATGGGACGATGCAAGATAGATTCTTCTGGAAGGATCTGCTTCAACTCATCATGCAACCAATCTGGTGTACTACTGATGGCAGCGGAGTGCCCATTTTCTGGGGACTGAGCTTGAGCGGATTTCGTGGGAAGTGTCTGAGTCATCGGAGCATGATTAATAGGTCGTAATATTGTGTTTTACTACCTAGAGAGTTTTAAACGTCAATCTTTCGCAATGATTTAAAGGACTTAAATAAATTATGTTTATCAGATAAAATCTGACTTTAGGGGTTAGAGGCCATACGTTTTAAAGTTGATTGGGGTCGATCTCAATTTCCATCGACCGTATCCGCTCTAGTAACTGCTGTTTCTGCCGTCGCTCTGACTCTAACTGAGAAGCAATCACATCAGCCCGTTGTCGCTCTTAGTCAATGACGTTAGTCCGGTCGTTGTCAAAGGCGGCAATCAGCTGGGTTAACCTGAGTAGCTCTAGTGATATCGTCTAGGTGCTGGAGGCAGGACTGATATGATGCACAGAATTTTTATTCTGAGAACAGTGTAAATGCTTAGGAGCTAATTAAAGTGATTTGCTCCTAAACACTGCTGGGAGTACCGTCGGGTTCAATTCCATCGGTGAGCGACTGCCCTTCTTTGATATGCGATCGCCACCAGTAGATATCCATTCTGAGGGATTAACCACCTAGAAAGCTTTTAACATCAATCTTTCGCAACGATTTAAAGGATTTGAATAAATTCTGTTTATCAAATAAAAGACGCAGAGAGGAAGACTTTCGTTCTGCTGACAAAAATGCAAGTCGTGCGGTTTCTCACATCTTAAAGCCTTTGCACTGAACCACTTGCGGCAATTACCTAGTCTCCTTATAACGATGGTTTAGTGATACTGCTGAGGCAACCTTTTGCCAGTTGGATAATATTAAGGTGTCAAACGGACTCGACCAGCAGCAAGCACACTTTACCCACATAGCACCGCTTTAGTTAAGGCGGGTTGATTAAAAATCATCAATCAGGAGAGAGTGATGGAACAATCCAATCAGGCAGACAAAAATCGTTTTCTCTACCCTCACCATCGCTACTATGGCAAGGTAAAACCAGAGAATCTAGTCTTTAATGCTAATTTGCAAGAATTTGCACAACAGGTGAGCTTCATCTGTAACTTGGAAACTAACGGCAAGCTTTCCCCCGAAGAGTCCTACAGAAAAATTCAAGTTCTCTGGACACAGCTCAAGAGCAGCTTAAAGCAATTGGGAATTGGGGAATACCCCTTTGAGAGCTAAAGAACAATTGATTAATACTAATGATAATACAGCAGATTGCAAGTTCATGGAGTACACCCCTCCCCAATCCTACCCTTACTAAGGGGAGAGTGCCTGATAAGACGGGTGGGCTAGTGTACTTCACTTAGATGAAAAGCGCTGTATGAGGCCAATTTTAAATCAATCGTTTTTATGATGACCGTCCGCATTCTCTCTGTCTCCTTTGGAAAGCAAATACTAACAGGGAGTATTTTCAGAAATTTGCTCTTTGGGTCAGTTGTTGGGAGGGAAAGCTATGCAAAAAGAGTGGTGGAAGAAGTTAAGTTCTGAAAGTGCAAAAGATCGGCTACCAGTAGTATGGCTGATGGCTAAACCACCTGCTTTACCCGAAACTGCACTAGCTCATCTGGGATAACCGCCCCATGCTCAGTGATAATTGCAGAGATAAACTCAGCTGGCGTCACATCAAAGGCAGGATTGTAGAACTCTACTCCTGCGGGAGCTAGGATCGTATCTCCAATTTTGTAGACTTCAGATGGATCGCGCTCTTCAATGGGAATTTGGCTGCCATCCGTTAGCTTAAAATCAATCGTTGACAGAGGAGCAGCGACAAAGAAGGGAATATGATGAGCTTTGGCGACCAATGCTACACTGTAAGTGCCGATCTTATTTGCCGTATCTCCATTAGCAGCAATGCGGTCAGCACCCACAACAACGGCATCAATCAAACCCTGTTGCATACAGTGTGCTGCCATGTTGTCAGTAATCAAGGTTACGGGGATGCCTTCTTGCACACATTCCCATGTAGTCAATTTCGCACCTTGCAAGCGGGGGCGAGTTTCATCAGCATAGACTCTGGCTAATCGACCAGCGTACCAAGCAGAACGTACTACTCCTAAAGCTGTGCCATAGCCAGCTGTTGCTAAGGCACCAGCATTGCAATGAGTCAAAAGTCGCAGCTTGTCGGGTGCAGATGGCAATGCCTTTAAACCATGCTCACCGATCGCCTGACAGGTTTGCAAATCTTCCGCTTGAATCGTCTGCGCGGTTTTCAGCAAAATGCTTCTGATATCTTCGACGGTACCCAAGGACTCATAGGCGGTTTTCAGCATCCGGGCGATCGCCCAAAATAAATTAACCGCAGTGGGACGAGTTTGCCGCAGTTGCTGTGCAACTTTCTCCAGTTGCGTTAAAAACTCATGGCGATCTTCCGTCTGAATCTCTCGTGCTCCCAGATACATCCCGTAGGCAGCTGCCACCCCAATCGCTGGCGCACCCCGGACAATCATAGTTTTAATTGCCCGTGCCATATCGTCGCAGCAGCTAATTTCCACAAAGCTGTACTCAGCAGGCAATCGATTTTGGTCGATCAACAAAACTTGGTCTTCATGCCAAATAACGGGATAAACCTGGTTAGTCTGAGACATCATAGAAAGTTGAGGTAACTGCTACTGCAATGGATATTAGCATATGCTAGTTGATAGAATTGACCACCTTGTTCTGACAGTTGATAGCATAGACTTAACTTGCGAGTTTTATGCGCGTCTTTTCGGAATGCAAGTTGTCACCTTTGGTGATCACCGCAAAGCACTGAAATTTGGAGAGCAAAAAATCAACCTGCATCAAGTTGGCCAAGAGTTCGAGCCAAAAGCTTTAAAACCCACTCCAGGTTCAGCAGATCTATGTTTGATCACTCAGATTCCTTTGAGCCAGGTAATAGATTACACTTTATCTTGTGGTGTTGAGATTGTGGATGGCCCGGTCAAGAGAACAGGAGCACTAGGGATTATAGAATCTATCTATGTGCGCGATCCAGATGGTAATTTACTCGAAATCGCCAACTATATTCCATCACCCTAATTTAAGCAAGTGCAATTATGTTTGTGAGAACTGAGCTTTCAGCAATTTAACCAGTTCTGGTATCCGCTCAGAAGCTTTACCTTCATACACCGTAAAGCCATTAAGAGCATTGTAGGCTGGATGAGTGTCAATAAAGTATTTCTCTTTAACGTTTCCAAAGAATTTCAGCAGATTGGCGGCGGGATAGACTGTAGCCTATGTGCCAACGCCGATAAATACATCTACCTGAGAAACCATTTCATACAAATCATCAACTCTCATATCCACTGCCTCGCCGAACCAAACAACATCAGGGCGTAGTTGCCTGCCGCATTTGGGGCAAAGCTCACCAACTTGAGTTGGCTTGGCGATCGCTTCTCGATAGTTGCACTGCTAGTCATTGGTGACAATTTAAGGTGGTGGAGCATTTGTCAATCAGCAATTTGGCTTGGTTTTCTGATAAATGACCTACTAAGATTTGCCAAAAAGTCTTAGATTTTTCTTCAAGACTAAACCACTGCCAAAAACTCCAAATATCGCCATACCCCAAATTGAAGAAGATTCTGGCACAGATTTTACTGAAGTATAGGTATACGTCAACGTTGGAGAATATGTTAAAGAAGTCAAAGCATTTGAATAAGGCGCAAGTAGTGGTATACGAGGGTTAGGTATATAGTCAGCCAGTAAAAGCCCTTCTAAAACCACAGTGCTATTACCTACAAACCCAGAAGGATTAAAACTTAGTGTCTTGAAATATCCAAAATTTCGCGTATTGCTAGAAACAAACCCAATGCCACTATCTACAAACAATGTCCCTTGAGATTGCCCTGGATTATAAAAATAATTGTCAAACAACAACTCTGCATCACAAATACTAAATGGAAGAGGGAAAGAACACCCTCGAATATTTAGATTTAGTTCGGCATTCCAATCAATCGTTAAATTTACACCTTCTAACGTACCAAGTGAAGGATCAAACTGCTTAAATACCTGTTTATAGGATATTTGATCTCCGCCATTTGCAATATTTATGACCTGATTAGTACTTTGAGTTAGAACAGCGGCTTCTGCTAATTTAGCATCAACGGCAATGAAGCTACAAATCAACCCAGTAGTAGCCGTTGCTACCAATTTTTGAAAAAAATTCATAAAACTTGTTTTTTCCGACTCTTAATTCAATCTACCCTTGCATTATTCACATTTATTTAAATAAATCGCTAGTACTTCTCTGTAATCTTTACTAAAAAAATATATAATTCCTCTCTTGTGTGAAGTGTGTGAAGTTTGTGTGAGATCATTTGAAAAAAATTAAAAACGAGTAAAGTTTGTCAATATATCAAAAGGTATAAACAAATATAAATAAGAATGATAATCATAGAAAAGGGAGAAGGCGAATATTGCTCGCCTTCTCCCTTTTCTATCGCTTACGCAATTATTATTATCAAGAAATCGGTCGGAAATATTTGCATTCAACAAAGAGCAGGTGAAACTCAGGAAATATCAGTACTTGAGCAATGCAGATGCCATACTTCTGGTGCGCCAGCTTGTTCCAGCAAAGTATTTATATTTTGATTCATGCATACCACATTGAAGAGATGCGCAAGATGAGCAATGGCAATGTGAGCAGCATTCGGCTGACACTGCTGCATTTGCACAAATCGCTGAGCATAAAAATCAAGCACTAGCTCTTTGTTTTGCATCCAGCCCAGAGGTGAAGCAACAGCTTCTATAGGGTGATTTTCCCAAAGTCCACCCGAATCCCTAAAAGTTGGTATTCCACTATCTGCTGAAAGCCCCGTACCGCTAAAAATGACAATCTTCTTCATTTCTTACAGTTCGCTCAATTTAAGTGAAGTTTTCCAAGGCGATCGCTTCCATACTTCCTATACAATTGTGACTAAAACCTGACGACTACTTTGCCGCAATTCTTCCCATTGAGCAGGTATTCTACTGCATCAACAATAGACTCAATCCCCCTGAATTCTGTTGAGTCAACCGCCACTTCAATCTTACCAGTATAGAAAAGGTCTAATAGGCGATCGCGAGCTGCCGGGATATATTCTCTGTAATGGTACATCATAAAGCCACGGATCGAAGCTGCCTGCCAAAGCAGCTTGCTATAAATTCGAGGTTGGCACACTTGTTCCTGCTGGTTTTTATAATCAGAAATAAAGCCAAAAACAATTAAACGTCCGCGAACTGCTAAATTATCAACGCAGATATCAAACATATCTTTACCAACCCCCTCGAATATAAGGTTAATACCATCCGGATATTCTTGCTTGAGAACTTTATTGAGGTTTTCCAATCGGTAGTTGATGATCCTGTCGCAGCCAAGTTGTGTGAGAAGTTTTGCTTTATCGTCCGAACCACAGACGCCAATCACATGATTTCCTGCTAGCTTGGCAAGTTGAACGGCGATATGTCCGGCACCACCTGCTGCTGCTGTCACTAGAACAATTTCACCGCTTCGCATCTCTCCAACTTGTTCTAATGCAACCATAGCCGATACACCAGTAGGCATTAGAGTCAGTACCTCTGGCGTTGCGGCGCGAACTTTTACACTCAGGTGAGAATCTACAGCTTGATACTCTCGATATCCTCCACCACGCACGGTTGTGGCGACAGCATCACCGATATTGAAATCATCAACATTCTGCCCTACAGCTACAACTTCGCCAACAGCTTCCACTCCCAGATCGAAGGGTGGTGTTAGGGTGATATAAGAAACTCCACCCCGGCAGATCGATGTATCAAATCCGCCATTAATTCCCGCAAACTTGTTGCAAATCACAATTTCATTATCAGCAGGAGTGGGAATATCTACCTCAACGATCTTGATAGCTGACTTAAAATCTTGGCTGAACTGTTGGGCAATTAACTTTCTATATGTTTTGATAATCATCTGTTTGGCAATGAGTTGCGGGTGTAGGAGCATTCAAAATTTGTTTTAAGTTTATCAGCTACAACTGCCAAAATTATTGCTGATATAGAAGCTGAAATGGTTATAACTTGACTGGCAAGCTCATCTGTCACCATGGCCAAAGTTGCCAGCGCGATCGCCATACCCACTGATGTTTTTTTTAGCCTTTTTGTGACTCGATAGGCGTGTTCGCAGGAACTGCAAAGCCGTGTATGTTGCGAGAATCTGTCTAAGGATGCTGGCTGCTGATTGCATTTGCTATTATCGGAAGCCTGCTTTGAGCTGAAATAGCCCTGAAAATACGGCAAAGACTTCCCAAATCTATCCAGCCACTTACGATATTCAATCACAAATGTGTCGGATGTTTTAAGCGGTAAGTAAACATTTTGCATATTTTTTCCTAAACGCTCAATCTGTGATTGTTGGCCGACAATAAATGGCAAATCTTCCTCCAATATTTTATTCTGATGCATGTGCTTAAGCCAGCGAGGCTTAAGCTGTTCAGATAACGAGAGGAATTGCCAATATTTTCTAATCAGAACACGGCAACGCCCCTTACCTAAAGGAATTGCATATACAGCGTTTCCAGAATAAAAACTCGCATTTTGATTGCCAAGATTGCCAAATGTGTAAAACACTAAATTTGGGGCTACAAACTCCATATCAGACCAAGTTGCATTGTTTTGCCACGTTCTACGATACCTGCCTCGAATTCCCTGTGCCGAACTCTTAACAATCTCCATTTCCAGAGGTTGGGCATTTTCTCGCTTAGCATTAGTCTCTGTGCGATCATGGCTAATAGAGACATGAGCTGGATCGATGGCATTTTCAATAAAATAGGTTTGGTCGTAAGGGAGATCTGCTATGTAATCCACAATCAAAAGGTTTGGATTGTCTAAATCTGCTACAGTTGGGATATGTTTTTCATCAGCTGCTTCTGGTTCCCCAGCCCACATCCAAACAATGCCTTGGCGTTCGACAACTTTAAAGAATTGTATGCAAGCTGTGGCTGGAAGTTTGGCATCAGTTGGTAATTGAGGAATGTACAGACATTGACCATCGATTCCAAATTGCCAGCCGTGGTACAGACACTCTAGCTTGCCGTCAATAATCTGTCCATCGGAGAGTCTAGCCGCACGATGGGAGCAACGATCTATCACACACCCATACTGTCCGTGCTTATTTCTAAACAAAACGAGAGGTTCATCGTACAAGGAAAAGCTATAAGGACGGTCTTTTGGCAGATCTTGAATGAAAGCAACGGGATACCAACAGTTCCTCCAGTTAAAGCTTTGCTCAGTGTCAGGTTTTGGGGTTAAAAGTGTTTGTGGCGCTTGCTCTTGTTCAATTAGGGACGGTTGTTGATTTGACGTCATGTTTTCTTTAAGCTAGTAATAAAAACTGGCAGATTAAAGTGAGTACTTCTATGGAGTCGGTCAAGTAATGAAAGTTGACAAATTAACTGTTCTGTGGAGCTATGGAAAACATCTGGATGTACACCTCCTCCTGCTTTCCCTGCCCAGCACCACCCAAATCTGAATACTTGACCGAAGCTCTAGTGGCGCTTGTAGGAATGTTCAAAATGGGTTTTGAATTTCTCAGCAACAGTCATAAAACTGACTGCTAACACAAAAGCTGAAATGGCTATGAGCTGAATCTTAAACCCTTTTGTGGCTATGCTGATAGCTGCCATAGCGATCGCGACACCTACTGCCACTTGTTTCAGGTTGTTTGTCACCTGATAGGCTCGATTACAGGAACTACAAAGCAGGGTATGTCGAGAGAATCGGTCTAGAGGCACTGATTTTTGCGGATACTCACTATGAGCATTCGCCTGCTTCGCTGTAGAATAGCCTTGGTAGAATGGCAAAGAAGACCCAAACTTATCCAGCCACTTGCGGTACTCAATAGCTAAAATATCTGATGTCTTGAGCGGCAAATATAGTTCTTTTAAACTTTGTCCCAACTGCTCGACTTGTGACTGCACTCCCTTGCTAATATATATATCTTCCTCAATGACTCGGTTTCGATACCAGTGGGAAAACCAGCGAGGCTGTAGCTTGATTTTCCAAGCCGAAGAGTTGCGATAAAACCTTGATAGAACACGGCATCGCCCCTTGCCTAAAGGGATAGAATAAAGAGCTAATCCATTATGGTTCCCTGGCTTTGGTAAATCAAATGCTCGATATAAGACTATATTTGGAGCAACGAAATCAAGATTTATCCAGCTTTCATCAGGTTTCCTTGTATTCCGATACCGACCTTGAATCCCCTCAACCGAAGTTTTGATGATTTCGATTTCTAACGGTTGAGCATTTTGTCGATTGCCGTCAGATCCGTGGTGACTGATGGGAATGTGCGCCGGGTCGAGAACATTTTCTATGAAATAGGTTTGGTCGTAAGGACGGTCATACACCAAGTCTAGGGCGATGAATTCCGGATTCTCCAAATCTGCTATAGTTGGGATAAGTTTTTCGTCAGATGCTTCGGGTTCCCCAGCCCATATCCAGACAATGCCTTGGTGCTCTACAACCTTAAATGATTGCACACATGCATTGACTGGAATCTTGGCGTCTGCTGGTAACTGGGGAATGTGCAAACATTGACCATCGGTATCAAATTGCCAACCGTGGTACAGGCACTCTATCTTGCCATTGATGATCTGTCCATCAGAAAGCCTAGCAGCACGGTGAGGACAACGATCTGTCATGCAACCAAGCCGCCCATCCTGGTTTCTGAACAAGATGAAGGGTTCATCATATAAGGAAAAACTATAAGGTTGGTTTGTCGGCAGGTCTTGCAGGAAGGTAACGGGATACCAACAATTCCTCCAGTTGAATCCAGGTTCAGCATTAGGCATCGGTGTGGCAACCGTTTGTTGTGCTCGATTTTCCTCAGCCAGAGGCGGTTGTTTGATTGAAACCATAATGTTTTCAGTCCAAAATCTAAAATTGATTGTCTTAGGTGCTTTTTGCCAATTTTCGATAACGTAGTTTTATTAGGTAGTCTAGCAATCAAACGATGCGTAGTCTCTACGAAACAGATTTCCATGCTTGGACGCAAGCACAAACTGAGTTGCTTCGCAGCCGCCAGTGGAGCAAACTTGACCTGCCAAATTTAATCGAGGAGATTGAATCGTTGGGAAAACAACAGCGCCAGGAACTCAGGACTCGTCTGAGTGTTTTGATTGGGAATCTGCTGAAATGGCAGTATCAACCGGAGCAACGTAATCGTAACTGTTTTTCCACGATTCGGGTACAACGGATAGATCTATATGATTTACTTGAGGAAAATTCTAGCTTAAAGTCATATCTCAGAGAGCCAATCCAGAGAGCTTATAGAAGAGGTATAGAATTAGCCGTTGGTGAGACTAATTTGCCCTACCAAACTTTTCCACAAGATTGTCCTTATACCTTTGAGCAAATTCTTGACAATCGCTTCTATCCCAGTGAACCAAGTGCTCAGGTGGAAGAAAATTTTTAATCTAAGATGAGACAAATCTAGGCAAAGTCGTTTAGACGATTAGTTTCCTCGGCAACTCATCAGCCAAAGTACGAACTACAGCAAACAGCACTCGCAAACCTAAATCATGTTGCTCTTGATTAACAAATGTCACGAGGGTGACACGATGTTCTCCTAAATTCGAGAAATGAAAGGCAGATGTAGAGTAACCTGGCCCCTCGCCAGTGTGCCCACCAACCGTACCATAGGGTGAGGCCAGATCGACAAACAGTCCCAGAGAGTAACCGATCAGCGCAAACAAGGGATGTGCCCCCAGTTTATAGGCTGGGAGAAGCATCTGCTCAAGAAGAGTGTGATTGAGTATAGCACCGGAGAAGAGAGCTTCCATAATCTGGGCGAGTTCAGGTGCTGTGGAAACAACAACTCCATGAGCTACCCAACCTGGATGATAGAACCGAGAAATGTCTTGCATCTGGCTGCCGCTAAAAAAGGAGCTGTATCCCGGCGTAAGTCTTTGTGCATCTTCAAGCGTGTCCGCGACAAAGGTGTGTTGTAGTGCTAGTGGCTCAAAGACCAGTTGCTGTAAAATGTCCCGCAGGGGTAAGTTCAGCGTCCTCTCAAGAATGCGCCTTACAAGTAGGTAGCCAATGTTTGAGTAGGCCCACCCTGTATCTGGGACAAAACGCATAGTGTTCGCTTGCGCAAGCTGTAGGAATGTTGCCAATGACCAGGGCTGACTAGGACTTGAGCGCACTGCATCCACATAAGCGCTGGTTCTACCATAGTCAGGTAGACCAGCAGTATGACTTAAAAGTTGTTGTAGCGTTACCGGATTGCCAAGAGCAACGTCTGGTAATTGCGA
>CAZZWA010000138.1:0-5610 GCA_964657555.1 uncultured Microcoleus sp.
TTCTATAGCTACTCAATTCCATTTTTTCAGATTAAAGCTTACGCTAGAACATACAGATTAAGAGAATCTAAAAATTAGTGTTCTCTGACTTTTGACCCCAGAGTTAGGGGTGCAAGAGAAAATTTTTTTGCAACATACTTAGGTAATGCCGATGGCTCAATTTCTTAGCCAGACCATCTGGTTCGTCCCTTGCTATGCCTTGATAGGTGCGATTTTGACCATACCTTGGTCTCCCGGAATTATCCGTCGCACAGGGCCGCGACCAGCTGGTTACGTAAACTTGTTGATGACCTTGTTGGCTTTCATCCACGGTTTGATCGTCCTATTGGGCACATGGAACCAGCCATCGCAAGAGTTATTGATTCCCTGGCTCAAGGTCGCCAATCTAGACCTAACCATCCCCCTAGAAGTTTCTTCAGTCACGGTAGGAGCGGTAGTTCTGGTGACTGGATTGAATTTGATAGCACAGATTTACGCTGTGGGATACATGGAGATGGACTGGGGCTGGGCTCGCTTCTATGCTCTGCTGGCACTTTTTGAGGCAGGTTTGTGCAGCCTAGCTTTGTGCAACTCATTATTTTTTAGCTACGTGATTCTGGAAGTCTTAACTCTGGGGACTTACCTGCTGGTGGGGCTGTGGTTTAGTCAGCCTTTGGTGGTAACAGGTGCCCGGGATGCTTTCTTAACAAAGCGGGTGGGAGACTTATTTATGCTGATGGGGGTGATTGGCCTATTACCCCTAGCCGGAACTTGGAATTTTACTGAACTAGGACAGTGGGCACAAACAGCTCATTTAGAGCCCAAGACAGCAACGCTGTTGGGATTAGCTTTGATGGCTGGGCCGATGGGTAAGTGTGCTCAGTTCCCCCTGCATTTGTGGCTGGATGAAGCAATGGAAGGCCCTGTTCCTAGCACTATTTTGCGGAACTCTGTGGTCGTAGCGAGTGGAGCCTGGGTACTCATTAAGCTCCAACCCGTTTTAAACCTCTCCCCCTTTGTTTTGTCTACCTTAGTATTTATTGGCGGCGTGACCGCAGTTGGCGCTTCCTTAATTGCGATCGCCCAAATTGACATCAAACGAGCTTTATCCTATTCTGTCAGCGCCTACATGGGATTAGTATTCATTGCTGTAGGCACCCAGCAAAACGAGGCAGCTTTGTTGTTGGTTTTAACTCATGCTGTGGCCACCGCACTCTTAGTCATGAGTACTGGTTCAATTGTTTGGAATAACGTCACCCAAGACTTAACCCAACTTGGTGGACTGTGGTCTCGCCGCCCTGTAGCGGGATTTTGCTTTATTGTCGGGACACTGGGATTAATCGCGTTTCCGCCCCTCGGCAGTTTCTGGGCATTGCTAAAATTGGCAAGTGGCCTCTTTTCAACTCAACCTTGGCTGGTTGGACTTGTACTCGTAGTCAATAGTTTGACAGCCTTCAGTTTAACCAGAGAGTTCGGGCTAATTTTTGGTGGCAAACCCAAGCAGATGTCGGCGCGATCGCCTGAGGCTTTTTGGCTGCTGTCTTTGCCGATGATAGTTTTGATGGGCTTCACTCTCCATCTTCCCTTGGTCTTAAAGAGTTTGTCACTACTGCCAAGCTGGGCAGATCTTAATAAAGATGTGGCGCTGCTGCTAATTTGGTCTAGCATTTTCGGTTGCAGCATTGGCGGTATCATCTATCTAGGTGGGATGTGGCCCAAACCCGTTCAACTCCCTTGGAAACCTCTACAGGATTTGCTGGCATACGACTTTTACACACCCAAACTTTACCGCGTGAGTATTGTTTTTGGAGTTGACTTGATTTCCCGGCTGATCGCTGCCTTTGACCACTACTTGGTAGATGGCTTGGTGAATTTTGTTGGCATTGCTTCTATCTTCAGTGGGCAAAGCTTGAAGTACAGCACCTCCGGACAATCTCAGTCTTATGCACTGACTATCGTACTGGGAATAATTATCTTGGGAATGCTGTTGTCGTGGCCTTTCTTGTCTAATCTTTCACTGATTGTTATTCCCATATAAGTTGGAAACTTGAATATCACTATTCATCAAATTGCCAACCTGCTCACCCTGTCTGGAACGATAATATGCTCAGCACTTTAATCTGGTTGCCGTTTTTAGGTGCCGCTTTTATTGGATTTTGGCCTATTTCTCTGCCTGCTAATCGGGTACGCACAATAGCCTTAGTAGTTAGCAGTAGTATCATTTTTTGGACAGTTTGGCTGTTAAGCAAATTTGACATTAGCAATGCGGGCTGGCAATTCTCCGAGTTTTTGCCTTGGATTGAAACACTAGGATTGAATTATCACCTCAGTATTGATGGTCTGTCTTTACCACTACTTGCTCTCAATAGTCTGCTGACATTTGTTGCTATATATAGCAGTAGTGAGACTGTTGCCCGTCCTCGGCTTTACTACAGTTTAATATTGCTGACCAACGCTGGAATTGCCGGGGCTTTCATAGCACAAAACTTGTTGCTGTTTGTCCTGTTCTATGAGCTGGAACTGATTCCACTTTACCTACTGATTGCTATCTGGGGGGGAACAGAGAAGCGCGCTTATGCAGCCATGAAATTTCTGATTTATACGGCTGTCTCTGGGATTTTGATTCTCGCAGCCTTCTTGGGTATAACTTGGTTAGGTAACGCAGCCAACTTTGACTACAACCCCTCAGTTACTCAAGGTTTATCCTTAACTGCCCAACTGATACTGCTGACAATGCTGTTGGTGGGATTTGGAATCAAAATTCCCTTGGTTCCCTTGCATACCTGGTTGCCAGATGCCTACACTGAGGCTTCCCCACCCGTAGCCATGCTTCTCGGTGGCGTACTCGCTAAGTTGGGCACATACGGTTTGGTAAGGTTCGGTTTGGGTCTGTTTCCCGAAACTTGGGCGCTTGTAGCTCCTGGACTGGCGATAATTGGGGCGGTGAGTGCGGCTTATGGTGCTTTGAGTGCGATCGCTCAAAAAGACATCAAGCGCATGGTTGCCTACAGTTCCATCGGTCATATGGGCTATGTGTTGTTAGCCGTAGCCGCTGCCACTCCTCTAAGCCTACTCGGTGCCGTCTTGCAGATGGTTAGCCACGGCCTCATCTTAGCCATGCTATTTCATCTAGTAGGTGTCATAGAAACCAAAGTCGGTACCCGCGACTTGGATGTGCTCAACGGCTTGTTGAGTCCGCAACGGGGCTTGCCCCTCACAAGTTCTCTACTCGTTTTGGCGGGTATGGCTAGCGCTGGCATCCCCGGCTTGGTGGGCTTCATAGCTGAGTTTCTGGTGCTTCAGGGCAGTTTCTCAGTCTTTCCCGTGGCCACACTCGTGTGTATTGCCTGTAGTGGCTTAACGGCAGTGTACTTTGTGATTCTGCTCAACCGCACTTGTTTTGGCAAGCTGGACAACAAAACAGCTTACTATCCCAAGGTGGGGTGGCAGGAGCGCACACCAGCTCTGATTTTAACAGCTCTCATAGTACTATTGGGCATTCAGCCTATTTGGCTGGTGCGCTGGAGCGAAACGACCACAGCCGCAATGGTTGCGGCGCTGCCGATGAATGACAATCAGCAATTAGCTGCAAAAATTGAACCATCTGCCCAGTCAACCTTGCCATAAAAAACACTGCAAAAAATAATTTGTCTAAATTTGGATTTCCTTATTATGGTACAAACTCCAATTAAACCTGAAACTAAATTACCGCCTTCTAAGCATGAGTTTGCTGAAGTGCTTTACCGTCTGGAAGCGGGCGGGGCAATGTTACCGGATACTCCAGAAAATCTCATGCAAATCATTGGCCTTTATAAAGCCTATGCAGTGCCAATGGATTTCTACTGGCGTGACCTTCTCTACATTGCTGAACGCGTCTTTTTAGACCCATTTCCAGCATTTAAGTATTTCCTACCACAGTCATATCTGGAATTACATAATCACTACGCGGGAGATGATGCCGATTTGCGGATTTGGCGGGGGGAAGCCACTGCTCATCCCGAACTCTTGGCATTTATGGAAAAAGGTGAAACCTTCAAAATGCCCAAATTACTGCACCATTTGTGGCATGACCGGATCAATATGGAGTTTGCCGAAGCTTGCATGCAAGCTATGTTATGGCATCGAGGCATGGGTGGACAATTTGACCCATATTTAGATACTGACGAATACAAAGCCAATGCAGACAGGGCGATTAAGGCTTACTTCCAAGGAAATCCAGCCATGTTAGCACTTTATAAGTTGTTCCCAGATATGTTCTTGGAACAATGCCGTCAGATGTCTTATTACAGTAATCTGGGTCTATTTTGGGAAGTGATGGCTCCGGTTTTCTTTGAAATGTCTGACCTCTATGACGAAGGGAAAATTACCAGCGTCCCAGAGGCGATGAACTTTATCGTCAATGGCATCTTTGCAATAGCTGGTCGTCCCATCTACCATCACGTTTACATTCGGGGAAAATGTTACGAAATTATCCCGAAATCAAAGGGTTTCATGTGGCTGTATGAAGCAGCATTACCTTATGTGGAAGCTGTTTTCTATCGCACAGCTCCATTTCGGGGTACAAAGTCTTACAATGCTCAGGCTAAGCAAGTACCTGACGACCAGAAAGACTTCCACTATGGAATTCTTTATGCTGATGTGTTTCCAGTAGGTACAGCAGGGATTCCCCCAACACTATTGATGCAGGATATGCTCCATTTCTTGCCACCTTATTTGGTAGATTACTACAGCAAATACTGCCGAGGCGAAGATGATATGCTAGTGCAACTGGGTATCAGTTTTCAGCGTTCTATGTATTGTGTTACCTCTGCCGTGATTCAAGCTTTACGAACTGCGCTTCTATATCCTTTAGATGATCCAAATCCCAAGCATTTACAAGCGAATCGGGCTTTCTTTGAAAGTAATTTAGACCGATTCAAGCGCCCTGAAGCACGTCTGCGGGATATTCAGAGTCAGGATTATCGGTAAGGGTGGGGGCGATCGCTTCTATTATTTAGTCGTAGGGTGGGAAATGTCCACCCTACTATTTGAAAGCTGAATCACCCCATCAGCAGTACTGTATCAATCACATGAATGATACCGTTATCAGCTTCAATATCCGGTGCTACAACTGTGGCGTTTTTAACCTCAAAACCATCCGAACAGTCAATTCTAATCGGTGAACCCTCAACTGAGGTGACAGAGTTAAGTTTTGCCAGATCGGCCTTAGTCAACTTACCTGGAACGACGTGGTATGTCAGAATCCTGCTTAGCTGGGGAAGATTCTGTACTAAGGTTTGTATAGTTCCTGGCGGGAGCTTAGCAAAGGCATCGTCATTCGGTGCAAAGACAGTAAAAGGGCCAGGACTTTTTAGCGTATCCACTAAACCTGCTGCTTGGACAGCCGTTACTAATGTTTGGAAAGAACCTGCATTAACTGCAATATCAACAATATCAGCCATGTGTTTTACTTTATTTTTGAATAGTACTCTATTAAGAAGCGTAAACTAAATGTGTGACAATTGAGTTAAAAGCTTCATATAGCTCAAATCACCACTTCCCCACTCTCTAGCACTTTTCCATCTGCCTCAAATCCCTGTTTCAAACCATCAGCATATTTTTCTAGGTGAGACTCAACCCATTTAGCAGTTT
>CAZZWA010000138.1:5710-13412 GCA_964657555.1 uncultured Microcoleus sp.
ATTATAGTCAATTATTGACTCATCTGAGTCGGGATTTGTCCATTTTTCATTAACAAAATAGCAGCCTTCTTCACCCAAGGGCAAATCTACTGCAACTCTTGCATAATCTGGAACATTCTGCAATACGTTTACATTTCGCTTAACCCGTCGAGAATTAGAAAATGCTAGTAAATAAAGAACTTGGCTATCGAATAGAGGCTCGCTTAGATGAAATATGCCGTCAAACTCTGTGGTATATCCCATATTTTCTTCCTTCAATCCAAAATTGCCACTGCGGATATACGCTGATATGAGATCTGTGTCCCTCTGCGGAAAGCAAAATCATATCAGCTTGGCCATCTCCATCGCGTAACAAAGAACTCTTTCAAGTCATGATCGGCAGCAGAGGCAGCCGCATCTTGCACCTTACGCGCAGCTTCTACTGCACTTGTAGGAATTCCTGGTCTATTACGAATTTCTTGGATAAATTTTGCCATAAAATGGATTCCTAGCTTTTGGTGCAATTCGACTAGAAAAGCTCCCATGAGAATTCCCAAGTCAAATCCATGCCGATTCCAGACAAATTCTTTTGGGCCAAAAATATCCAGATAATTTAAAGAGCTTTTCTCCCATCTCTCAACCACATCATTTGTCCAGCAAGTGTGAGATAAATCAATTCCTCCAACTATCGTTCTACAAATACTTTCCATATAAATTGGAAATCCTCGACGCCACGATTCAATGGTGTACTCGGCATACTCATAAAAGTCATAAAGAGATCCAGCCTGTCTTCCCAACTCGTAGAAAATAATTCCGTGTTTATCCTTGCTATCTAAGCTACCACCCATAAGTTCGCTGTCAAAGGCTGCACGGGAAATTTCCACACGCCGTCCGTTTCCAAGTCCCCAAAAATTGTGAGGGGAAATGGCAACCACTTTCCGCTGACCAAAATTTGAATCTGACTCCAGACGTTGAGGTTGGGAAGTTACAAATTCGTAAAGTTGAGCCGCCTCTTCCCACCAACTCATCCATTCTGATACCTTCTGAGCGGTAAAGTTCCTATCTGCATAAAATACCCACCTTCCTCCACTCCAGGCTGTAAGGTACTCGGTGTCTGCGTAAAACCCTTTGAATGGCTTAAGTCCGTGATTCGTTGCCTCAATTATTAAGAATTGCAAATCACCTGTGGGAGAAAACATGCTGAGATTTTATACCTTATTTACTTTCAACAGTCAGCGGCGATGACTCTTCCGTCAAGCTAACTTCTGTGACGACTCAGTGAGTGCGATATTGAATTTTTTGGGGAACTGATAGGAATCGGCCTTGCAGTAGTGCAGAGTATAAATTACTATGTCTTAGTATATAAATGTAAGTCTTTAGGTGACCAGTGGCCCAACTATAGGGAATATCTTAACAGGGAGCATGATCAGGCAGCAAATGCAGAGTTGAGACGTTAAGTAGAAGTTTTTTAGTGAACATTCAGCCGGATATATGTGTAAAACATGTAAGACATGTTTTACACAACCATCATTGCCTTTTGTACTTACAAAGGCACACTTTCTGCTCCGTTACCTCATCTTTTGGACAGAGGTTAGCTTAATATGGGATAACAGCAAAGAGAAATCACCTTTCTTAAGAAAGCTACTAATTTCGTCAGTAAAAATATTTTTCCAACCAGGGTGCCATCAGGTTTACGAAGTCTCTTGCAGAATGTCCTTCATAACGGGAGATGCTTCCGTAATTCAACTCAATTAAATGAGCGCGTGTCCGTTTAGCAGTTAATAAATATAACCTCATGACGCCTCAAAGCCCAAGCACTCTGGCGACTCAATGCGAGCAAATCTCCCTGCCGTATGAAGAACTATTTCACCTACTTATAGACCAAATGCCAACAGCGATCGCTCTGTTAGACTCCCAGATGCGTTATCTAAAAGTGAGTCAGCGCTGGTTGAGCGATTATGGACTGAGCGAGCAGGATATTATTGGCAAATCCCACTGTGAGGTTTTTGAAGAAGATTCGGAACACTGGCAAGAGATTTACAGCCGTTGTCAGACAGGAGCAGTTGAGAGATGGCAAGAGGAGTTACCCGAATTTAAGCCAGGCACAATTAACTGGATTAACTGGGAAGTGCGACCTTGGTGCTTAAGAGCAAAGCAAGAGCAATCACAACAGGAGAATGCTAGCTCTGAAAAAACTGCAACCGACCTACCCATACATAGAGAAAATCTTGGAGGTTTGCTCGTATACGCCGAGAGAGTCACCAGTTGTCGTCCTGTTAATGTGAGGTCGCGACGACAAATTGAACGAGAGCATCTGGTGCGCTCAATTGCAGCTCGGATTCACCAGTCATTGACACTGGATGAAATTTTACAAACGACAGTGGATGAAGTGAGACAGGTCTTAAAGACAGACCGAGTGCTAATTTACCGCTTCAATTCCAACTGGACTGGTAGCGTCGCCGTAGAATCTGTCGCCTCCTCCTGGAAGAAAGTTTTAGGAACAACAGCCACTGATCACTGCTTCGGGGAAAAATACGTTCACGCCTATCAAAACGGTCGGGTTCAGGCTGTCGCTGATATTGAAGTAGCTGGACTGCAACCGTGTCATATTGACTTTCTCAAGCAGTTTCAGGTACGCGCCAACTTGATAGTACCAATTATCCAAGGAGAAAACTTATGGGGACTGTTGTGCGCTCATGAGTGTCAAGCACCACGAGATTGGCAACAGGTCGAAGTGAATTTACTCAAACAGCTAGCGACTCATGTAGCGATCGCCATTCAGCAGTCTAGTTTATATGCACAACTAGAGCAGGAACTCACAGAGCGTAAAGCCGCAGAGATAGCACTCCAGCAGAGCAAAGCGAGATTTCAGAAATTAAGTGCCCATGTCCCAGGAATGATCTATCAATTCCGTAGGAATACAGATGGCTCTATATCGTTCCCTTTCGTCAGTCCTAGCTGTTACGAAATCTATGAATTGCCGTCAGAGGTGATTCAGCAGGATGCAACTTCAATCATCGACTGCATTCATCCTGATGACCGCCAAAGCTTTGAAGACTCTCTTTCCCTCTCTGCTCAAACTTTACAACCCTGGCATTGGGAAGGTCGGATCACAACACCATCGGGTCAACTCAAGTGGCTGCAAGGAGCTTCTCGACCGGAGTTGCAAGCCAATGGGGAGATTCTCTGGGATGGGCTGGTAATGGACGTGACAGCACGTAAAATTGCCGAGGTAGAACTTCAAATAGCAAAACAAGAGCTAGAAAGTAGGGTACAACAGCGCACTGCCCAGTTAAGCCGTGCTATTGAACAACAAAAATGCGAAATTATTGAGCGTAAAAAGGTAGAAGCAGAACTTAGGGAATCGCAACTCAGACTCTCACTGCTTTTCCAGCAGACTCAGTTAGCAGTGATTGAGTGGAGTCCGAACTTTGAAGTCATTGATTGGAACCCAGCTGCAGAAAAGATTTTTGGCTATAGCCGCACTGAAGCGCTCGGTAATCATGCCAATGGGCTGATCGTGCCTAAAGGTGAGTTTGAGCAGTCCAACCGAGTCAAGGTCATCGATCAATTGATAGCTATAGGTGGGAATCGAAGTACGAACGAGAATATTACTAAAGATGGCAAAATCATTGTTTGCGATTGGTACACGACACCCTTGATTGACAGCAACGGGGCGCTAGTCGGTTTTGCTTCACTGGGTTTAGACATTACCGAACGTGCCAGAGCAATTAAGGCGCTGCGAGAGAATGAAGAACGCTATCGCACTGTTGTAGAAAAAGCTTCAGATGGTATTTTTCTGGTTGATGTAGGAACACTCCACATTTTGGAAGCTAATGCTGCCTGTTGCCTATCACTTGGTTACACCCGTGAAGAAATACTGAATCTGACCCTTTACGAGATTTTTGCAGTTGAATCTAAAAAGGTTGATCGCTTTATTCAACGTATCCTGCGGGAACGACGTAACTTTCAAAAAGAAGGGAAACATCTTCATAAGAACGGTTCAGTTATTGATGCAGAGATCAGTGCCAATTTAATTTCTTACGGTGGAACAGAGGTGTTCTGTTTTATCTTTCGTGATGTGACAGAGCGCAGACAGGCTGAGCTGATCTTAAGACAGCAGCAGGAATTTCTTCAGAAAGTCATTGATACTGTTCCCAGCTGGATCTTTGTCAAAGACTGGGAAGGCAAGTTTGTGATGGCTAATCAGGCTTTAGCAGACGTCTACGGCACATCACCTGCAGACCTTATAGGCAAAAAAGATGCAGATTTTAACCCCAACTCAGAGGAAGTGGAACAATACCTCCGAGAAGACCGAGAAGTGATGACCACGTTGCAGGAGCAGTTTATTCCAGAGGAGTCTGTGACTAATAGGTCAGGCAAAGTCTTTTGGGCGCAGACAGTAAAAAGACCCCTGCTATCAGCCGATGGCACTGCTCGTTATGCGCTGATTGCAGTCACTGACATTACCCCTCGTAAGCATGTAGAAGAAGCTCTCAGGCAATCAGAAATTCAACTGAGGCAGCAAGTTCAGCGAGAAAAACTGCTCAATTGTCTCACTAATCATATCCGTAATTCCCTAGATTTTGATACGATTCTAGAAAGAGCAGTGCAAGAAATCCAGCAACTTTTGCAAATCGATCACACTCACTTTGCCTGGTACCACTCTGAGGCAGCAGAACCCTATTGGGAGGTGGTGAAGGAGGCTCGCAATCCAGCACTTCCAGATGGCACAGGGCACTACTTGGCTAGCAAAATCGGCTCACTGTCAGAAAAAATCCTTCGCCAGGAAATGCTGCGAGTTGATGATGTAGAGAAGGCAAACGACCTCGTGTGGCAGCAGTTTATTCGCTCTTTAGGTTTTGCCTCTGTGCTAGTGATGCCGATGCAATCTCTTAAAGGTGCCCTCGGTGCAATTATCTGTAGTCATAGTGAAGTGCGTCCCTGGTGTGATGGCGAAGTAGAAATGCTACAGCTAGTCATGGCGCAATTGGCGATCGCGCTCAATCAAGCTGAACTTTACACACAGAGCTTGTCTAAAGCAGAAGAATTAGCACGATCGCTGCACAAACTTAAAGCCACTCAAGCTCAACTTGTTCAAACTGAAAAAATCTCCAGTTTAGGGCAACTTGTTGCTGGAGTTGCCCATGAAGTGAATAATCCTGTTAGCTTTCTTTCTGGCAATCTACACTACGCTATTCAGTATGCCTCCGATCTCCTTTCCCACCTGCGACTCTATCAGCAGCATTTTCCTGATCCCCCCGCCAATATTCAAGAGCATGCAGAGGACATTGACCTAGAATTCTTGGCTCTTGACTTGCCCAAAATGCTGTCTTCTATGGTAGTAGGAACTGATCGGATTCGGGACATCATGTTGTCGTTACGTAACTTCAGCAGAGTGGATGAAGCTGGGGCCAAGCAATTCAATATTTATGAAGGGCTAGATAGCACTCTCATGATTTTGCAACATCGCCTCAAAAAGCAACCCTCACGTCCTACTATCCAGGTTGTGAAAGAATACTGCGACTTACCACTTGTAGAGTGCTATCCCGGACAGTTGAACCAAGTGTTCATGAATATTCTTGCCAATGCCATTGATGCTTTTGATGAGTACAACGAACACCGTACCTATACTGAGATCGAGCAAAACCCCAACGTCATTCAGATTCGCACCTCTGTGCTAGATGAATGTAGAGTGGCAATTCGGATTAAAGACAATGGGCCAGGTATACAACAGGAATTGATACCTCAGTTATTTGACCCCTTCTTTACCACAAAACCTATGGGTAAAGGTACGGGTTTGGGACTATCTATTAGCTATCAAATCGTGACTGAAATCCATAATGGTCAGCTCAAGTGTCATTCAGAGTTGGGTAAAGGAACGGAATTTATTATTGAAATTCCCATTAACCTTGCTTAGATATTCCTCTATCTTGGCTCAACCCCTATTTTTTCTATAAGAAAATTTAGGAAAACTATCACCTTCTTAGGTAAGTATTTTCTGCTGGGGTAGATGACATTAATGGGAATCGGCAGAGACGACCAGGTTGGTAAGACTTTTACCAAAGCCCCAATCCCCAATTCAGAGCGACAGAGAAATTCCGGCAGCAACCCAATACCTAATCCTGTCAATACGGCATGATAAATAGGTGTCATATCATTTGCCACTAATCTGGGTTGAAACTGAATCGAGTAGGTTTCGTGTTGATCGTTTTCCAGAATCCATGTGGGTTTGTTCTGGCTTTTTCTAGAGGTACTCAAAAGGCTGTGTTCTTTAAGCTCATCAATCTTGGTAGGGGGTGCATGTAATTTTAGGTAAGCCTTGCTTGCCACTAGTCTGAGGCAGACGTGGGATATGTGCTGCATGATAAATGTGGAATCTTCTAATTCCCCCACTCGGATCGCCAAATCATACCCCTCTTCGATCAAATCTTTTCGCTCGTTAGACGCAAAAAGTATCACCCTCAAATCTGGATAAGCTACTAGAAACTCAGGCAAGATTGGGGCTAAAAATTGCTGTATAAACAGAATGGGAGCCGTGAGGCGCAGAACACCAACAGGTTGGCCTTGCAAGCTAGCGATCGCACTATTGGCTTCATCAAGCGCATCCACAATTGGCAGACAATTCTCGTAATAGATTCTGCCTGCCTCTGTGAGTGACACTCGTCTTGTGGTGCGATGAAACAGACGGACTCCTAGCTTTTGCTCTAACTCGTTGATTTTGAGACTGACAGTTGACTTGGGAACATCCAGCACCCGCGCAGCACCAACAAAACTTTGCTGCTGAGTCACCTTGATAAACAGGAAAACGGCATTTAGGTCATCCATGCTCTTATTGTCCAATAGATTAGACAATGTATCCACTAAAACCACTTTTATACAATTTGGCAGCTAGTTCAGAATAGCGAAGTGTAAAGGATATCTTGTGTTTGAAAGGAGTTAACCATGAGTCTCAAAGGTAAAGTGGCTATTGTTACAGGTGCTTCTCGTGGGATTGGTCGTGCGATCGCCCTACGCCTGAGTGCTGACGGCGCAACTGTTGTCGTGAACTACTCTCAGCAGGTTGATAAAGCGCAAGAAGTGGTTGAGAAAATTAAACAAGCGGGTGGTGAAGCACTTCCTGTGCAGGCAGATATTTCAAGTGTCGCTGACATTCGGCAACTGTTTGCCACAACACTCAATACATTCGGACGGCTTGATATTGTGGTTAATAATGCAGCTGTTGGTATCTTCAAACCCCATACAGAGGTGAGTGAAGAGGAATTTGACTGGATTTTCTCAATCAACACCAAGGGGGCATTCTTCGTACTTCAAGAGGCAGCACGGCACATAACTGATCATGGGCGCATAGTGAACATCAGTGTCGCTGGCACATCTATGCCGTTCGCTATGGCTGGTCTAAATAACGGCAGTCGTGCTGCAAATGACCAATTTACCCTGTGTCTGGCCAAAGAACTGGGAGCGCGTGGAATTACAGCAAATAATGTAGCGCTGGGGTTGACACAGACAGAAAGCCTATTCGCCACTGTTCCAGAGAACATCCGCGAACACGCAAGACAGCAAATTCCTCTGGGTCGCCTTGGTGAACCAGAGGACATTGCCGATATTGTGGCATTTTTATGCAGTTCTGACGGTCGATGGTTAACTGCACAGACTATTCGGGCTACAGGTGGCTTGGTTTAAGAAATATCAACTATTCCAAACTAAAGATTTGGGCGATCGC
>CAZZWA010000139.1:0-5529 GCA_964657555.1 uncultured Microcoleus sp.
GGTCAATTTTCAGTTTTGATATCATCTAATCGCTTAAGGGAGATTCTCGCCGCCTCAGAAACTTGAGGATGGCTGTCTTTTTCTAAGTATTTCAGTGCGGAGATACTCTTGGGACTGGAGAGGTTACCCAAAGCTTCAGCTAGACGCTGACGGATAAGCCAATCTTCAGATTGGGCAAAGCGGAGGATGCTATCTACAGCTTCTACCGCTTTTATTTCACCCAAAGCTGCGATCGCCGCCTGTTGCAATACCACTTCGTCGCTTTCTAAAGCTCTGATCAGGACATCATAAGCTCGCGGATCTTTCAAATTACCTAGAGACACAGCAGCACTAAAGCGCACTAGCCAGTCTGTATCTTCGTAAAACGCTCGCACTAGGGGTTCAAAGGCTCTTAAGTCAGCCAGATAGCCCAAGGCACCAGCAGCGTCGGCGCGAATGCCGTAGTCTGGGTCTGATTGCAGCAATTCCACCAGAATCGGATAGCATTCCTCTGTTGGTTTTAGACCCAGTGCAAACACTGCCATAGAGCGCACTTGCAAGTTTTCGTCCTCTAAAACCTTTTTAATCAAAGGCACAGCCTCGATCGGTGGCACATCGCGCAGATGGGCAAGTGCCAACATGCGATCGCGCGAGTTGGGGCTCTCTAGCTGGGTTGCCAGTTGCTCTATGCTGGAACTATTCATTAGCTTTCACAATTTTTTTAATATTCTTTATAAATTTTAACATTAGTTATTAAAGAGTTTCGGCTTAGGAGCGTTACTTCAGGCGAAAGCGACCCAAATGCTCTTCACCTTGACGCCCTGGTACCGAATTTTTCACTGGCTCTAGGGCAAGAATCTCAAAATCTGCCGCAAATTCTTGGTAAATTTCTGCGGGTGTTGAGCCGAAGGGTGGGCCTCCTGGTAGATTGTGGGTGAAAAACAGGCCAATGAGTTTTCCTTTGGGCTTCAAAATAGAGCGCACTAATTGCACGTAAGCTGGACGTTGTTCTGGGGCGAGTGCACAAAAGCAGGTGTGTTCCACCACGTAATCAAAATATCTGGGAAACTCATCTACTAAGTCAAAAATGTCGCGCTGGAGGAACCGGGCTGTGCTATTGGCATTTTGAGCAAGACACCTTGCTGTGGCAATGGCAGAGGGAGCGAAATCAAAACCTATCACCTCAAATCCTCGCTCTGCAAACAGCAAGGCATCATAACCGCGACCACAACCGAGAACCGCAGCACAACCCGGTGTCGGTGCCGCCGGGAGATTCAGTAGGCTCATAAACGGTGGAGCTGCCTGACCCAAGTCCCAGTGAGTGCTTCCTTCTTGGTATCGCTTTTCCCAATAGTTAGGATCTGTTACAACTGCCATAACTAGCGCTCAGTCAGGAATTGGTAATTGGAAAAGATAAAGACCACATTCTTAGTTTACCTATGACTGACCTTACTCCTTTCCCACTCCAAGAGGTAAAGGGTCGATAGGTAATCTTCAGACCGGGAAGGAAATCAAAAGGGTTGTTTAATGACACCCATCTTATGCAGACTCAGGATTGAGGTCAATCATTTCCCTAGTAGCATAAGTGCCAATCGGGCTCCAAATTACATAAGGGAGTAGCAACAGAGCAGCCAATCCTGAAATTGGCCAAACAGCCAGAGTTAGCAGAACTCCTATGACTGCACCAGTTCCTCCTAGAATAGTACCTACAGTCAGACTTTTGAGTCTAACTGTAGCAGGAATGTAAGCTACGGTAACAATTTCTAACAATAGGTACCATCCCATCAGCAACCAAGTTCTTACACTGCCTGGATCTTTTTCCCAGATGATCACAGCTGAGCTGGCACCGCAAATAAAAATTACTGTCCAAATCAAGGGGATAGCAGGCTCAAAGAACAGCCATTTAGGTAAGCGTAGGCGTTCGACCCATGGAATATCGCGGGGTCTAATCAAGAAGCTGGCTAAGGCGACTAAAAAAGTCACACCTCCAATAACCATCCAAGATTTGATCATTTTTTTACCTTTTGCACTTGCTGAGTTTTGATATGCATTATGAAGCAATCTTGTCAAGCAACAAAAGAACTTTAATCAGCCTTTGGTGTGATATCAGTTTTAAAAATGTTTATGATTCATAGTTACGGAGCAATAGACATTCAAGGATGAACAAAAGTTCAAGCAACAAAGAGAGGGGTTTTTATCGAACTCTTAATATTACTGAAAGACACGCAGTACACGAAATATATTAGAAAAGTCATCCGTCCATAGAGGAGCATTTAAAGTTTTGGGAATTGGTTGCCAACGGGAATCATCAACGAGACTACCAAAATCGCGCTGATCACGGGTAAGCAACACCCAATGAGAAGGAGATTTACCCATTGCTCGTTCCCTGTCAGAAATCTCCTTTTCTAACTGTCTTAGGGTAGATAAACCTAAATCATGTGCTAAAGCACCTATTACAGGCTCAAGATCGATTAAACGGTTAGAAATATTAATTACTAGTAAGCCCTGCTTTGTTAACTTGCTCAAGTATAGCTGGATTGCTTCTCGCGTTACTAGATGAATGGGGATTGAATCAGAACTAAAAGCATCCATCACAATCAGGTCGTAGTGATTGTTGGAGACATCTGCCAGTTTGAGACGTCCATCGCCTAAAACGATAGACCATGGTGCTTTCGATTCTTGTAAAAAGGTAAAATAATGACTGTCACGCGCTAGCTTTTCAACAGTCGGATCTATTTCATAGAATGTCCATTGTTGTCCGGGTTCTGCATAGGCAGCGAGGGTGCCAATTCCCAAACCCAACACAGCAATATGCGATGGATATTTCGGGGAGGAAATCTCCCGGCGATCACCCTTAAAAGATTTGAATAGTTGACCAATTGGGCTAGTAGGATAAAAGTAAGTTAAAGGTTGATCGCGGCCTTGTGAATCAAGACTTTGCTTCCCATGTACAGTAGTGCCATGCAGCAGAATGTGGTAGTTTCCGCGCTGGTCATGCAAAACTCGGTTGACGCCAAAGAAACTGCGCTCGGTGACGAGTATTGCACCCATGCTTGGTATGTAAAATTGGTTCAATAGCACAATCAAGACTATACCAATGCCAACCCTTACTAGATGTAGCGTAAAGGCATAACGTAGGGTAACAAGAATGCCTAAGGCAAAAAGGCTGCCCACCAGGTTGTTATTAAATGATTTAATCTGAAAACCAACAAGCAGAGAGCCAAGTAAGAGGCCTATACTGAGCGGTAAAGTCTGCGATATGTCAAATTTTTTAACATTTTGAATTTTTACTTCTTCAGAAAATGTGCTTTTTAGGATGAGCAGACAGAGCCCCATAGCCAGAGGGTACTCTAGAACAGAGGAAAATATTAGGGGTGCAGCGATCGCATTGAATAATCCTCCCAAAACCCCACCAAGAGAAATCCAAAAATAAAAAATTGTTAAATACTGGGGGCTAGGGCGACTTTGAGCTAGTTGTCCATGAAAAACACAAGCAACGAGCGAGAATCCGACTAGATGCAGGGGAAGCAATATCCAAACAGGCTGCATTACCTTGAGCAAAGATAAAACTATCAGTGGAGTCAACAATAAAGGTAGAAGTGCTACTAAAGTGTTATGCGGCAATAGCGGTTTACGGGTAAAAGTCAAAATAAACGTCAATAGATAAATAGCCAAAGGTACAGCCCATAGCAGTGGAAAAGCGGCTAAGTCTGTCGTTAGATAGGTAGTAACTCCTAAAAGGAGACTGGAGGGTAGGAAAGAGAGTAGTACCCATTGAGCCTGTTTCTCTTTAGTGACAGGTTGCAAGTTGGATGGTTGAGGTTGTTGGTTAGAAGCTTCAACCTTTAACCCCTTTCGCCACAAGCAGACAGCACATCCTAAAGTCAGTAAAATCAATAAGCCATAACCTGCTGCCCACAACCAACTTTGATATGTTAGAGAAAAATTCGGTTCAATTAGAATTGGGTAACTGAGCACTCCTAACATGCTGCCAAGATTACTAGCGGCATACAGGAAATAAGGATCAGAACTATCTGGGTGCTCTGTATCAGCAAACCACTTCTGCACCAGAGGGGCACTGGTAGAAACAACAAAGAAGGGCAAGCCGACAGATAGAAACAGCAGTACTAATAACCAAGGGACGGGATTGGCATCATCAGGTGGAATCCAACCTTTAGCTACGGTGATCGGTAAAAAGAGTAGTGGCAGGAAAAGTAGAAGACTATGAATGACGGCTTGGCGACGGCTGCCCCACCAACCAATTGTGAGATGGGGATAGGCATAACCAAGCAATAAAGTGGCTTGAAAAAAGAATAGACAAGTGTTCCATACCGATGGAGAACCGCCTAACAGAGGCAGAATCATTTTAGCAACCATCAGCTGCACCCAGAATAGCAGGAAGGCGCTGACAAACAGAGTTAAGGAGAAAAGAATTAGCATGGATGATGCCTCCCACAAGGGTATTTAAGAGCTTGTGGCAATCTTTAACTTTAGCGCTCTGCTGCTTCTACTGTCTAAATATGTATAGGGTACAGTCAGAACTCAGTATCGCTGGTTACATTTTTTTTGCAGCCACAATGGATAAATCTTTAGAAGGATGCCAAACAGTTGCCAAATTAAGACCATTATTGATAATATAAAGCACCAAAATTACTGATATTTCATCTCAAAGATAAGGAAAAAAAACTCAGTGAATGCAGCAGAACAGGCCACAAACATCGAATTTGCCAGTAAGATTGCTGCCGTTGTTAATCTCTTCAAATCGGAGTTCCCTGACGCTAAAGCCGATTTGAAACCCTGGGTAAACGACCCTAACACAAAAGAGCTAGTCGATCCCGATTCCATTGATATCGGCTTTCATTTCCCAGGCTGGAGCAGACGGTTCCAGAGCCGCAGCATCCTGGTTCAGATCCGTTTTTACGAAGACCCTTTGACCAGCTCTCGTCGAGCCATCGGTGTGCAAGTGGAGGGTTTCGATCATCAGGGCAAACAATGGCGACTTTCAACAGTTGAGGAATGGCAGGCTGTGGGGGCATCTCAGCCAGTATCAGAAGTCACAGAGCAGCTAAAACACTTTTGCCGACAGGTATTTGAGTTGTTCAACGGTTCCGCATAGCTAATTAGAGCAATTGCCTGTTGAGCAACCAACTGGATAAACAGATTGATAAGTGAAGGAGCGTTTGCCGAAGAGCGTATAGCGATTGTCACGAATTTGTTCATATGCGCGATCGCCCACCCACTTCACTCCTGGTAAAGCTTGGTAGGCAGCTACAAATACATTGCCTCCTGGCAGCAGACGGCCAATCTCCTCAGCCGCATTACTACCCTGCCACCGCTTCTGGGGTGCATCCTGATCAATCAAAATCATGCCCAGTTCGCAGTCTTGGGGTGTTATACCCCAGCGATTTAAAGTTTCTTGGTCTTGCATAGGTGCGTACTGAAACAGCTGCCCCCGATCCAGATTCTCCAGCAATTGCACCAGTGTGACACAGAGATGGCAATTACCGTCATAGATAACGTAGTAACTCATAAAAATTGCTGCTACTCTAC
>CAZZWA010000139.1:5629-13274 GCA_964657555.1 uncultured Microcoleus sp.
GCTTTCGTAATATCGAATAGTTGAAGAAAATATTAAGAAGAGGAGACAATTGATGAAGGAGCAATGGTTACTAGGCATCAGCCTAGGCTTATATGTCTTAGGAGCTGCGGCCCTAACAGGGGAGCTTTTCAATTCCACCCCTGTCTCAGCTGACTCTGTTCCCGCAGTCACCGAACAGTCAAATCAGATTCAGAAAGGATTAACAAATATCAGCAAAGCCCTGCGAGAGTGACAAAGCTGGTATGACTAGGAGCACGAGAGGATGCAGAAATATCATCAGTGCCTAAGGGCGGATGGTAACCCTTCTGATTCTGGCCAGTGGCAGCAACCTGAAAAATTAGCACTGTTGGTAAAGACCCCAGACTTTTTCCTTTCGATACATACGGGGTAAGTCTGACGTCACCGTTTCATATGTCTGTTCAAAGATTCAAAGCTTGTTCAGCTGCCAGCTATACCCTAAGATCCACAATATTGGCCCGTTTAGCAAACCTCTCACAACACTAGAAGTAAAATAGGCATCCTGCGGATATTGGACATTCCAGCAGAATGGGGCGATGCGAAGTAGAATACTACTGCGTCCACGTAAACAAATAGCTGAGCGTGAATTTGTAACAAGTTGAAGGAGAACGCATGGCAAATTACGGTATTCGACTTGGTGCTGTGGCAATCGTCTGGTTTTTTTCAACTGTCATGCTGGGACTTTGCATTCCTTTGGTAGCTATTGCAGGGACTAGTTTGGGGATTCTCCCTTTGGCAGCGATCGCTGGAGCTACGGTTGGCACGGCTGTTGTTTGGGGAGTACCGAACGGGACACCCGCCAATAAGCAGGTGGAAGTCCTTAGTATGAAGCAACTGGAGCAACGAGTTGCTAATTTGGAAACAATCTGTAGCAGTACAGAATTAGAATTTCCGAGTCAACTACCCCGCGTACAAGGTGACGGGTCTGGCAACTAGTAATCTGTCATGCTGGAAATGAGGGATTGGTAGTGTGAGCGTCTCGCTCACGACACGAGATATCCGGCTCGTACTACCCCTCAAATCTCAACAAAGGTGATCAAACTAGAGTCGTTTGCATCAACTTTGTCCCTTCGGGAAGCTTGCCAGTACGCAACCATTCCTCTAACTCAGCTGGCGCTTTCACTAGATTGAGGTGCTTTCCAAGTGCCGCACCTTCGAGAACTTCTTGTTGTAACAGCGTCTGTGCCATGTCCTCTAGCAAATCCTGATTCTTGTCCAGGATGGAGAGCGCAATATGATGTGCTCGATCAATCGTGTCCTTCACCTGCCGATCAATCTCCTCAGTCACCTTGGGACTAACCGAACGGCGAGGACTGCTGAAACCCTCCAAGAATTGTTGTTGAGGCTTCTCAAAAGCAACTGGCCCCAGTTCATCGCTCATGCCATAGAGTGTAACAGCTCGTTCAGCCAGATCCGTTGCTTTTTGGATATCATCACTCGCGCCTGTAGACACCTTACCGAAGATTAACTCTTCAGCTGATCGACCACCCAAGAGAGTGGCAATCCGACCGCGAATTTCATCTTCGATCATCAAGAATCGGTCTTCTTCTGGCATCTGGAGGGTATAGCCTAGTGCTCCCACACCGCGAGGCACAATAGAGATTTTTTCGACCTTACCTGCTCCCGGCATCAAAGCACCAATCATGGCATGACCAACTTCGTGATAGGCAACAGTCTTTTTCTCAAGCTCATTCAGAACCCGCGATCGCTTCTCCAAACCAGCAACAACCCGCTCAATTGCTTCGTTGAAGTCGGCCATAACCACAGCATCGCGATTTTGACGTGCTGCCAGGAGGGCGGCTTCATTCACTAGGTTGGCTAAATCCGCACCAGCAAAGCCAGGAGTACGACCAGCAATGGTTGTCAAGTTGACATCATTTCCTAGCTTGACACTTCTAGCATGGACATTAAGAATTGCTTCTCGACCAATTTTATCTGGGCGGTCTACAACCACTTGCCGATCAAATCGACCCGGACGCCGTAATGCTAGGTCTAGCACTTCCGGACGGTTGGTAGCGGCAATGATAATGACGCCGGTATTGCCGCTAAAACCATCCATCTCGGTAAGGAGCTGGTTGAGGGTTTGTTCCCGCTCATCATTACCACCCATAAAGCCATTGGCACCGCCACGAGACTTGCCGAGGGCATCTAACTCGTCGATGAAAATAATGCAAGGAGCTTGTTGCTTAGCTTGTTCAAACAAATCGCGGACTCGTGCCGCTCCTACACCGACAAACAACTCGATAAACTCAGAACCGGAGATGCTGAAGAAAGGGACACCAGCTTCACCAGCGATCGCTTTGGCCAGCAGCGTCTTGCCAGTTCCTGGAGGCCCTACTAATAGGACACCTTTGGGAATTTTTGCTCCCAGGCGGGAGTACTTGGTGCTATTTGCTAGAAAATCGACAATCTCTAGCAGTTCCAGCTTGGCTTCATCCACACCGGCAACATCACTGAATTTCACACCAGTGCTGCCTTCTGAGTAGATACGCGCCTTACTTTTGCCCACTGTTAAAGCAGCTGCACCACCACCTTGTCGATTGATCAAAAAGCCCCAAATACCGAAGAAAATCACGGGTGGAGCCACCCAGCTCAGGAGTGTACCAATCCAGCCACTGTTGTCAGGTTCTGGAGCGCTAAATTTTACGTTGTGCGATCGCAGAATCTTGGGTAGCTCTAGGTCGGGTGCTACCGGAGTGGTAACGAATATCCGCTTCTGTGCTGATTGACTCCCAGAAGCATCGGGTTTTAGCTCATACTTAATCTGCTCATTACCAACCACCGCTTGAGCAACTTTATCTTTTTCTACCTGCTTGATAAAGTCGCTGTATGCTACCTGCGGATACCGAGGTGCCAAAAGAACAGGAACAATCAAGTTTAGCACTAAAAGCACCGTGAGCAGCATCAGTAAACTACCCCCTAACTGCCTTGGTTGAGGCGTCTTCAGAGGGCGTTTATTATTTTTTTCAACAGGCATTCAAGATAGCTCCATGTTAGTAATGACAAAGCCACATTGGAAGTAAATCCCAACTTGACAACAGCGACATCCACAATGTCAATCCCCAAGGGCAACCAAAGAAACAGGAGTAGCAGCAATAACAGTACAAACAGCAGCAGCGTCACCGGCAAGTAGAGCATGGGAATTGGGCAGAATCGCTAGGCTCTGTTAGCTATTGTAGATAAAGGGATGCGCTCGCCTTGGTTCGGTGTCTACCCTACTTAAATCAGTATTGCCGTACAATCCCTGTATTAACTTTTATGGCAACTCAGGCTGGATTCGTCCTCAAAGTGCTATTCCTCTCTGCTGGGCTTTCTATTTTAATCAAATACGGTGGCCCGACTCTGGACATTGTCCCTACACCGACAAATGTACTGCTGACCGTGTTGCTGCCGACTTTGATTGTGGCGATCGCGCTCTTGTGGCGTACCTTTGGGCCACAAGAGCTAGATTGAGCGGCTTTCTGGTACTATTTAGTAGCGCTAGTTGCAAAGCTTCATGAAAGTTCCTCCCCATCCCCTATTATGGGTGGGGCAGTTTACCAGGAAAAATTTTTTAAAATATTGCATTAACCGCTCAAACCTTACTTTCAATCTAGGCGAAGCAGCAAATATCGGCTAATCTAGTAGTCCGCCGAGACAACTTTGACGAGTAGAGAAATGGGGTGATGGGTGTGGGTATTCCCCTTGTCCCCTTATCCTCAAATCTATCTCAACCAGTCAATTTTCGGTTGGTGAGCTACATAGGGCGGCGACCAAGAATCACAGCCAGGAGTTCTAACTTGAATCTAGGTCAAGCTATCGGCATTTTAGTCTTAGCCATCTCTTTATACATTCTCTGGGAAATTCGCCACGTACTCTTGCTTGTGTTTGCTGCGGTTGTGCTGGCTACTACAATCAACAGGTTTGTGCGCCTGTTGCAACGCAGGGGGATACGGCGATTATGGGCAGTCTTGTTATCGATTGCTCTCTTGATAGCCTTCCTCACAGCTTGTTTTTGGTTGATTGTTGTGCCTCTGGCTGGTGAGTTTCAACAACTGGCAGTGCTACTCCCCAAAGGTTTGAGGCGATTGAACGCTTGGCTTGACCAGATCAGAGCTTCAGTCCCCGCCCCTCTTCTTCCCTATTTACCAGATATTGATAGCATTAGCGAACAAATTCAGCCTTTAGCTAATGAACTGGTAGGGAGATCTTTTGCCTTTGTCTCCAACTCGGTGGCAGTTGTCCTCCATGTGTTGCTGGTGATAGTTTTTACATTAATGCTATTATTTGAGCCACTGGCTTACCGCAGAACATTTGTACGACTATTTCCCTCGTTTTACCGACGACGGGTGGAAGGAATTTTGGACAAATGTGAGGTGGGCTTAAGGGGATGGTTCGTAGGTGTTGTCTTCAACATGACGACAATTGGCATTTTTAGTGTAATTGGTCTGTGGGCTTTGGGAATTAAGTTGGCGCTGGCACAGGGAATTTTGGCTGGTCTGCTGATGTTTATTCCCAACATTGGCCCGACAGTAAGTGTGATCCCACCAATGATCATCGCCCTACTAGATGGCTCCTATGGTGCCTGGAAGTCTTTAGGAGTGTTGGCTCTTTATGTTGGGTCTCACATCCTGGAAAGTCATGTGCTAACACCCTTAGTAATGGCAAAACAGGTATCGCTTCTGCCAGCTGGAGTCTTACTATCTCAGTTATTTTTTGCCACTGTCTTTGGATTTCTGGGGTTGTTGCTAGCTATCCCCCTGGCAGTTGTCGGTCAGATTTGGACGCAAGAAGTATTGATTAAGGACGTTCTAGATCGATGGCGTTCCCCTCGGAATGAAGAGCCCGTTGATTTAGAGATTGTTCCTGAATCCCACGGAGATGCAGCTAAGACACCTGAAACCCAACCACTTGAGTATCCGCTCACCCAGGAGCGGCCTGATGTTGACGATACCACATTGACTCACAAGCCATAGTTAATTTTGATATTTTGAAGCTGGGTGAAAAACTCAGGTCAAACTTTAGACTATGAGACTCCAGAAGCTCATAAGTCCAATTAAAGTCTAATACACATTTGTAGACCCATGTCAATGTGTATATCTATAGGTTTTGGTTAATCTTAGAACGCTATTACACTTTTCGAAGGATGGGGGAATTACTCAGTATCACCTTCCAGAGCGTTTGCGTCATCTTCATCGGGCTGTTGCTCCTTTTCTCGAAGAGCATTATAGATTTCCTCCGTTACGTGGACGTTCACACCTTCAGGCGACTCCAGCTCTACATGGGTGACAAAACGAGCATTAATGACATAGTCGCCTACCTTAATAAATTCCATGCTCAACCTCCTGACTGACTAATCGAGAGAGGACTGTACTTAATAGGATTCCCCAAAGTCTAAACAAAGTAACAGTCTTGACACGAAAAGTACAATTTATACTAATTCTCCTCGATCAGGCAACAAATAGCAGAAAATGCTCCTAAAAGCATAGAGTCACCCTCTTATGTCACTCTCCACAGAGAATAAAAAGAAGCCTTCATACTGATAGACTTTGCACTTCAAACGAGGTTTTTCTCTAAGTAAGAATTAACCAAAGCAAAATCAATGCGTGCGAATTTTCTCTAGAGAAAGTGACAAAATAGGGTAAGCAGAGCTAAAAGGAAACAACCCGATATGTGGCCAACAAAAATAGAATTGGTAAGCTATCGTGTCTTGTGGATTGTACTTTTAGGTTACGACTATTGACTGATTGACTGTAACAACAGCCTTTGACAGTTGCCGGAACACACTATCAGGCTACTACAACCTGAAGTTATCGCATTCCAGGCTCTGCCCCAGACTTTTTTGCAAAACTGATATCTCCCGACTGTAACCCTTTCCCAGTTGGCAGTCAACAAAAAACCGACAAATATAAAAACCTCAAGTACGGCATCTAAAGAAGAGCTAACTCCTCTCATTCGGTTCATCTTGTGCACAAAACAGATGTGTTACTTGAAGTTTGAGTCAATTGCCTCATCCTACTGCCTCAAAACTGCTGCCAGTGTCCAGTCCACTATTTTTCCAATGTGTAAGTCCTAATTATTTTTGGTCATAACTTGTCTGACAGCTAAAAGTAGTAACTTTTGTAGTTGCTCTTGGCTTAAACCTTGAATATGGTTTTCCAAGACTTTCAGCTTGAATTGCTGCTCTAAGGTAAGTTCTGTCGGTTCCACAATTTACCTCCTGGTAACTCTAATTAGTCAGAGTCATAGCTGTGTCGAGCGGGCAAAATGCTAGGCTTCCTTGTTTCTCTATTCCGAAGCCTTGCTCGCTACAGCAAAATGATTAGACTATCTGCCTCAAAGGCTACTAATTACCATTATTGCACTCCAAGTACTTCTATGATCATCTTTGGGACATACTCCTGACATTGTCCTAGGGGACGGTGCAGGCTTCTCATCTCTCCTCTGGCTCAGCATTCTGATCGCCTAGATGAGCTTGGACGGGATGCTCCACCGCCCTTTGTTTTATATTTCGCGCTGCATTAGTGGCATACCAGCCGTCTGCTTTGTTGGTAATGATGGCGGTTTTGACGCTGAAGCCATTGGGTAGAGGGCAATGCCAGATGACATTAATCGCTCCAATTTTGGACAGTTCGATGAACTTGCCGTCAATCCAATCAATTGATGCTTGAGGATAAGCAAATGAGCAATATCTGCCCTGATCTTTGAGGCGTGGTTTACCGCTGCGCTTGCCGTTGCTGTCTCCTTTGAGATAGCGATCAAACGATAGTTTGACTCGCTTCATCATGCCCTGAAATCTCTTTGTACCAGGTTATAGCCTGCTTCAGAGGCACAAGAGAACGCTTTTGGCTGTAGTAATCAGGTGTGACTTGAGTTCGACATTCTGGGTACTGAGCATGCACAGAAATTGAACAGAGCGATCGCTCTTTTTGTCTTATGGCTATTATGCCAGTATCAGCTTCTAATCTACGGGTGTTGCTTAAATCTGCCAACCTTTGAGCAACTTGTTGAAGAAGGTGTTGACTGATTGCCTGAGCTGGTGTTTGAGGTACCACCTCTCGAAAGCTCTTTCGTACTCTTCGCCGTCAGACGCAAAGGTATTCCATGCCTTGAAGCCAAGCCCTAATCCCCAAAATAACAAAATATACAGTGACCAGGACAGTTGGCCACTGCTAAGGAGATTTAGTAGAACTAAAAAAGAATTGGCGATCGCATAATTGCCAGCGTGTTTCTTTAATTTTCCCCATCGGTAGACATTAAAAGCCTGACGCTTTTGTTGCTCTCCTTGCTGAGTTAGCCACTGCTGTTCTGCCACCTGAAGGTTTTCTGGGGAAATCTCTAATTCAGCAGCGATTTCCAAAAGCTGCTCGTGGGAGAATTCGCCTGCATATGCCTGACGCGCGATCGCCAGATGGAGAATTTGCTGAATATCTTCTTGATTATAGGAGTGGGTGATTTGGTTTTGGGAGACCTGCATAATTTAGTCTGTTATGAGTTTTCAGAAAGCTTTTCTGTCCTTAGGCTGCGATCCAGCTCTAGCCGTTAAGAGTCTTGCTTCTTCCATTATGCAGGTTGGAGACTGGGGGCAAGGGGGACTAGAGCATCGGTCAAGTATTCAGATTTCGGTGGTGCTGGGCTGTTCTTGAGC
>CAZZWA010000140.1:0-13254 GCA_964657555.1 uncultured Microcoleus sp.
AACGTCAACGGGCAGAACAGGAACGCCAACGAGCAGATCAAGCACTTAATCAGCTAGAACAGGAAAGACAACGCTATCAAGTCTTAGAGGCGTTATTGCGAGAACGAGGGATTGACCCGGAACAGTTGTGAAGTGCATTGGCCAAGCCCACCGTTAGCGAAGCGTTATATGATGTCGAGGTAATTGCCCAAATTATTGCTGTTCTAAGAAATTCCCAAAACAGTATATGAACAATGCCCGTGGTAAAAGTCGGAATAAAGCTGCTATTCAAGACCAGGAAAACTGGAATTACGAGGAGACAGTTGCCAAAGTTGAGAGCATCATCAATCAAGTTGAATGTGGCAAACTGGAACTTGCAGAAGTATTCGATCAGTATGCTGCTGCTGTAGAGTATTTGCGACAGTGCGAAGCCTTTCTGCAAGAGCGACAGCAACAGATGGATTTATTGATTGAGACTCTAGCTGAGCAATCTGAGTCCTTTTGAGGTTTTGAAAGCTAAGCAATGCTGCCTCGCTTGCGCGTCTCCTTGTAAGAAGTCCCTACATTTCTCAGTCCGGCTTTAATCATCTGTTGCTCCAGTAGAGCAAAAAAACGGCTGCGATCGCCTCCCCGCACGACTGCTTGATTATGAGCCTCTGCCAATGCTACAGGATAACCATAACCCTTTTGTACCTGAGCTAGCATCAAGCTGAGAGCACTGTTTAGCATTGCTGAATCCTCAACAACCCAAGCTGGTATGTCAATCCGGGCAATTTCTGACCCAACGTGGACATAGCAGAAGTAGATAACATGCTCACCATATAGGTCAATAATCCGTGCTGAACTGCGCCATAGGGGGCCGCGTTGCCCTGGCTTGAGCTGAGAAGTCCAGAATACGGTATCCCTTAACGGATCAAAAGCCTGACAGGGTGCTTTATCAGTTTGACCGGGACAATGGGTCATGCAATCAGGCTCTAGGTGAGGACAGGCTTGCAGGCGCAAAAAGCCCAAGGCTTCAGCACTGCGAGAGGCGCTGAGATAACCGATCAGCGGAATTCCTGCATCTCGCAACTGGTTCCAAGCCGCCAAGATCGGGGGCAGAATGCGATCGCGTGCTTCCCCTGGCAGAGGCTCAAGAAACCAGTAAATCAGCGAACCATCCACCATTGTTAAAATTGGCACTTCCGATTTTGAATTTTGGATAGCGCTTCCCACTGCTTCGCTAGAAGATTTTGGATTAATAGGCTGCTCATTGGTTCTGGAAGATTCTGGATTTTCAGCAGCTTTTCCCAATCTCAAATTAGGACGATTAACCCAATTGGTGGCTAGTTCTGCCAATATACATGTCTCGGAAACTGTGCGTCGATAGCCCATCCATTCTTCTGGGCGAATCCCCCACTGGCGAGATATGTAGAGGTCTTCTGGCTGGTAGAAAACTTCTGGCAGGCTATCTAGGAGGGGGTGCAAGCTTTGCCCGTAGTGCAACATCACCCGGCCTACGTTAATTAAATAGCAGTAGGCAATTTCGTGGTGGCTGGGGGCGATTTGGGAACCATCGGTGGCAATCACAGTGTGGCTGCGCGGCGGTGTAATTAAGTCAATGCAGGTATCTAGCGACTCCACAGGCGTCGCGGCAGCAAACCCAAGGCGATCTCGCCAGCGTTCTTGTTGCTGCACCAATTCTGCCTGTCGCTTTTGTGCCTTGATCATTAACTGCTGGGCGCGTTCCAAACGTTGGCGACTCGCAGCAGCCTCTGATGTGAGGTGCTGACTGATTCCCTGCATTTGCCGCGCTAGTTTTGTCAGGTCAAGCATATTGATAATTGACTAAAAGAGGATAAGGAGATTGGCTACTTGTTTCCTTAGGCGAAGGAAGTGAGCCACGGATTGCCTGTCCCGTTGATAATCACGAGTGGGTTAAATCCGTTCTTGTGTCCTCTTGTCCTCCCTTCCCCTTGTCTTTGTGTCTCTTCTTCAAGAGGGCCAAGCTGAGAAATCAGCCGCAAACTCAGAGAGAGACAACAGCTTAATCCGTTGATTGTGGCGAATAGATTCCCGTTGAGCTGGAGTGTTGTAGCCCCAGTCTGCTAAGTATAGTCCCACTTTGTTGAGGTCTGGTTGCTCTTGCACGGTAAAGAGGGTTTTTAGCCTGTCTTCTACAAACCAAATATTAGCAGTGTTGTTGGACGCTTCTAGCAACTCCTGCAGGATTTGATGCTTAGGACGCTGATTTTCCTTACCAAAAATATATTGGTCAGGCAGTTCGATTCCTTGCTGCTGCAATAGTTGACGAACAAAGCGTCCTTCTTTGGTAGTAATAATATAGAGGCGAGGCGCTTGTGCCTCTAGCAGTGATCGCAGTTTCTCAACTACGCCGGGATAGAAGTGTTGGTCAGCCAACCAACCAGCTAAATCTCTAGCAATCCACTCATCTCGAACACTGTCAAGCGTTTTGCCGATATCAGCGGAATCCAGATGATCGTCTACTACGATTTGCTTTGCCACAACTGGCCAGTCCTGCAAAATCTTCTCTTCCGGTAGGTTGAGGATCAGTGCCCTGACCAGAATTGGCATTTCCCAGCCTATTTCGATCACGGGTCGCAGCCGGGAGAAACTTTCAGCTAAACCTGTTGGCGGCGTCTGTTGTGTAGGCTTCCAGATTCGATAGTATGTGCGCCAAGCTGTCTGAAAATACTCAATTAACCCATCACAGAGGACACCGTCAAAGTCGAGGGCAAGACTGGTGGGAGCGATCGTCGGCATAATTCTACCTTTTCACCTTGTATGTACAGGGCAAGGGCAATGCAGGAAGTGCCCCCACTCAAGTAGTGGATACAGCTCTATAGTGAAATGGTATTCGTTCATGGTTAAATCGGCAGTTAGCCATGACACAAACAGTCACGCGCCTTTTCAAAACTTCTACCTAAGAATTAAAGACCACTGACCTACAACCTTACCAATCTTCGAGCATCTAAATACGAAGAGGCGATTGCAAATGTTTACAGTAACTGGGGTGCAAGGATTCGAACCTCGGAATGTCTGGACCAAAACCAGATGCCTTACCACTTGGCGACACCCCATTAGTGACTTAACCTCATTTATCATAGCAATGACTGCTAGGGAATTGTCAAGAACTTTTAAAACTATTTTTCAAAAATATCAAACATGATTAATTAAAAAAATTAAGCTGATCGGGATTCCCGGCCCACCGTCAATATAGCGGGGTAGCTTTCCTGAAAGTCGGCGGCTCATCCCCCGTGCTTCTATCCGGAGGAAGGAGCTACTACCTGCCGACTGTGGTATCTGGTAAAAAACTAATCACCTATTACTCATTATCACAAAACCCCCCTAAGTGTAGGGGATGAGCTTAATTTTCCTCATGCTGGGTAAATCCGCAGTCGTCGATTAGGCTCTTCACCAAAACTAGATGACTTGAGGCGATAGTGTTCTACCAGTTCGTGTTGCATCTTGCGTACTTGGGGAGAGCGAGGGAGTAGTTCTACAGGCTGCCCCTTGGGAATCACAATTTGTTCCACAGCCAGTCTGGCTTCTTCGAGAGCCTCAATCTCGTCGTCGCTACCACTGTGAGCAAATAAGCTTAGATCCGCTGCATCAGGAATGCCGGGTTCATCCATATCTAGCATCCGTCGCAGGGTACGGGAGATCTGAGGGATGGTGCTGGCCTTAATCGTGTGGATGGGAATGTGACGGATTTTGGCAATGTGCCGTAACTTAGAGTGGTTTTTGACATGCGCTCGCAGAGCCAAAACTGCATCAGCACTGTCCATATCCTTCGTCAGTTCTACTGGCAAGTTCAGTACCTCAATGACTTGATCCAACTGCTGGCGACTGACGCCGTAAGGATAAACGTGCAATGGCAAATCTTCGCCATTCGGCCCAGCCGATACGATATTTCCTTCCGGATCTGACTGCTGCCAGGATTGATCTAGCAACTGCTCAAACGAGTTTTCATCCGTTTCTCGCTCTGATATCCGCATAGGAGAATTTCCCCCATTTGTCTTCACTGGCGTCATCTGACCCGAGGCGCGCCAGCCCATTGGTCGTTGCGGGGCATCAAACGGAGCTGTTCTAGAGGGTCGCGGTGCTACTGGTGCTCCTGCTACCTCACGAGTAATCGTCACTTCTCCTGTTTCACTAACAGTTCTCACTTGGGGATTCGGTTGACGGCCCCGCAGCAGGCTGTCAACAGTGTCAGCAACACTCTCATGCACTACCCATCTATGCCGCTCCAGCATTTCCACGGCGATGGCAAAGGTTGGAGGAGCTTTGCGCTCCAAAACAGTCTTCTGAGAGCCTCGGCGTCTGGCTTCGTCATCTCCCAGCGTCACCGCCTGGATGCCCCCAACCAAATCTGATAAGGTTGGGTTTTTTATGAGGTTTTCAATCCGGTTGCCGTGAGCCGTACCGACCAGTTGAACGCCGCGCTCGGCAATAGTACGAGCAGCTAGGGCTTCTAGCTCAGTGCCAATTTCATCAATGACAATGACTTCTGGCATGTGGTTTTCCACAGCCTCAATCATCACCTGATGCTGAAGTTCAGGTCGAGCAACTTGCATCCGCCGCGCCCTGCCAATTGCTGGATGAGGAATATCTCCATCCCCTGCAATTTCATTGGAGGTGTCTATAATCACAACTCGTTTGTGTAAATCATCTGCCAATACTCTGGCAATTTCCCGCAACGCCGTTGTTTTGCCGACTCCAGGCCTACCTAGCATGAGAATTGACTGACCAGTTTCTACTAAGTCGCGAATCATCCCAATAGTGCCAAAGATGGCGCGACCGACGCGGCAAGTCAAGCCAATAATTTCCCCTTGCCGATTGCGAATAGCGCTGATTCGGTGTAATGTTTGCTCAATGCCAGCACGGTTATCGCCACTAAAGTGTCCTACTCGCTGGATAGAGTAATTCAAGTCTTCAGAGTTTACCGGCTTCTGGGAGAGATATTCTGCCTGATCTGGAAATCTGGCTTCTGGGAGTCGTCCCAGATCCATGACTACCTCGACTAAACTATCCCGCCACTGATGCTGCTCTAAGGACTGTCGAATCTCATCCGGCAAGATGGCCATCAGTTTATTGAGATCGTCTGTGATCTGCATCCTTCCTAAAGTGATGTTTTGATCCACAACCGGAGATTCTTGATGAGAAAAAAGCGGTTCTTCAGAGGAGTTGATACCGTTGTCATTCATCACTTGGGTAGAGGTTGCTGGTTTGGACTTACGGATGACTTGATTTGTGAAATCAGAGAATGGGCCAGCTTGACAGCTTGCCACAGCAAACTAGGCACATCTTCTAGACGCCCTGTGACTGATAACTGGTGTTGAATTGCTCTATGGTCATATAGTTGTTTTGTATTCACCTTTTCTAAGTCGTCTAATACTGCTGACATGAGTACACGGGCATAGCTACCGTAAGCAACACCGGCAACAAAGGGAGATGGGGAGAGCGGGACTCCCCTTTTGAGGAGTCCAGAGGCTGCGAGCTTGGCAACAGTGTGATCATTGGTGCCACCAGCTAACTGCACGTATCCCGGTAAGCTAGCTGCAAGGACTTTCTCTCCGAGTTTGACGGCTTCCCTCGTAGTGCCAGCACCGATGTCGCCACTCATGGGACGACCGTCTGTTTGCCAAACTAAGGGACAGGGCAGGGGTGATACTAGGTGATAAATAGCCCAAAGGTAGTCAATCAGACCATCCTCGTCGGGACAGCTCAGACTCAAGAGCTGGAGCTGGTTAACCCAGGGAGCGATCGCTCTCCACAGTCGTTTAAAATCTTCTATGCGGCCCACTTTGGTATGGATTTCTAATGCATCAACGCCTGTTTGCAAGACCAAGGGCGCTATTGCTTCCGGCGCTGATACATACGAGCGAGTATAAATTAACTGGTTTGGGCATACCGTTACACACCGACCGCAACCGTAGCAACGCTGGTCGATCACACCACTGGCACTCTCACTTCCTAGCGAGAAAGCGATCGCGGAAGCTGGGCAAATCGATTCACAAGGACGGGGGCAGTCTGCCGGACACTCGTCTGGGTTAAATTCTGCCTTCCGAAAGTGAGGGTCTTCCCCATCATTCAAGCTGACCATCAGCCAAGGAGGGCCTTGGCTGAGTTGGTGAACAAATCCTCGTCTGGTTGCTGCTTCGCTAAGCTTCGCGGCAGCCCTTAAGCCGTCTTGCGCCGCTGCAATAACAGCAGGATCTGCTGCCACATCAATACAATCAGCCCCAGCCAGGGTATAAGCCAAGGTGAGATTTCTAACGGCAGGGAGGTGTTGGAAACTAGCTCCACAGATGAGCTTAAACCAGTGACCCTCCCTTAAGGAATGTAAGGGATAGTACAGATCAGTCACCCTTATATGCTAATCTTTTACTCAAAGAATGGGGAGCATGAATAACTAAAAAGTATGAAGGAAGCATGAAATTTTGGCAGATTGGGCTTTTACTGCATTCTTTACTTCAACTTTCACCTCTTCTCCTCCTTTTATTGTTTCGTTCTTAACATTAACCATTAGTCAACGATGGCATTGAGCAGCACTTCAGTCAGAGTTAAGCTCTCCATGTCATCAAGGGTAACCGTGTCACAGATGTCAAACTTTGCTCCTGCCCCTTGCAGTTCATCATCCAAAGCCCTGAGAAACCGTGTTGCCATTTGATCGGTACCGACTTGAATAAAGGAAATAGCCAGTTCTTCATCTTGCTCCATTCGCTGAGAAGCTTCAATAATCACCCGCATCACGGCCTTCCGATCATCGGGTTCACCGTCTGTAACCACTAAAATCGTCTCACCATTGAGCTTTGTCTGTCCAGATACCTTGTTGTGAAAATAGCGGTCAGTAGCATCTTTGAGGACGCCAGCAAGGTCTGTACTACCAGAGGGGTCGTTTTCTTGAAATATTTGTGCGACCTTGCTAGATGTAACATTCTCGTAACGTTTAAAGCGACCTGAAAACAAATAAACTGTAATTCCATCCGGGTCGAACTGTTCGCATTTTCTCGCCAATGCTAAAGTGGACTCCTTTGCAGTGTCCCAGCGACTTCTACCACCCCGTTGGTCAGGGGTTGACATGCTGCCACTTTTGTCAATTATCAAAGTATAGTCCCGGTTTTGTACTACAGAACCTCCGGCTACCAAGAGACAACCTCCTGCTTAGTTAAGTGCTTTTCCATCGGGACTTATGCATAAGGTTTCATCAACCCAGTTTCCTATTGAGAGTCTAAGATATAAACTCTCAATTTTTTGCAGAGACCGATTTTTGGTGTGAGCCCTATTCCTATAGACTACGTCAAATTTTAGACAATATTTGATTGTCCTGATAATGCGATCTATTTTTGAGACGACTACTCTACCTGTAGAATTTTGGAATAATTAAATCGCTACATATAGCGTCAAGAAAGACTTGCTTGACTATAATTGACACACACTGTCGTAAATGTTCTTAAGGTAGGTATAGTAACTATTAAAGCTTCGCACTAAGTTTCTGCATCCCTAGAGGGGTAGAATGGTGGTACGGACAAAGGCTAGTGCATAACGGCAAAATTTTTCCACCTTTTTAGAAAAAGGAGGGGGACAAGGGTAGAAGAAATTGATGCTTTATTTCTACCAGGCTGCACTAGCGTCTAAACATTTAGAAACTGCTCTACTGAGTATAAGCCAGAGTATTTATTGACATAAGTTCGAGCATAGCTTACAGACTTGAGAAAGATTTGATTGTGTTGAAGAATTCGATTTTTATTCATCAAGGGATAGGGCAGTGCTTAGCTGATGACTAGCGCTGCCGCACTCAAGAGCGCTAACGCAAGCGAGCACTCCAGATCGAATTAAATTTGTTTGTCGCTGATTTAAGCTGCGATCAAGGTGTTTTTGAGTGGCATCCAACGGAAGAAACGCTCGCCACCCCTTTCCACAACAACTTTCACTCGCGATTCCCATCTGGGTAATTCAGTTAAGTATTCAATTTCCTGATCGCTAAGGAGGTGACCATCAATCAGCCATAGCACTAACCCTTTAGACTTGGGAGGCAACTGTTGCAGTTGGTAGTCTACCACTGGCGGTATGTAGTAGACACGGATGTCTTTCTTGCCCAAATGGGGGGGTCGGACGCCGTGAACACCAGTGAGAAAGACCGCCACGTCACCCAGTCCTCGCGAACTGATCCGCAGCATCATATAACCATCTGCTCTGAGCCGCCGTTGGTAGCGACCTTCATACCCCCCTTCCAAAGGCACGTAAACTCCCAAAGCGCCAGACTTTTCCAGATCGCGAATGAACGGTTTGCCAGTTGTTATAAGTGCCATAAATCTGTAGTCACTCCTAGTTTAAGTTTTGTTAATAGGTGTTGAAATTCATTATAATAGTGCTGCGGCTGCACATCAACTTAAGCTAGTCATAACAGGCTCTGTTTTTCACTAGACAAGTTTTAATATATCGTTTATAGTTTTAGATCGTGGCCAAGGCGTACTGGATCTAGAACTTCTGACTAAGCTCTGATGCTAGCCGCTCAAGCTATCAGTAGGCACATATGGGATACTAAGTGGCTTGCTGCTTAAGTCCCTGCCGAACAGCTAGCTAGGCTAGCTGATACCTGGCCTCTATTAAAATTTGCTCTCAGTTACCTGAAAGCTATATTAGGACTGCTAGAAGCTAGTTCCAACCCATTAAGGGGTTTACTCCTGTCTGGTTTGGTGACATGTCTGACGGGAGTAGTGCGGATTCAACCGCTGGGGACAATCCGTTTTTTTGTAGTGTCTCAAATAAAGGAAGACAAAAAACCGTGTCTATCGGTATCCTTGGTACTAAACTTGGCATGACCCAAGTATTTGATGATGCAGGAAAAGCAATTCCTGTAACAGTCGTTCAAGCTGGGCCATGCACGATTACACAAATCAAAACAGGTCAGACAGACGGCTACAGCGCTGTCCAACTGGGCTTCAAAGAAGTGAAGGCCAAGGGAATTAACAAGCCCGAACTTGGCCACTTGGCTAAGTCTAATGCCTCTCCTTTGCGCCACCTACGTGAGTATCGGTTAGATAACGTGGGTGATTATCAGTTAGGTCAAGCCCTCAAGGCTGATATGTTTACTGCTGGTCAGATTGTAGATGTGATCGGCACAAGTATCGGTCGCGGTTTTGCCGGTTATCAAAAACGGCACAACTTTAAGCGGGGGCCAATGGCTCACGGTTCCAAAAATCACCGCTTGCCTGGATCGATTGGCGCAGGAACCACACCAGGACGTGTTTATCCAGGTAAGCGAATGGCTGGCCGTTTGGGAGGTAAGCGCGTCACGATTCGCAAACTGATCGTTGTCCGAGTCGATACAGAGCGCAATTTATTGCTGATTAAGGGAGCAATTCCTGGAAAACCTGGTGCGCTTCTCAATATTGTCCCTGCTAACAAAGTAGGCAAATAGAAGTTTTGAGTTTTGAGTTGAAAGACCCTAACTCAACGCTCAATACTCATAACTTTCTAAGAGGATAAGAGATATGGTTGACTGTGTAGTGCGAAACTGGGAAGGCGAAGAAGTCGGACAGACAACGCTGGAATTAAGAGTCGCTAGGGAAGAAAATGCGCCTCATATTCTCCATAAAGCTGTCGTCAGACAACTGAACAATGCCCGTCAGGGAACCGCCAGCACGAAAACCCGTACAGAAGTTAGGGGTGGTGGGCGCAAGCCTTGGCGGCAAAAAGGAACTGGTCGTGCTAGAGCTGGTTCGATTCGTTCACCATTGTGGCGTGGTGGCGGTGTAATCTTCGGCCCCAAGCCGAGAGACTATGAGATCAAGATGAACCGCAAAGAGCGGCGTCTGGCACTGCGAACAGCCCTGGCATCAAGAGCTGACGACATAATAGTAGTTGAAGAATTCGCCGAAAAGTTTCCTCGGCCTAAAACAAGTGAATTAGTGGCGGCATTGGCACGGTGGGGCGTAGAGCCCAAGTCAAAAGTCCTGCTCATCTTGCCCGAGCGAGAAGAATCAGTTTATTTGTCAGCTCGCAATATAGCCAACTTGAAACTCATTGGTGCAGGTAACTTAAACGTATTTGACCTGCTGAACGCAGACAAAATAGTGACAACGGCATCCGCCCTTAACAAAATTCAGGAAGTTTACACTGACTGAGTTAGGACAAGAACGAAGTCAAGGAGCAATCCCAAAATATTTTCGTGCTTTTTCCATACTCTCTCAAGTATTTTCTTAGGGAAAAACTCGAAGTTAAAAATGGACAGATCCAACGTTTGCCAGCCGTTAGATTCATGATTGAGAGCGAGGTAACTTAACCAATGGGCAGAGTATTAAAAAAAGTAAAAAACGAACGCGATCTGCCAGACTTAGTGCGCCGCCCTATTGTCACAGAGAAGGCCACGCTGCTGATGGAGCAGAACAAATACGTTTTTGAAGTAGTTCCCACAGCAAGTAAGCCAGAAATCAAAGCAGCAGTTGAGAGTTTGTTTGCAGTCAAGGTGATCAGTGTCAACACCATTCGCCCACCACGCAAAAAGCGCCGGGTCGGCAGATTTCTAGGCTTTAAGCCACAATACAAACGAGCGATCGTGACCTTAGCATCAGGCGAATCGCTACAAAATGTTCTTTTCCCAGAAGTTTAACCTTCAACCTACAAACCTACCATGGGCACCCGTTCTTACCGGCCACGGACTCCCGGCACTCGTCAACGCAGTGTCTCCGATTTTTCAGAAATCACGCGGACTGAGCCAGAAAAATCACTAACAACGTATGTTCATAGCCCTCAAGGCCGCAACAATCGCGGTGTCATCACTAGTCGGCGTCGCGGTGGTGGTCATAAGCGTCTGTACCGCATAATTGACTTTCGCCGCGACAAGCACAATATTCCGGCAAAAGTGGCTACTGTTGAGTACGACCCCAATCGTAATGCTAGAATTGCCCTGCTTCATTACCAAGATGGTGAAAAGCGGTATATTCTGCACCCAGTTGGATTGGCTGTTGGTACGCACATTTCTTCAGGCCCCGATGCACCGATTGAAATTGGCAATGCTTTGCCCTTAGGCAAAATTCCTCTAGGCACAACCGTTCACAACGTCGAACTAACAGCGGGCAAGGGCGGACAGATAGTCCGTGCAGCTGGTGCGGCGGCGCAAGTGGTGGCTAAGGAAGGCGACTATGTAACGCTCAAGCTACCTTCCACTGAAGTCCGGATGGTGCGCCGGGAGTGCTACGCCACTATTGGCCAAGTTGGCAATATCGAAGCCAGAAATATCAGTATTGGCAAAGCAGGCCGCAATCGTTGGAAAGGACGCCGACCAAAGGTAAGAGGGAGCGTCATGAACCCTGTTGATCACCCCCATGGTGGTGGTGAAGGAAGAGCACCTATTGGTCGCAGTGGACCAGTGACGCCTTGGGGTAAACCAACTTTAGGTGCAAAAACTCGCAAGCCGAAAAAGCTAAGTAATTCCTTGATTGTTAGACGGCGTCGCAAAACCTCAAAGCGGAGTCGTGGTGGTCGGGAAAGTTAGTCCTAGATCATTGACGGGTAAGCGGTCTTTGTCCATATCAATTACCAATTACCAATTACCAAGATTATGGGTCGTTCTTTAAAAAAAGGTCCTTTTGTTGCAGATCACCTGCTCACTAAGCTTGAAAAGCTCAACGCTAAAGGCGAAAAGCAGGTGATTAAAACTTGGTCTCGCGCTTCGACAATTCTGCCACTGATGGTAGGCCATACTATCGCCGTCCATAACGGACGCCAGCATGTGCCGGTTTTCATCAACGAGCAGATGGTTGGGCACAAATTGGGAGAATTTGCCCCAACTCGCACATTCCGGGGACACGCTAAGAGCGATAAAAAGTCGGGAAGATAAGGAGTTTTGAGTGGGCGATGTCTATCCCCACTTGCCCGAGTTAATTCAAAACTCACGCCCCATGCTCTTGAGTATTAGCTTTCTAGCTGCTGTTGCAGCTTTAGCCTAGCGGCTAAGCCAGCAACTTGACAAAGCAACGCGCAAGCACTGGGTGAAACCTCAAAACTTCTAGAAGGGAGAGATCTATGGCAGTTGATACGAATAGAGAAGTAAAGGCGATCGCACGCTACATACGCATGTCCCCCCACAAAGTACGGCGGGTTCTCGACCAGATTCGCGGGATATCTTATCGGGATGCGCTCATTATTCTGGAGTTTATGCCCTATCGTGCTTGCGATCCAGTCCGTAAGCTACTGCGTTCAGCTGCGGCTAATGCAGAGCATAACGCTGGGCTGGAGCGAAATAAACTGATCATTTCTCAAGCTTATGCCGATCAGGGGCCAGTCTTGAAGCGCTTTAGACCCAGAGCCCAAGGCCGAGCCTACCAAATTCGCAAACCGACCTGTCACATCACTGTGGCTGTTGCTCCTGATATTAACCAAGAGGAATAGTTAGTACTCGAAACGGAGCTTTTCCTAGGGGCAGGGCTCTGACAATTTAGAATCCAAAATTCTTAAAAAGGGGGAATTGTGGGCCAAAAAATTCATCCAATTGGTTTTCGACTGGGGATCACGCAAGAGCACAAGTCTCGCTGGTTTGCAGATGCCAGGCGTTATCCAGAACTTTTAGCAGAAGATTATAAAATCCGCCAGTTTGTAGAGAAAAACCTGGCTAATGCTGGTATCTCTCAGGTACGCATTGAGCGCAAAGCTGACCAGATTGATTTAGAAATTCACACAGCCCGACCAGGTGTTGTCGTCGGGCGAGGTGGTACTGGCATTGAGTCGCTCAAAGCGGGTCTGATTAATGCTCTGGGTGGTGGCAACCGCCAAATCCGCATCAACGTTGTTGAAGTGGCACGAGTGGATGCAGATGCAGGGCTGATTGCTGAGTATATCGCTCAACAGTTGGAGCGACGGGTTTCCTTTCGGCGGGTGGTACGTCAGGCTATTCAACGCGCTCAACGGGCTGAAGTTCAAGGAATTAAAATCCAGGTAAGTGGTCGGTTAAATGGGGCGGAAATCGCTCGAACCGAGTGGACAAGAGAAGGTCGCGTACCCCTACACACTCTCCGGGCAGACATTGACTACGCTTACCGCACTGCCAAAACTATCTACGGAATTCTTGGCGTTAAAATTTGGATTTTTAAAGGGGAAATTATTCCTGGCCAAGAGAAGCAGGAAACCCCTGCGGCTGCTCAACCGCGTCGTCGTCAACAGCAGCGTCGCCGTCAGCAATTTGAAGACCGCTCCAATGAATAAGTAATGGGGAATGGGTCATAGGTAATGGGGAATAGGACAGAAAAAGCCCAATTACCAATTACTAAT
>CAZZWA010000141.1:0-9654 GCA_964657555.1 uncultured Microcoleus sp.
GTTTGAGCAGAAACAGTAAACACCAGTGCTTCTCTATAAATCCGCTGTGCCGCATGGTGGCTGTAGTTAGCTGCACCACTGGAAACGGTGACAGCAGCATGGGCACACCGCACGGCTAGCTCAATTGCCCATGCCCGAATTTTGAGACCCTCTGCTAAAGACTTTTCAGAGTGGTTTCGGGCTTCTCTGATGGCAGTTTGACAGCAATCGAGTTCTTGGTTGAGAGACTTAAAGGCGTGGTAAATGAATGGCAGTGGCTTGGTCAGCAAGACGGCTTGTACGACATCAAGGCCAGCTCTGGCACATCCCAAGATCAGAGATGTTGGACGGAGTACATTATTTCTATCGTTTTCATGAATCCAACCTACAGGCTTGACGGCGACTACCAGATCTTGAGGTAAGAACCAGTCTGTCAAGGTGGCACTAACGGTGTTGGTTGATGTCATTGCACAAAGCTGTGCTGGAGTGCTGAATGTTGATGTCCCACCTGTATTCTGATGTGTGTCTACAAACGGCATCACACCAAATACAGCTTGACCATCTGGCAAAGCCGCAGCAACAATAAACTCTTGAAATAAGCCAAAGCCCGTAATCCAAGGGACTATTCCTGCCAGTTGATACCCTCCTGGCACAGATATTGCTTTCACAGGCGGGTCGTGCTCTCGTCGCAGTTGAGAGAAGCCAACGCCAAGCAGCAAATGACTTTGACTGATGCGAGGAAGATACTCTGACTGAAGTCCAGAATTTTGACTAGTAGAGAGCATGGCAACTGCACTTTGGTGTTGAATTTGCAGAAATGCCAAAGCTCCAGAATATCTTGCCACCAACTGATGAAAATTCTCAAAAGCCTCTTCACTAACTTCAGAGCCTCCCCAAATTTTGGGAACCCGCAACGCCAACAATCGCAGATTGCCTAAACCTTTAAGAGCCTTTCGCAACACCTCTGGGTCACTGTCAATCTCAGCAGCTAGAGGAGCAACAGATTCTTGGAAATATGATTCGGCAGCATCTAGGAGGTTTGCCTGGACTATCATGTCTGATGACTTATGTTGTGTCATTTTCTGCGATTGGGATAACGCTACAGTCGCTTGGGCATGGTATCTATCTAACTCTTCACAATCAGTTTGACACTTAAATTTGCCCGTCAGACTCCTTCCCCTGCTTTCACCCCCGTCTGCACTCTCCACAAACCAGCGTATATTCCCTGTTGCTGGAGAAGCTGTTCGTGCCTTCCCTGCTCTACTAGCTGCCCATGCTCCATCACATAAATGCAATCGGCATTGCGGATAGTGGAAAGGCGATGAGCGATCGCAATCGTTGTGCGGTTAATAGTAATTTGTTCTAGGGAGCGCCCAATTGCTGCTTCTGTCTCATTATCTATGGCAGAAGTTGCTTCATCAAGGATCAGAATCGGCGGATTTTTCAAGACTGCCCGAGCAATTGCCAGCCGTTGCCGTTGTCCGCCTGACAATTTCTGCCCGCGTTCGCCGACAATTGTTGCGTAGCCTTGGGGAAGTTGCAGGATAAACTCATGGGCTTCGGCAATTTCAGTGGCTGCTATCACCTCTGCTGTTGTTGCCTCAGGACAACCGTAAACAATATTCTCCGCTACAGTGCCGTGAAATAAGAAAACATCCTGACTCACTAAGCCAATAGCACGGCGTAAATCCCTCAACTTCAGATCTCGTATTTCAATGCCGTCAAGGGTAATGGCTCCCGTTTCAATTTCATACAGCCTTAGTAACAGTTTCACAAGCGTGCTTTTCCCCGATCCGGTAGAACCGACAAGGGCAATGGTTTTCCCAGCAGGAATATGCAAAGAGAGATTTTTAATAACTGGGAATCCCTCTTTGTAGGCAAAGGTGACATTGCGCAACTCCATCTCGCCACGCACCTCTTCGACAGGTAACGAGATATGTCCTGAATGAATAGCAATGGGGGTATCCAGCAGATTCATCACCCGGTTTGTAGATGCCATAGCTCGCTGATACAGGTCAAAGGTTTCTCCCAGTCGAGTCAGAGGCCAGAGTAAACTCTGTGTCAAAAACACCAGCGTACTATAGGTACCTACAGGTAATCTACCTGCGACAACTTGCATACCCCCGATCAGCATGGTGGCAGTAAAACCAAACAAAATGAAGATCCGAATTAACGGGATGAACGCCGCACTAAGAGCGATCGCCTGACGATTGCTTTGACGATATGCCTCACTTTCGACGGCGATTCTCTGAGCTTCATAGTTTTCAGTGGTGAAGCTTTTGATGGTGGCGATCCCACTCAGGTTATTCGAGAGACGCCCGTTGAGCAGACTCACCTTTTCCCGCACTTGGGCATAACGGGGAGCAAGACGCTTTTGAAAGGCAATGGAACCCCAAAGAATAAAAGGCATGGGCAGCATTGCCAACCAGGCCACACTGGGAGCCAGAATAAAGAAGGCACCACCAACAACGATTGCCGTTGTGGTGACTTGGATGATGTTATTAGCTCCCCCATCCAAAAAACGTTCCAGTTGATTGATGTCATCGCTGAGGATGGACATCAAGCCTCCTGTGCTGCGCTCTTCAAAAAAGGCTAGTTCTAGTTCCTGGAGATGAGTGTAGGCATCAAGGCGGAGATTGTGCTGAATTGTTTGAGCTAGATTGCGCCACAGCAATTCGTAGGCGTACTGAAAGATAGATTCTAGCCCCCAAACGATTAGGGTGAGGAAGGAGAGTGCCACGAGTTGCCCAAAGGCATCGCGGATTCCCAGATGCGCAATTAGAGAGTCCTGTCTCTTCACAACGACATCCACAGCTGCACCGATTAAGACAGGTGGTGCCAAGTCGAAGATTTTGTTAAGGATAGAGCACGCGATCGCCAGCCGGATTTGCTGGCGGTAGTTACGCCCATAATCTATGAGGCGCTTAAGTGGATGCTCCCTTTGGGGCAGATTTCGCTTGGGGTTAGCAAGAAAGGATTTCAACAACTTGGACACCAGGTTGACTTGGGTTTTGAGTTAAAGAGCCTAGCAGATCACCAACCGAAAATTGACTGGTTGAGATAGATTTGGGGACAGGGGGACTCTAGCGCAGCGGCGCGACAGCGCGGTACAAGGGGAATACCTGCACCCATCCCCCCTTTCTCTACTCGTCAAAGTTGCTTTGGCGGACTACTAGACTCTAGGGTAAACCGTTCCATCCAAGCTGCTCAAAACTACTTTGTAACTATTCAATTACCGAATTATAAAAACTACTTTCCCATAGCACCTACTTGCAAATGAGAGACAAGCAACGAACTTTCCTTGCAAGTCGCTCTGCTTTGAGCAGTAGTAGCTCAGTTTACTAAATACTTCCACAGGATGAAGTGCTTGATGAGTCTTTTATGGCAATATTGAGACGTACAAACATTTCATCACAACTAACTGGAAAAGCCGCGACCGTGTTGCTTTAGATCATTGAAAAATGCTCTAATTCTTAATTGCTACAGGAATGTTCCCTAGCAGGCAGCAGCGCAGGTTTGTTGGCTCGGTCAGCTCGCGGTGTTCTGTAAGGTGGGTGTTAAGAGGTTAAACAATGATCGCAACGTCCCCAAAGCGCGGCAAAGTTTGGCATCCAACGGCGCTGCTGCTTTCAGTAATATTAATGTGTCCGCTTTTTGCTAGTTGCGGTGGTGGGCGGAGCGCAGCTCCACCGCCTGTTGACGACACCCGTGGGGGAGCACAAACTGCTCCTGGACTTGCCAACACACCTCGGAAGCAGGGATTGTCAACAGGTCAGAAAATAGGAATTACTCTGGTTGGAGCTGCTGCACTTTACTATCTCTACAAACAGCACCAGAAAAGTCAACAAGAGGGAGCACAAGGAAAGTATTATCTCTCTAAAAACGGGCGTGTCTACTACCGCGATGCTCAACATAGAGCGCACTGGGTAACAGCGCCGCCCGAAGGAATTACAGTTCCGGAAGCTCAAGCGCAACAGTACCAAGAATTCCAGGGCTATAACGGCAGAACCACAGGGCGCAACCTAGCTGGTCTGGGTCAAGATGCGGTGCCAGCGGGAGCGCAATAACTGTTACTACTCTTACAGGGCTGATATCCGAGAAGGGTTTGAAAGTTAAAATTTATACCTACCAATCTTTCAAATCTTCTAACCGACCGTATAAATTGAAAATCAGGAGAAATGTCATGGTATTTGATGGAATTTTCAAAAAGGTGAAAGATACCCTCTTAGGGGAAGACACCGACCAAGAACAGCAGCCTGATTATGACGGTCAGTATGGGAATGTCCGCCCAGCGAGCGAAGACCCATACGGCGACCCCGGATTTGGCGGTGAGTTTGGTGACGTCCGGCCCGCGAGTGAAGACCCATACGGCGACCCCGGATTTGGCGGTGAGTTTGGCGACGTCCGGCCCGCGAGCGAAGACCCCTACGGCGACCCCGCAGATCAGGGATACAGTGATGTAGCTGCTCAGGATCAGTTTGGTGACGTCCGCCCAGCCAGCGAAGATCCTTACGGTGACCCCGCAGATCAAGGCTATTAAGTGTTGCGTCTAAGGCGCTGGTAAATCTTCTTGAACTTCTCCCCCCATCTAAAGGTCGGGGGATTTTGTCGCAAATTTAGTCTTATAAAAAAATAGAGCCTGACAGAGGCTGGGGGTTCCCGTGCGATCGCCTCCTTTCTCCCTGACAGCTCAAATCGGCAACGGCTCTGCCTCATCTAAAATCCTGATATCCCCGACTTCATTCAAACACATCCCCCTTGCAATTTGATACTCTAGCTTAAACAGTCGTGGGAACGGGAAACAAGCGTGGACATTCAAATTGGGCGGGGTAAGACGGCTCGCCGAGCCTACGGAATTGATGAAATTGCGCTAGTCCCTGGGAATAGGACACTAGATCCCAGCTTGGCTGATCCGCACTGGCGCATTGGCGGCATTGAGAGAGAAATTCCCATTATTGCCAGCGCAATGGATGGAGTGGTAGATGTCTGCATGGCTGTCCGGCTGTCGGAACTCGGAGCGTTGGGTGTAATCAATCTAGAGGGTATTCAAACCCGCTATGCTGACCCAGTGCCAGTGCTAGAGCGCATCACCTCGGTGGGAACAACAGAGTTCGTGTCGCTGATGCAAGAGCTTTATGCAGAACCGATCAAGCCGGAATTAATCGAACAGCGGATTCAGGAAATTAAAAGCCAAGGTGGCATTGCGGCAGTCAGTGCCACACCGGCAGGAGCAAGCAAATTCAGCTCAGTGGTTGCCAAAGCTGGTGCTGACATGTTTTTTGTGCAAGCAACGGTGGTTTCAACTGCCTACCTCTCACCTGAGTCTGTAACGCCACTTGATGTTGCCGAGTTCTGTCGAGAAATGCCGATGCCGGTAGTTTTGGGGAATTGCGTCACCTACGAAGTCACTCTGAGTTTAATGAAGGCTGGGGCAGCGGCAGTACTAGTGGGGATTGGCCCTGGCGCTGCTTGTACCTCTCGCGGCGTACTGGGTGTAGGTGTGCCTCAAGCAACTGCTGTTGCTGATTGTGCGGCAGCTCGCGATGACTACTACCACGAAACAGGCAACTATGTTCCTGTCATTGCTGATGGCGGCTTAATCACTGGTGGCGATATCTGCAAATGCCTTGCCTGTGGTGCTGACGGCGTAATGATTGGGTCTCCATTTGCTAGAGCTAAAGAAGCACCGGGAAGGGGTTATCATTGGGGAATGGCAACACCAAGCCCAGTTCTACCTCGTGGCACTCGCATTCGTGTAGGTACAACAGGCACGCTAGAGCAAATTCTTCGGGGTCCAGCTGGGTTGGATGATGGTACTCATAACCTCTTAGGAGCCATCAAAACGAGCATGGGCACCTTAGGAGCTAAAGATATTAAGGAGATGCAGCAAGTTGAAGTTGTAATTGCGCCTTCCTTACTAACCGAAGGCAAAGTATACCAGAAAGCACAACAATTGGGAATGGGTAAGTAGCCAGGTAACAGCTCAGGAATCACAAGTCAGTAGTTAGCGTTTGTCTTGCTGTGTGATTGAATTCTGCTTAACAGCAGTTTCCTGACCAAACTTAAAAAAATTCCGGAGTCCTGCAAGGATGACTGGAAAATCTAAAGCTGTCGTCTACAATAGAGATAGCGGAGACGCATGTTTCCGTTCACTCCTCACACCACACTCCGCCCGGACTGAGTTCGGGCGGTTCCTTATTGGGGATTTAGGAAGACCAAGAAGTGTTTTCATAGACATTGCTGCTAGAAAATTTTCTTTCTATGTCCCAGCCTTCATTTCTCAGCCCCTTTAAAAACTAGGTCTCAAACATCTGCTTAAGTATATATTCCTTGCGGTCGAAAACCTCGGTTTTGGCTGTGGTAGAATTTGCTTGAAAGATAGAGATACTCCACATAGTAAGGATTCCCTGGCAATGTCAGCAGCCGCGCAAGTTACAGACGCTTCGTTTAAACAAGAAGTGCTCGAAAGTGAAATTCCTGTTTTAGTAGATTTTTGGGCACCCTGGTGCGGTCCCTGTCGTATGGTTGCACCTGTGGTTGATGAAATCGCAGTGCAGTACGACGGTCAAGTAAAGGTAGTCAAACTCAACACAGATGAAAATCCCAACGTGGCGAGCCAGTATGGCATCCGCAGCATTCCCACATTAATGATTTTCAAAGGTGGTCAAAGGGTTGACATGGTAGTAGGCGCAGTTCCCAAGACTACGCTGGCTAATACCCTAGAAAAGTACCTGTAATCACTTGATACCTAATCAGTTAGCGTAGGAACAATTGAGTTCGGCACAAAGAGCTTGAATAGTTACGCCTAATATAGCTTTCAAGGTTGAAAGCAATGGTAGGGATGCAGTTCTTAAGCCTATGCCTGAATTCTCAAGACCTCTACTTACTGCTCCACACCAGGTTCGATCAGCGCCTTTAGCCATCCAAGCAAGGGCGCTATTTGCGAATTGGCGCGATCGCGATCGCGAATCCAGAGCAATGAGCAACCACCCTAGTATAGAGTAATACACAAGACTTTCATGATGGCTCAAATCTCGCTATAATGGGGAACCCCAGAGCGTGCATTAAGTCATGACCATCACTCCTTCTTACGATGCCCTTGAGTCGCTTCAGGAAGACGTCGTTGATCTCATTAACCAACTGCCGAACCTAAAGCATGGGAAATGGATTCAACGAGCACTGACTACGCTGGTACAAATCGCTGGCAGTGAGATTGATCGGCTAGACTGGAAAATTTTGAGTGCGTCCCTGCAAGATATGGAGCGAGGATTTCGAGGGTTCTATCCCTACCGGCACGTCCGCAAGGTGACAATTTTTGGGTCGGCTCGCATTTCGCCAACAGCTAGTGAATACCTCATGGCTGTTGACTTCGCTCGTCATATTACCCAGCAAGGATACATGGTAATGACTGGTGCCGGTGGTGGCATTATGCAGGCGGGTAATGAAGGAGCAGGTGCAGCCAAGTCTTTTGGTCTCAATATTCAGTTACCGTTTGAGCAAGGAGCAAATCCATTTATTGAAGGCGACTCCAAGCTCATTCCTTTTAAATATTTCTTTACACGTAAGCTATTTTTTCTGCGAGAGAGTGATGCGATCGCCCTCTTTCCCGGTGGCTTTGGGACTCAGGATGAAGCCTTAGAGTGTTTGACCCTCTGCCAAACTGGGAGATATGGCCCCGTGCCTATGGTATTAATTGACCGCCCTAGCGGCACCTATTGGCAAGAATGGGATGCTTATATTCGGAAGAATTTAGTCCAACCAGGTTTGGTCAGTCCGGACGATCCGAGTCTTTACACAATTACAGACAACTTAGAAGTAGCGTATGAGGCAATCAATCGCTTTTACCGCGTCTATCACTCCAGCCGTTATGTGGAAGAGAAGTTTGTCATCCGTCTGAAAACTGACTTATCGGATGCTGAGGTCGAGCATCTAAATGCTGAGTTCAGTGACATCCTCATCAAGGGAAAAATTGAAAAAACTCGGGCATTCCCTGAAGAAGCAGGCGATGAAACGTGGGCACTACCGCGCCTCGTTTTGTACTTCAACCAACGGGATTTTGGCCGCTTGTACCAGATGATTAATACAATTAACCACGTCGGAACTCCCCCATTGGCTGTAGCAGCACACCCTGAACTCAAGTAGAGGTTGATTGATATCCCTGTGTTTGAAAACCTCAAGGGATGGCGTTCTCAGGAACATCAGTTATTAGTATAAAAGCTCTCGTAGCAATGAAATGTCACATTAATTGGCAAGGCAAAACTGACTTGTGTGCAAAACGGCTTCCCCATGATTGGGAATCCAAGCAACCAATTTGTCTTCTGAGTGCCGACACAGTAGTAGCGCTTCGTCATGACTGAAAGGACTCGGAAGTTCCAAAAGTTTCACCCAAGTATCAGTTTGACACTCCATCTGGGAGGTAATGAGTTCAGGCTGAGATAACCAGTTGAGGTGAGGAGAAGCCTGCGATATAGGCTTATGACTGTGCAACTGCACACTAGAGCCGGGTTTGTCAGAATGATGTTTCATACTGTTCTATTCCTTTGTAAGCAGCATCCAAATAGAGCTTGTTCATCTTCTTTGTCTGGAGAAAGCTCTGCCTGTTTGGCATAAAATAAATTATTTCCGTATCTTATGATACCAAAATTTAAACTATTTCAGCAAGCGAATGTTGAATAATGTTACGCGAAACTCCTTTGGCGGATGTACACCCTCTTCGAGAAAGTGAGAGTGTCACTTAGCGCTATGAGCTGAAATAAAATAGTTAATGTTACTTAACATTCGGCTTAAATATGCAGTCAATCCCAGTTGCCGGTACTGCTCCGATTCCCGGTACTATATGGCAGTGGCAGGGGCATTCCATTTACTACGTGCGAGCTGGTAAGCGTCAGAGCAAACCCCCACTGCTACTGGTTCATGGCTTTGGTGCTTCTACAGACCATTGGCGCAAAAATATTTCTGGACTGGGCGACGATTTTGAAGTTTGGGCGATTGACTTGATCGGGTTTGGACGCTCAGCCAAAGCAGACTTGCCATATAGCGGCGACTTATGGCGAAACCAGCTACATGATTTCATCACTAGCGTCATTGGTCGGCCCGTCGTGTTAGCAGGAAACTCCTTAGGTGGCTACGCAGCCTTGTGTGTAGCAGCCCAGCATCCTGAAGCTGCTGTTGGTTTGGTATTGCTCAATAGTGCTGGCCCCTTTACCGTCACCGATCCTGCTCCTCAACCTCATCCCTTTCAAAAAGTCCTAGGTGAAGTCACTCAGTCAATTTTCCAGCAACCGTGGGCTAGTTTTCTATTATTCCATTACGTGCGGCAGCGCTCAGTGATTCGCAAAACCCTGGAAAGAGTTTATCTGGACAAGAGTGCTGTTACAGACCAGTTGGTGGAAGAAATCTATCGTCCCTCCTGTGATCACGGTGCCGCCAGAGTGTTTGCCTCCGTCTTCAGTAACCAATCAGGTGAAAAAGTAGATGTATTATTGCAAAAATTGGCCTGTCCACTTTTGATGCTATGGGGAGAAGCCGACCCCTGGATCAATGCCAAAGAACGAGGAGCTAAGTTTCGCGACTATTATCCTCAACTCACAGAGCATTATCTTCGCGCTGGTCACTGTCCCCATGACGAAGTGCCATACCAAGTAAATGCCTTAATTCGCTCTTGGATGTTAGAAA
>CAZZWA010000141.1:9754-11011 GCA_964657555.1 uncultured Microcoleus sp.
CTGTAACAATTCCCATCAAAAATATTCAGCTCAACCCAGGCAGCGCGAAAGATACCTCAATTCGACCAAAACTGCTCAAGGAGTTTTGTAAAGATCACCAAATTACCAAGGATTGCCAATCATAGTGAAAGCTGACCAATAGTAGGGATGCTTGAGGTATTTATTTCCTGAGTTGGCAAGTTCGGGCGGTAGCGTCACATCAAGAGTAGAGGTGTGCAGCTTCCCTTTTTCCAGTCGCACTTTTCCCTGAAGCATGTCTACCTGAGCTTGCCTAAGGGCTTCAGCCTTAATCGGCGCTGTTTTCAACTTCTCGTAGAAGCTTGTCATCAAACCCAGAGTACCTTCATCGCTGACAGACCACAAACTGGCAACTGCCGACTTAACCCCAGACTGTACCGCAAACCCCGCAAAGCCTAATTCTGCCTGCTCATTTCCTAAAGCAGTTTTACAGGCACTCAGCACCAATAGCTCTATCGGCGGGTCATTAAAGCCCAACTGTCTCATCTGGTCTAACCGCAACTGACTATTCCAAAACTGAATAAATGAATTGTTTGGTGTTCCGGAGTTAAATTCGCCATGGGTAGCTAGGTGGACAATGCCGAATGGCTGCTGGCGGCGCTGTTCTATAAGATTATCCAGAGTGAAGCCTTCGTTGAGAAATTCCTTACCTGGCCAGAGTTGCTGGGTAATTGTGGATAACTCTAATGGCACAGCAGGTAAGGAGTTGAGGTTGGTAAAGCGATCTGCTCCCATGGCTAGCACTTTCACCTTTTTGATATCGACAAAGCGGGTATCGGTCAAGCTTAAACTAGGCATCAGACCAACGCTATATTTCTCTACCAAAAACTCTTTCCCATCGTGAAGGGCAGCAACTGGGAGGGAGCGCAAGCCCGTATCCATAATGAAGGCTAGATTCTGGATTTTGCGTCCTTGCAAATCAGCTTCTAGGGGAGCTACTAGCCATTGATAGAGTTGTTGAGCCGTAACCAGATAGCCATGTGGTCTAACAACGTCGGTCACTAAGCTGCGAAACTTTCTGGCAACCTCAATCACTTGCCCTCGCGTTACCCCCGATATGCGTTTGCGAATGGGCCGCTCCTTAGGCGTCACTACTAACAGTTCTAGTTCATCACTCTCTTGCGCTTGCAGATTTTCTAGGCGTTGTGCTTGAGTCAGGGCTGGCTTGAGAAACGTTCCCTGCAACCCCTGCACTGCACGTTGAGAACTAAATTCCCAAATGCTCTCTGATTCTGGTGT
>CAZZWA010000141.1:11111-13240 GCA_964657555.1 uncultured Microcoleus sp.
CCTTCTGCTTTCTTCAATTTAGAGGAGGCTGGTGCAACAAACGGTGGCACAAAAGCGACGTAGATGACTGCCGGTTTAACGCCAGTTGCCTTCTCAATGCCGCCCAGAATTTCCCTAGCTTTATCAAGGGTAGTGATGGGAGTATTTGCTAGACCGAGATATAAGTCAAACTGTCGGGTAAAGGGTTCGTCTATTTCAGCAACAAAAGGGTCAATCAGTATTGGAGGAGCGTTGGGAGGTGCTGGCAGTTGTGCAACAGGATAAGCCTGCGGTGGACTCGGTAGTACAGTTGGGGATGGTAATGGTATTGGTGGTGGTGTTGGTGGCGGTGGCGGTGCTACAACATTGATTGCTATCTGTTGCGGTGCTGAAGTTGAAACGCGATCATCAGCCTTGATAGTAAAGGCATTGATCAGGCCCATAGCGCCTGATGGTGGAGTGTAGACTAAAACATCACCAGGAGATAAAAGCGTTCCTGAACCTACGACAGTACCATCTTGTTTTGTCAGTTTTCCTGCTAAAATTGTGTCGAGCCGGACAAAAGTGTTATCGCTAGTACCGTCACTGTTTAAGTCTTTTGCTGTGGGATTTAAATCTGCATAGGTAAATGTAAAAGGCTGATTTTGTTGAGCCCCAGTGAGCTGTGAATTGGCGGTTAGAGTTGGCGCACTGTTGACAAAAGTAATTTGGATGCCACCAACCTTAAGATCACCCTGAGTAAAGGTATTATTAGCGGGAATAACCGGGACAGTAGCAGGATCGGGAATTATCTTTTGTGGCGATAGCAAACTTATTGGATTACCTGTATTTATAGCTCCTGCTGTACCGTTGTTGGTAGCATCACCAACAACAAAGCGATAATTATCTGGCCCACCATCGTGTTGAATCGTAACAGAACCTGCTTGGGTAGTTCCCATCGTCAGAATAGTGTTACTTGCAGAAGTAGCAACTCCTCCTACCCCCCTAACAACTCCAGCAGCAATGAGGCTGACATTGCCACCTATCCCTGTAGGCAAATTGTTACCACTAGCCATCCCTGTAGTTGTGATGCTGTCAAATTTGATATCATCACCAGCAGCAAAATTTACCACATTACCTGTTGCAGTTCCAGCGCTATAACCTCTTCCTGTGACAGAAGAAGCAGAGGAATCAATCGCGCCTGTTGTAATACTGGAAGCAGCATTTAAGCTTACCTGACCCCCTGTTGCATCTCCAGAGGAAGAAAAAGAAGGAGAAGCAGCAGCCGAGGAATTAACTGCACCCGTGTTGATGCTCCCTCCCGCTTGCAAATTTACTACACCACCCACAGTTCGAGTGAAACTAAAATTAGTAGAAGCAGAAGAATTAATTGCGTCTGTGTTGATGCTTCCTCCGGCATTCAGGGTGACATCGCCACCTTGGACAGGTGGGGAGGCAATATCTACGGGAAGAGGAGTGTCAGCGAAAGAATCAATTTTACCCGTGGCAATATTGCCACTAGCTGTTAGGCTTACGGGGCCGCCATAATGGTTCCCAACAGCAGTTGTGCCTACTATATCGATATTCTTAATATTGATGTTTCCTGGTGACGACGGCCCTCCGGTAGAGTTGAAGCCTCCTATAGTAGGGAAAGTTGAAGGAGGATTTTGTAGTGCTGTTAAGCCTGCTCTCAGAATCAGTGCTCCATTACCAGTCGTCAGAGTAGTGTTATCTGGATCTCCTGCTGGGAGATTGGGCTCACTGCCTGTAATTGTAATATTGCCGCCAGTGATGCTACCTCTAGACTCTACTTTGAGAGATACACCCGTGTAGTCACCAAAGGTGACATCCTGGTTGGAGCTAATAGTTGGGTCATATTTACTGACAAATGTCCCATTACCTCCTGACAAATTGAGAATCGAGAAACTCCCACCACTGATAAAGTGAGAATCTCCAGAAATAATTCCATCACTAATTAAATTGAGGTTGCTGCCACTTTGAAACGGTGTTCCTGGATGATTCAGCGCCAAGATATCGATGCCTTGATTGCCTTGAATGGTGAGATTTCCCCCAGATTGGACAATGACAGGATTTGCCTCACTATCCCGCACTCTTACGGTATCTTTTGCCAACAGATTTAAGTCACCAGTCGTTTGTAATTGACTTTCTAC
>CAZZWA010000142.1:0-7231 GCA_964657555.1 uncultured Microcoleus sp.
AGCTATCTGCTAAAATTCCAGAAACTTGCACAGGCATCTACGTTATGAAAGTCCTTCACGGTACCTGGATTCCCAACAAAGAAACTGAGTTCGTTCAAACTGGTGCATTTTACCTATGGGTAGAAACCTCTATTGCCAACAAACAGCAGAGCAAAAGAAAGCGCCTTCATCCCAGCCAGCTTTCCAAGAATGAGTTAGAAGCTTTTCTAGGACGTGGATTAGGTATTCAAGAAACAGCTTCTAGCAAAATTGCAGACAGCATTTCTCCCAAATACTTTGCCCTACCTACTGCTAATAACCAACCCTTACCCTCTCCTGAATTAACAAAATATCTGGAAGTTGAAATTCCTGAACACTGTGAGGAGTTTCAGTATTGGGAGATTGATTGCTATCAAGCGACTACTGAGATAAAAACTAATACTGGCACTTATAAGAAAGTTACAAATGTTATCAAACTGCTAAATGATCTACATTTCCTGGCTTTATACAATTCTGAAGAGGTTCAATTAGGATCAGATCTCTTCTTTTGGTATCACTACACTCAGTCATTCAAACAGGTGATTCTCAAAGATCAATATATCCCCGCTCTCAAGTACCGAGAACTTTCCCCTGCGAAAGGTAAACGCAAGCAGCAAGCCAACCAGTTTGAAGTTTATTCAACTTGGGAAATTGTCTCTGAAAAGTATGAATTAGATATCCCAAGATATATAGAATATATGCCTCTAGTCTGCGTAGCTGGTTTCCCATCTGCTCAGGCAACGATAGAATTTTTCTCTAGAGAAACCCTACTACGGCACTTTTCAGAATACCTCTTACAAGAAGTTGTCACCAATACTCCCTCTAATCTCAAATTTGAAGCTCAGATTTCTAACACCTTGCTTCATAGTTGTGTTTATCCTGATCAGCACGGCCCTCAAAATAGCAATCAGGCACTAGAAGAATATAAACAATGGTATGCCTGGAAAGAGAAAATCACCCGCACCCAAACTGCCGCAACTTTTGACCTCGGCTTTCAGTTGCACGAAGCTACTGCCGATCAAGCTGATAACTGGCAAATTCACTTTCTGGTAGCCTCTAAACAAGACCCATCATTGAAGCTGACTCTAGATGATTATTGGCACCTGAAGCGGGAAACAAAAAAAGATATTCAAAAATACTTTGGCACAGACTTTGAAACAACTCTGCTGTTAAATCTGGGATATGCTGCTCGCATATATCCCAAACTTTGGGAGGGATTGGAAACTGACCAACCGACAGGGTTGCAACTCAGTTTATCAACAGCCTTTGAATTCCTTAAAGAAAGTGCTTGGATACTGGAGGATGCAGGCTATAAAATTATTATTCCTGCCTGGTGGACTCCAGAAGGTCGTCAGAAAGCTAAAATACGTCTAAAAACTTCCTCTGGTAAGCCATCGGCTGCTCAAAATAAGGGTGGATACTTAAGTCTAGATAGCATTGTTCAATATCAATACGAACTATCAATAGGTGGTCAGATCGTTACTCCCAAAGAATGGCAGCAACTGGTTAATGCTAAAACGCCATTGGTGCAATTTCGCGGTCAGTGGATAGAGTTAGACCAAAACAAAATGCAACAACTGCTAGAATTCTGGCAATCTCATACGCAAGATCAGCCAGAAATCACACTGTTGGATTTAATGAAACTGACCGCCGAATCTGAAGATGAACTAGAAGTTGCCCATGATGATTTTCTAGCAGAAATGATGGCAAAATTGCAGGATAAGAGCAAGTTAGAACCAATTCCAGACCCATCAAAGCTGCAAGGCACGCTGCGAGAATATCAAAAGCGGGGGGTTGCTTGGTTGCAATATTTGGAAAATCTTGGTCTTAACGGTTGTCTGGCAGATGATATGGGTTTGGGAAAATCGATTCAAGTGATAGCTAGACTGGTGAATGAAAAAGAATCGACGGATTCAGTGCTGCCAACTTTGTTGATTGCACCTACCTCAGTTGTGGGAAACTGGCAAAAAGAGATTGCCAAATTTGCTCCTCATTTGCAGGTGATGGTGCATCATAGTGGCGATCGCCTCAAAGATGCAGAGCAATTTAAAACAGCCTGCCGCCAGCATGATGTTGTCATTACCTCATTTACTCTTGCTCGGAAAGATGAAAAACTCTTGGGAAGCATAGAATGGCATCGCCTAGTTTTAGATGAAGCCCAAAATATTAAAAATCCTAAAGCTGCTCAAACTCGTGCTTTATTAAAGTTAGCTGCTAAACATCGACTAGCTTTAACCGGAACGCCAGTGGAGAACCGCTTACTAGACCTCTGGTCAATTTTTAACTTTCTCAATCCCGGCTATCTGGGTAAAGAAGCTCAGTTCCGCAAAATTTTTGAACTTCCTATTCAAAAAGAGAATGACCGAGTCAAGTCTAGCATGTTGAAAAAATTGGTAGAACCCTTTATTTTGCGTCGTCTTAAGACTGACCAGTCAATTATTAACGACTTACCTGATAAGGTTGAACAAAAACTTTACTGTAACCTAACCAAAGAACAAGCTTCACTTTACGAAGCTGTTGTCAAAGACGTCAGCGAACGACTTAATGCTGCCGAAGGTATCCAACGCAAAGGATTAATTCTGTCAACCCTGCTGAAGCTGAAACAAATTTGCAATCATCCGATGCAGTTTCTACAGGACGGGAGTGACTTTTCTGGCGATCGCTCTCACAAACTCAGCCGCCTAGCCGAAATGGTCGAAGAAGCAGTTTCCGAGGGAGAAAGCTTGTTAATTTTCAGCCAGTTCACAGAAATCGGCCATGCCTTAGAGAAATATCTGAAACAGACCTTCCATTACAACACTTATTACCTACATGGTGGGACTAGTCGCACTAGGCGAGAACAAATGATCGCCGAGTTTCAAGATCCCGAAACTGAACCTTCAGTATTTATCCTCTCTCTCAAAGCTGGCGGTGTCGGCATTACCCTTACTAAAGCCAATCACGTCTTTCACTTTGACCGTTGGTGGAACCCAGCAGTGGAAGACCAAGCAACAGATCGGGCTTTTCGTATTGGTCAGAAGAAAAATGTCTTTGTCCATAAATTTGTGGCCATCGGTACTCTGGAAGAACGCATTGATCAAATGATTGAAGATAAGAAAAAGCTGTCTGCTGCGATCGCCGGTGCAGATGAATCTTGGTTGACTGAATTAGATAACAAAGACTTCAAGCAATTAATCACCTTTAACAAAAACACAATTATGGAGTAACACTATAAAATAGCATATCTAATAGTAATCTGAGCGCTAATCAATGAGTGTGCAGGAGGGAAACTATAGCAATCATAAATCAGATGCTCTCCACCTCAGGCTTGTCCCCCTGGTTATAAAATCAAATAGGACTGCTATAATATCAGATCCAGCTCCAAAAGATTTTTTTGCTTGACCCTGATGAGCCAATGGAGGAACTCATAGCATGTAGTACATAATCTCCGAATAATTCTAGTAGCATTAAGTGGGTTGCTCATTTAACTTAAATCCAAAATTTAAAATCTAAAATTGATATGGCTCAATTTAGTAGAACCTGGTGGGGCAAACGTTTTATCCGAGCATTAGAAGCATTTACTGACCCAGCTAGACTGGGACGAGGACGTTCCTATGCTAGTGGTGGCAAAATCCTCAAGTTTAAGATCGAAAATGGTAAAATTGCGGCTAATGTGAAAGGTTCAGTCAATCCCTATTATGGCGTTTACAAAGAACCTATCTATGACACGTCCATTCAAATTAAGCCGATTGAGGCGGCAAAATGGTCGCAGGCGATTAAGCACATCTCATCAAAAGCTAGCTTTGTGGCTAAACTATTGATGAACGAGATGCCAGATAATATTGAGGATGGCTTTACTGACTTGGGATTACACTTATTACCCTCTAGTCGCCAAGATTTCACAACCAAGTGTTCCTGTCCAGATTCTGCCAATCCCTGCAAACATATTGCTGGTGTCTATTACCTAGTGGCTGCTGAATTAGATCGCGACCCGTTCATTTTATTTGAACTTCGGAGTTTACCTAGGGACAAACTGCAAGCAGAACTGTCTAAATCCTCTTTAGGCAAAGCTTTATCATCAGCACTGGCTGAGAAAGAGATTACCATAAAAGCCTCGGCGTCGTATTATTCTCAACTAGAAAAAGTCGCTGTAACGTCTCAAATTAATCCCAGAGAATTTTGGCTGAGTACTAGGCGAATGCCACAAAATATTGAAGTAGGTTATCAGACTAGTTTGCCAGCCATTTTAATTAAGAAACAGGGAGATTTCCCAGCTTTTTGGAAAAAAGACGGTTCGTTTATCGAAGTGATGGAGGAGTTATATCAGCAGGTGAAAACGAAAAATCGAGATCTCATGTAATTGCAACTAAGACTCTAGCTTGGTTGACAATCAAAATCAGCTGGCAGTTTTAAAACCATTTCATTGCTAATTTATCCTAGTTATGACCACAAGGTCTATGTTCTCCGACATACCAACGGGGAGCGAGAGGGAATCTAAAAGTCACTTTTTCAAGGCAGGTGCAAGGAGGCGTCATGACACGTGTGATGATAGTTGGAGCTGGTGGGGTAGGGAACGTAGTTGCCCACAAGTGCGCTGCACAAGAAGAATTTTTGGAGATTCTTCTGGCGAGTCGGACAATCGCCAAGTGCAATCGTATTGCTGAAATTATTCGCTCACCGAAAGTGAAAACAGCCGCGCTTGATGCAGATGATGTGAATAATACAGTCAAACTCATCAAAGAGTTTCTTCCTGATATCCTGATTAATGTGGCGCTTCCCTATCAAGATTTAGCACTGATGGATGCCTGTCTTGAAACTAGGGTTGACTATCTCGACACGGCAAACTACGAGCCTCCCGATCAGGCAAAATTTGAATATAGTTGGCAGTGGAAATATCATGAGCGCTATAAAAATGCGGGAATTACTGCTATTCTCGGATGTGGTTTTGATCCTGGGGTGACAGGAGTGTTTACTGCCTATGCACTCAAGCACTACTTTGATGAGATTCACTACCTCGATATTGTTGATTGCAATGCGGGAAATCATGGACAGGCATTTGCGACGAATTTTAACCCTGAAATTAACATCCGCGAAATCACCCAAAAGGGTCGATATTATGAAGATGGTGCGTGGATAGAGGTGCCTCCTCTTTCGATTCATCGTCCAATTCCTTATCCGGAAATAGGTGAGCGAGAGTCGTATCTTCTTTATCACGAAGAGCTTGAATCTCTTGTAAAACATATTCCCACGCTGAAGAGAGCGCGTTTTTGGATGACGTTTTCAGAGAGTTATATTACGCATCTGCAAGTCATTCAAAATCTGGGACTGACGCGCATCGATCCGGTTGATTATGAGGGAACGAAGGTAGTGCCACTGAAGTTTCTCAAAGCTCTACTACCAGAGCCCTCATCTCTGGCAGAAAATTATACAGGACAGACATCGATTGGCTGTTATATTCGTGGGGTAAAGGAGGGAAAAGAGCGCAGTTACTATGTTTACAACAATTGTCATCATGCTGAAGCGTATCGAGAAGTTAGAGCGCAAGCGATCGCTTACACAACAGGTGTTCCTGCGGTGATCGGTGCGCTGATGGTGGTTAAGGGACTCTGGAAACAACCAGGAGTATTTAATGTTGAGCAGTGCGATCCCGACCCATTTATGAAGCTGCTTGGGCCTCTTGGTCTTCCATGGCACGAGGCGATCAATCCGGGCTCACCCTTTGAGGAGAACTAAAGATGAGGCAGAGGAGCAACGAAGTTTTAGCGACCATTCCATCGCCTTGTTTTGTGTTAGAAGAAGCGCGTCTTGAGCAAAATCTTGCAGTTTTTGAACGAGTGCAGCGAGAAGCGCCTGTACGAGTGCTTCTCGCTCTCAAGGCGTTTTCCCTCTTCCATAGCTTTCCTCTTATACGCAAGACACTCCACGGCGTCTCAGCTAGCTCGCTTTGGGAAGCGCAGCTAGCTGCTGAGGAATTTGGCGGGGAGCTTCACGTTTATTCTCCCGCATATCGTGATGAGGATGTGCCTTCAATTCTCGCCTATGCTTCCCATATGACGTTTAACTCTATGAGTCAGTGGGAACGATTTCGTCCGCTCATTGAACGTTCTTCTTCTCAACCGTCGGTGGGACTTCGGATTAACCCTCAATACTCACCAGTCAAGACTGCGCTCTATAATCCTTGTCAACTATATACGCGTCTTGGGGTTTCGCCAGAGCATCTAGGCGATCGCTTGCCGGAGGGGGTGGAGGGTTTCTTGTCCCACAACTTGTGTGAGAGCGATTCATATGCGTTAGAAAAAACGCTTTTACATATAGAGCACTTTTTTGGGCGTTTTCTGCCGCAGGTAAAGTGGCTCAATCTTGGTGGTGGTCACTTGATGACTTGTCAAAGCTACAATGTCGCCCATGCAATTGATGTTATCAGGGCGTTTCACAATCGTCACCCCCATATTGCACTGATCCTTGAGCCAGGATCTGCCCTCGTATGGGAAACAGGGTTTCTGCTGAGTACCGTGCGAGATCTGATTCCCCTCTCTGGACTGACAAATGTCATGTTGGATGTATCATTTACCGCTCATATGCCTGATTGTCTAGAAATGCCCTATAAACCTTGCATTCTAGGGGCACATGAACCACGGAAAGGAGAGAGTGTGTATCGCATGGGTGGGTCAAGTTGTTTAGCAGGGGATTTTCTCGGTGATTATGCTTTCTCTTACAACTTGTCGGTCGGCGATCAAATCATCTTCGAAGACATGATGCACTACACAATGGTGAAAACCACAATGTTTAATGGGGTAATGCATCCATCAATCGGCGTGCTCACCAAAGACGGCAAATTCAATATCTGGCGGCAGTTTTCCTATGAAGACTATCGAGCAAGACTTGGTTGAGTGGTAAAAAGGGTGATCATATCCTATCCCATCTTCTTAGCTAGCTTTGCTTTCTCTAAATCAGAAGTCGCAGGCATAAACAGTCGCGGCAGCAGAAATCCAGAATGTTCTTTGTAGTCTGCAAACTCAGGATAGCGGGAGAGGGACTGGTCTTTTTGCCGCATGCCGGGGACGAACACAGTAGCGATAAAGAACGCCAGAATCATAAAAGGGAGCCAGTGCTGAGTCAGCATAGCAAAAGCTCCATATATGAGGACTTCTCCCAAGTAGTTGGTGTTACGACACCGGGCAAAGAATCCTTCTGTAATCAGTCCAGAATGATACTTAAGGGTGAAGTATTTTTG
>CAZZWA010000142.1:7331-12992 GCA_964657555.1 uncultured Microcoleus sp.
CAGCCAGGACGAGCTAGGAAGTACTCCTACAGGAGTCATTTTGGCTTTGAGCCTGAGATAAAACTTGTAGAGCCAAAGTCTCTAGCTCTTTGCTGGCAATTTCTCTGGCAATAGCTAATGATCGCTGAGAGTACTCAACCGCTTTATGGCAGTTGCCTGAGGTTAGGTAAACTTGTGCCAGACTTCCTAGCGCTGCCCCTTCAGTTTTGCGGTCTTTGATCTCCTGCACAATGGCTAATAACTGCTCAAGAGACTCAATCGCTTGTGGATAATTGCCTTGGAGTAGATAAGCTGCTCCTAGAATGACCAGAGTTTTTTTTTCTTTTTGGCGGTCTTTAATTTCCCATGCAATATTCAAGCGCTGCTGAGAGTAATCAATTGCTTTAGCAAAATCCCCTAGAATAAGGTAAGTGCTCCCCAGATTTAGTAGAGCCCATGTCTCACTTTGGCGGTCTTTGACTTTTCGGGCACTGCTTAAGCGTTGCTGAAAGTAATCAATTGTTTTGGTGTAGTCGTCTGAACTACGACTAGTCACAACTGCTTGATTGCTGAGAAATAATTCCTCCGCAGGACGGTTTCTTCGTTCCCGCGTGTAGTCAAGTTCGCCTTGGCGAGAGGGTGGCCAAAATATTCTTACGGCTTGGCCAACTATGAGATCTTGGGGGACAAAACCCCAATAGTGACTGTCATAGCTGTTGTTGCGATTATCACCCAGCACGAAGTAGGAATTGGCAGGCACGTTGACCGGGCCATACCGCCAATTAGGAGCCTCGGCAATATAGTTTTCCTTGAGGTACTGATTGTTGATGTAAACCTTTCTGTCTCTCACTTCCACCTTTTCCCCAGGCAGACCAATGATCCGCTTAATAAATACATCCTTAAAATGCTGTTGCAGCAGCGTTGTAGTAGGTTTAAAAATCACAATGTCGCCGCGTTTGGGTGAGTGAGAGCGATAGCTGAGTTTGTCAATCAGCACATTGTCATTGATTTGTAGGGTAGGCAACATTGCTCCTGATGGTATGTAGCGAACTTCAAAGGCATCCTCCAAAGATGGAGCTGACTGAGAAAACGCTGTTGGAGCAATGACTAGGATGCTACAGGCAGCTATGAGGTGACGGGGGTGCATTGGTAGTTACTCTTACTATAATTTAGAAGACAGCTGACTTAAATCTTGTTGATTGGCTTTACAGATATTGCATCCAATATCTGAAAAAAGTCTGCTGCTGCTAAATTACTTCAAAGGCGATCAATAGTGCCACAGGCAGTTGATTCGCCGCTAGCGGTTACCCAGAAGTGGGGCGATCGCTTCTTTGATAACTCCATGTAACTTGAGCGTCACATGCGTTGACTACACTCAAAGAACAAGAAGGATATAACTCCTCACACCCAAAACACACCACCCTCTCGCTTCCGATGTAGCGAGAGGGTTTTTTTACACTATCTTGCGCAGGCACTGAGCAAACTAGCAATATTTACTCTCTGACCACTGGTCGCACTTGTATTACTAGCTGACACCCAAAGCATGGCTCTTGCGGCATCTCGAAGGCATTTCTCCGTTGGTTCAGGTGCTCGTCCTAAAGAAACAGGTACAGGCAAGAGCTTTATTCCTCTGCTACCAAACACTATTGCACCAACAATACGAGCGCGGCGCATGTGGTAGTCAGAGGTAATCAAATATATGCTATCAATCCCTTCAGCTTTAAATTGATCAACTAAACTTGTAAAATTAGTCACTGTATCCACAGCTTGATAGTCTAAGTGGACGCGACTCTTCTTAATTCCTGCCCTGGCAAATACCCGTTGTGCATACTCAGAGGAGCTACCCGAAGACACCCAAATTGGTAGTCCTGGATGTGACTTCGCAAAGACAGCAGCAAACCGCTCCCGCTCTGCTGCCCCCCCTAAGACAAAGATCGCTTCCTTTCTAGTCTCATATGTCAGCTCTCTTGGCGATTTCTTGGCAGTTTTTACCTTCTTGGCAACACTAGATAGCTTCGATGATGGAGAAAAAGCATCTTGTGGTGATGGGTCAGCTTCACATCCCCCGATCGGAAACACAATTGCTAAAGCCAAGCTGACAATTATCGGCTGAACTACTAATTTACGGGGATTCCACACTCTAACTTATGCTCAATTCCAAAATAATCAACAGCTGTCCAAGATGGCAGTATTAAGCTCGTCTCACTCCCTTTAGGAGTGGGATTTCACGGTAATAGATAATTGTTTTTTTACCTATTACCGAAATCGGCGAGCGGCAATTCCTCCCACCCGCCAGAAGAGACTGGGGAACCGGAGCCGACTTTCTGTAAGGGTGAATGTGTCTGTTGTTAGTATACTGTTGAACATCCTCAAGTGAATGCATAGAATCACTTACCGATCACATATTGCGTGTCCCACTTCCTTGGGTACGTCCAGGGCCACCACGATCTGGAGGACTAAAGGTGTCGGAAGAATCTGCGAGATTTACAGACTTATCTAAAGAGCTATGTGTGTTCTGGGTGGTTAAACCATTAAAATTAACCACTTGACTGAATTTGGCAGTCATGAAGCAAATAGGCTCAGATCTGGTCGCAAAGGTAATATTGCAGAAACTGGGTGAAAAAGTAACTGCAACAAACAACAATTTAACAGCAAAAGTAAACTGGAGATTTTTCAACATATAGAATGTTCATGAGTATTAAGTAGGTCGGGGAAAATAAGCAACTACTTATTAAATTCCGGTATGGGGTATTGGTAGAAACCCAGCAAATTACATGAGGTAACATAGGTTGATGTATTTACGACTACCTAGTTACCTTCTATTTAAATATTGATTTTTTAGGATAAAATCGTATGAAAATCGTAGATATCTCAGCCATCTTGCTGAAAAATGAAACAAGAATTAACTTAAATATAAACTATTAGACGAGCTGAAATTAGACTAGTTTCAGCTTTATAAAAAAAATATAAAACTAGTAGTAACTTTATGAGAATTTGAAAAAATCTATTAAAATCGCGGGGTAGGCACGGGGGCACTATCTATACAACAGATCAACAACAAGTTGACAGGCTACTAGCCCTGTCATACCAAATCCGAGTTAGCTACCCCCTTTTGGGCAATTCGCTCTCACCTTCGAGAGCATCGGTCAAGTATTCAGATTTCGGTGGTGCTGGGCAGGGGGAACAGGGGGCTATTAGAGCGGATTTGGTATCAAGATGTTTTTGCTCGGCAAAAATTGAAAACCCTGATGATTTCGTCAGGTGCCTTACAAAGCGCACTAACGCATCTTGCTAAAAGTCTCCAATTGAGACCAGCCATTCTCAACTTCTTCTCAATAAAAAAAGATGAAACAACAAAAATTCGTAGATTGACACCTTGACAGGGATAGCAATGTCTATCCTGCTTGCTCGCTTCGCTGGGGAAGTGATTCAGCTATCTGACTTGTCTCAGGACAGCCTTATGAAACTACAAAAAATAAATTATCCAATTCCTCATCTAACACGGGTATCAAATTCTGCTTACCCAACGATTGAATATTTTTTGATTTGGAAGTCTCTTACATTCCCCCTGGAATTTCGTGAATCGAAAGATGCGCACCGTTTCCAGCAGAATCTATTCGCGTCTGCCATTTCAAAAATTGCCCTGTAGAGAGATTGTCGGCAAAGATGCCAACCCGCAGACTAATTTTCGCCAAAGCAGGCAACATCAGAGTCGTGCAACCGGAGAAGCTGAACCCCGAGTCTTGTAAATTCCCTTCTGATGACAGCGTTACAACATTCTGTCCCAACCGCAGTTCATGGGTGCTAATGCCAGGGTTAGGAGACGGATTGGGCGGAATGCGAATGACAATCGCCCCCATCACATCAACAGTAGCGTTGCGATCGCCATTCTGGATCGCCCCCTGAACATAAGTGGAGCCACAGATAATAAATCGCCCAGCTCGTTGGATGATGACTTCCCCAGTTTTGGAATTAAGTATCAAAAACTGCTCTCCAGCGCTGTTGCTGGCAACTTTGCTTAAGCTAATGATGTTGTAACGAGTAATCTTTCCAGGACTTGGGGCAAACCACTGTGGAGATTGGGTAATGGCATACTCTCCCCAAGCGGGCACATTCAATTCCGTCTGACTTCCTGCCTCAGTCAATCTTGCTTCCTATGTCTACTAATACAACGCTGCTCAGTGTAGCTATTCAGATCAAATGACCTTCCTAAGTTCATCTTATCCAAAGTGCAACCAGTTGAGAATCCTGTATTCCCCCGTTATTAAGCATACCAGCCATCAAACAATATGAACTCGGTAGCGATTGAGGATATAGAACTTAAGCTTTGTGAGCATTTCCCTTACCAAAGTGTATTTACTTTTGAACTCAATATCCGCTAGTGTACTTAGACTCATCCCATAGGTGTGATCGCATTAAGAACCTACATTTGAAAGAGCCTAGCTCCTTCCCCTGTGGGCTCTTTCCGTGGTTCTACTGATGACATCAGATTCAAAATTTGCTTAAAAAGCATGCTTTAGAGTTTTAGGCTTGACCCTGTTGTACCGCAAGAAGCTTTTTGGCAAGCACTTACTGCCGTTTCCTCTATTGGCAGCGCTAGCCGTAACTGCATCTGTGTACCATTAATTTTCGTAGCAATTTTTTACGAATTTTTACTGTAGGAAGGTTTTTAATTTCTATACTACAGTAACTGTCATACCATTAGAGCAGCAGCATGTCGGACACTTCTTTGAAGAGCTGATCTCCTATTGGCACTTGCTGTTCCTGTAGCCATTGGGCAAAAAAATATCATTCTGAGAGCTATTTACCACATACATCTACCACAGCACCTAAGCTGTTTTCTAATAAAACCATAATAAAATGCATCTGGTCATTTAGGCGCTTCTATGTACCAATCATGTCTATAATCTCTAAAAAAATCTGCCTAATTGGTGATTTTGGTGTAGGCAAAACTAGCTTGATTCGCCGCTTTGTAGACCAACAGTTTAGCGATCAATATCTAGCTAGCGTCGGTGTAAAAATCTCTCAAAAGACACTTGAATTAAATCAAGCTAACCAGTCAGAATACCTAAACTTACGGCTGTTAATTTGGGACTTAGAAGGCTATACCAAGTTTAATAGAATCGCACTGTCATACTTGAGAGGAGCGAGTGGAGCAGTAGTTGTGGCCGATGTCACTCGTCAGGAAACTATTAAGAATTTGAGCGAACATATTCAGCTTTTTTTATCTGTTAATCCTGAAGGATTTATTATAGTCGCTTTTAATAAGTCTGACCTTATTAGCGAAGAAAGACTAGCTTTTATGGCCCAAAAAAGCGAATTTAAGGAATTGGATAGAGTAGTAGCTACTTATCAAACTTCTGCTAAGACAGGTGCAGGCGTAAATGAAATATTTCAAGCATTGGCTGGCAAAATGATGACTAACGGGGCTCCATTGTTAGACTACCAGTTTAAAGCTGGACAAACCTAACCCCCTTCCTTTGAAAGGAAGGGGGAACTAGACTACTCTCTCCTTTAGGGAGAGGTCTATTGGCAACTATTCTTTCTTGAGTCGGTAAGCTACTCCACATATAGTATAGTTTGCACAATTAGGGTGAGGCTGGTCATGAGTAGTGGGTAGTGGGGTAAGAGGTAGACAGGTTAAGCTTTTGAGCGAGCTACTACCTCCCACCAACTACCAGC
>CAZZWA010000143.1:0-760 GCA_964657555.1 uncultured Microcoleus sp.
TGTTAAATCTGTTCCACTCAGATCTGCTGAAGTAAGGTTTGCCCCACTCAAGTTAGCTGACCTAAGGTTGGTTGCACAGAGGTTTGCCCCGCTCAAATTCGCTCCACTTAGATTTACTCTGTTGCTGAGATTTACACAAATTAGTTTGGCGCTAGTTAAATTAACGCCACTTAAGTTTGTAGAATTAAAACTCGCGTTGTTCAAATTCGCTTTACTCAAGTCCGCACCAGCTAAGTTAGCATCGGTTAAGTTTGCCTCTACTAAGTTAACTCCAGCCAGGTTTGCTCCAACTAACTTCGCACGCCAAAAATATGCCTTTTCTAAGTTAGCTTCACTCAGGTTTGCTAGAGTTAAGTTTGCTTCCTGAAGGTTTGCCTTGCTCAAGTTGACTTTAATCAGATTCGCTTGAATCAGCCTTGCACTGTGGAAGCTTACTTTAATAAGGCTTGCCTCACTCAAGTTCGCTTCACTCAACTCTGCATTGCTCAGGTTAGCTGAATCTAGATTTGCCCCTTGCAGATCTACTCCAGATAGATTCAATCCACTAAGATCAATGCCAAACAAGTTAGCATTTGGCAGTGATGCATTAGGAGCAAACAAATACGCACCAGCTTTAACAGGGTCAAAATCCTTTGGAAATATAGTTGTTTTGTCATAATACGCTTGTTGGAGATTGGCTCCCTCAAGGTTTGCCCCTGCAAGATTTGCTCTCCACAACTTAGCATTACTTAAATCCGTATTACTCAAGTCTACCCTCATC
>CAZZWA010000143.1:770-10985 GCA_964657555.1 uncultured Microcoleus sp.
ATTACCAAGGCTGGCATCCATGAGAAAAGCTCCACTAAGGTTAGCTCCACTGAGGTTAACGCCAATAAGTTTTGTCTGATCAGAGAGAATAATGTGTGAAAGATTAGCCCCGCTCAGATTAGCTCCCGTTAGATCAGCCCTACTCAAATTGGCTCTGCTAAGGTTTGCGTTTTTTATTGTTGCTTTCGCTAACTCTGCTTCCTCAAGATAGGCGTTGCCCAGATCTGCATTGCTTAAATCTGCCTCATTCAGCTTGGCTCCCTTTAGCCAAGATTTGCTGAGATTGACTATACTTAAGTTTGCACCATCCAGATTGAGAAGATACCAGCTATTAGATTTTTTCCACATAGATATTCCACTGATATCTGCTCCAGATAGATTGATTCCCGGAAAGTTTCCTCCACAACTACCGATCTTCAAGAACTCTTCACCACTCATAGGCGGTTCATAACTTCCTTCCTCTGCTGCATAGATTCTGTTTAGTAGCCAGATCATTCTCTCTGTCTTGAATTCTAGATCAGTGAAAACTCTACCACTGTGCTCTGGCTGAACAGCATCTTCAATCTGATCATCCTGCTCAATTTTATTAACATCGGCATTCCCAGAAATATCGGTATCTACTACCGATTCGCTAGATGGAGTTAATGTCAGCGTCAGTGATTCTGGGTACTGTTCGTGATCGCTGTGTTCAATTTCTGGACTTATGTTCAGCTCATCAGCAAGATTCACAGACTCAGATACAGTCGTTTCGACTAGCATGAGTTCGTTGAAAGTTTTTACATCATCTAAGTGCCCGTTTGAAAAGGGTAGCGGATTGATGCGCTGTTGCAAAGCTTCAACTTGTGACGATAGCTGCGCAATGCGTATCTGTAAATCTTCTATTTGCTGTAGTTCAGAGCGGGTGTCAAATTCTTGTTTCAGGTCATCAAAATAGCGCTTAAGCCAGGAAATATTTTTATTCCGAAGAGCTTGTTCCTCTTCCAGCTTGTCAACTCTTGAGACTAAAGATACTAGATCTAGAGTGGGGTCATAAATCATATCATACATATCTTACGAATTTTTACAGAGCCATATATTCAGGGGGATGAGGAGTCAGATAAATTCGTCAAAACGAGATGCTCCCGCTACAACTAAGATTTTCTTTTCTAAAACCTAATTCGACCTTGGGTGATTAATTGATAACCGCCAGCCATAGCTGCAAAAGCAACTATAAAATTCCACATATTTGTCGGTTTAAGCATCAGTCCACTGCTTAAAAAGACCAGAACAACACCCACAATCAACAAAATCCAGCCAAAATTGCGGGTCTGTCGTCTAAAAAAGACTAAACTAATCAATCCACCCATAATCGCCAAAATCGATGCATCTGCTGGTATCCACCGCCACCAGTAAGGACTAGAGTGAGTTGTGATGACTATGTCTTGGCTTAAGAAGTAGATGCCAACGATCAGTAGCAAAAATCCTAGCAATCTGTTCATAATTTTTTCCTTAGTTATCTTTGACTCCAGCATCTCTAAATGGTTGAGGAATTTCCTCAGTAAAATTTCTGAACTCGTAAGAGCCTTTCAGCGCTAAACCGCTTAGATGTTCAGCTATTGCACTCTTGACAAGTTGCTAAAAGTTTTGCCACAAGCTTTGGTTGTACAGCAGGTAAGGAGAGCGATCGCTAACCAAATTGCTGTTCCTTAATTGCCCTCAGCTAAAATGCCGAACAAACTACGTAGATTGGCTGATTACCTGTGCGATTAGATCGCCTCTATAGCTTTGACGGGCGTATACGCCCTAGTGTAGCTCACCAACCGAAGATTGACTGGTTGAGATAGATTTGGGGACTCTAGCGCTGCGGCGTGACAGCGCCAGACAAGGGGAATACCCACGCCCGTCACCCCTCGCTACTCCTCAAAGTTGCCTTGGCGGACTACTAGAAGAAAGAGGGAATTAAATCTTAACCAAAAATTATTGACCTAAACGCTGTAAGTAGGCTTCGCATGGTACTGATATCCTACCGATAATTTATAAATTCCTCCTGAAAGCGCCTTTACAAAACTGTATATTAAGTTAAAAAAACGTGCTTTTACGGCTTCAGAAAGCTCATTATTTTACTTTTTGTCATAATAAATCTATTTTTTTCTACTGAGTAACAACCATAATGCTAAACTTAATTCAAACACTTAATTTTAATTTTAGATATTCGCTGAGAAATTTGAGCCAGCGATCGCCATCTATGAATTAAGAATATTATTAATAATCAGGCGTGCCTTTTTTTGACATCAAGACTGTGAAGCTATATCTACCATTTAAATGACAGAACTGTTAACTGGATACTATTGAGATTCTCAATAATTACTTGTTATCAAAAAATGACTAAGGCAAGAGGGCACTATGAAGATCAAGAAAGCGACAGAAAGCACCAGTAAGTTACTGGCTGCTTTCTGTCTGGTGCAGGTGTGTGGAACGAATTTAGCTCTTGCCGAGTCGATTACTCCGGCGGCTGATGGTACTGGGACGATCGCCACCCCACGAGGGAACCAAATTGATATTACTGGTGGTGCCCTTTCTGGGGATGGCAAGAATCTGTTTCACAGCTTTGGGCAGTTTAATCTGGATTCTGGTGAGGTTGCTAACTTTCTTTCTAGCCCTACTATCCAGAATATTCTAGGGCGCGTCACGGGTGGAAAGGTCTCTAGGCTGAATGGCTTAATCCAAGTCACGGGCGGAAATTCTCATTTATTCTTGATGAACCCAGCAGGGATAATCTTTGGCAGCAATGCTCAGCTGAACGTACCAGGCTCGTTTACAGCTACCACTGCCACTGGGATTGCCTTAAGTGAGAGTGGTAATAACTGGTTTAATGCTACAGGGCCAAATAACTATCCTCTCTTAATAGGAACACCTAGCAGTTTTGCTTTCAATACCAGTCACCCCGGCAGTATTATCAATGCTGGAAATTTGGCTGTGGGCAACGGACAGAATTTAACTCTATTGGGCGGCAATGCGATCAACACTGGGACTTTGACTGCCCCTGGAGGGCAGATTGCCATAGCAGCTGTGCCTGGAACAAGTCTGGTACGCATTAGCCAACCAGGTCATTTACTGAGTTTGGAAGTGCTGCCGCCTACTAATAGAGGGACGGCAGCATTACCCTTTACACCTCTATCTTTACCAGAATTGCTTGCTGGAGATAGTGGAGGTCAGGCAACAGGAATCACTGTAGATAGCGCTGGTCAAGTGATACTCACTGGTGGAATGAGTGTACCAACTAACGGAGGAGTTGCGATCACCTCTGGCAAGATCAACGTCTCTAACATCGCAACTCCCCAACAGTCAACAATGCCTGAATTTTCCTCGCGCATAGGCGGAACTGTACAGGTTTTAGGCGACAAAGTGGGTGTCATAGGCAGCCAGATCAATGCTTCTGGCACTAATGGTGGCGGTACCGTTTTGATTGGCGGCGAAGATCGGGGTCAGGGGACAGTAGCAAATGCCCAAGAAACGTTTTTGGACAGTGACTCAGTCATTAATGCAGATGCCTTGACAAGTGGCAATGGTGGTAAAGTCGTTGTTTGGGCGGATCGAACAGCCAGTGTCTATGGCACGCTGACAGCACGGGGAGGATCTGTTTCTGGTGATGGCGGGTTAATTGAAACTTCTGGCAAACAATCTCTCAATCTTACCAGTTCCCCCAATGCCAGCGCTGCCAATGGTATTGCTGGCACTTGGTTACTTGACCCAACCGACATCACAATTATGAATGGTGGAGGTGGCGCGATTGGTACGAATATGGTGGATGTTGCCAACATCAATTCTGCACTTAATAGTGGTACTAGCGTCACCATCACCACAAGTGCCCCCGGTCCTACGACCACAGGCAACATCACTCAGAACAGGGGTGCCAACATCAACAAGACAGCAGGTCGCGATGCAACTCTCACCTTGCTGGCGGCTAACAATATCAACCTGAATGGCAACGCGACTGCTAGTAGCGGCAAGCTGAACGTGCAACTCACGGCTGACACTGATCATCAAGGAGGTGGTCAGATCAACATCGGCAACGCCACCATAATCACAAATGGTGGCAATTTTACCGGAATTGGCAACGGCGGTAGTACTGGTGCGGTTGGCATCACCATCAGCAATAGCAGCATTAAAACTGGAAGCGGCGATATTGACCTCACGGGTACTGGCAAAGCTGGCGGCAGCAACAACTACGGCATTTCACTCAGCAGTGCGCTATTGCAATCGACAGGGATAGGGACGATTAGTCTGAATGGTACTGGTGGCAATGGAGCAAATACCAATAAGGGGATCAATATTGCCAACTCCAGCATAACTACAGTCAATGGAAACATTAAGCTGATAGGCACGGGTGGAAAGGGGACTGGAAGCAATAACCAAGGTATTGATATATTTAGCAATAGCTTGGTGCAAGCTACAGGAAAAGGCAGTATTGAGTTGCAAGGTACTACTGTAACAGGAGCTTCCGGAAATTACGGGACGATTGTTAATGGCAGCACAGTAGCCTCAGCAACTGGAAGTATCAAACTGACAGGCACTGGTAACGGGACTGGTTCTGGGAGCGATCGCCTAGGTGTCTGGCTCTCTAATGGTGCTCAAGTAAAATCTACTAACGGAGCAATTACCCTAAATGGTACTGGTGGGAAAGGAAGTGGTAATAATCCAGGGATATTGATTGAAGGCACAAACACCGCAATTACTTCGGTCAATGGCTCTATTAGCCTGACAGGGACTGGTCGAGGAACTGGCAACGGCATCAAGCTGGACAGCAGTGCAGTGCAAAGCGGGACAGGAAAGATTAGCTTGACAGGCAGAGTCGCTGGCGGTGCCACAGGAATTAGCTTGCAGAACAGTTCAATTAACCCAACTGGGACAGGCAAAGGCAATGTCACCCTGACATCAGATGAAATTGATCTCTTAGGCAACACCAAAATCAAAGGTACTGGCATCTTACAGTTGCAACCAGTCACTCCCAGTTTAGATATCACTGTTGGTGGCAGTGTGAATGACAACCGCCTGAATCTGAATGCTAGCAAACTTAGTATCCTGCAAAATGAATTTTCTCAAATCATTATCGGACGGAGTAACAGCAGCGGTACAATTACTCTGGCTGGTAACACCACTTTCAGCAAGCCTGTGACGTGGCGATCGCCTGTTGGCACAGGCTCCATTAACACCGCAGCACACACTCTCACAGGAGCGGGTAATGCCACTATTACCCTCTTGGCCAATCAAAATATCACTACCGGCAACATTACCAATCCAGGTCATTCGATTACCCTCACCAGTAAAAATGGCAGTATCAACACCCGTGCAGGCACACTAAACACTGCCTCTGTTTCTGGTAATGGCGGGGCGATCGCCATTTCTGCCCCCAAAGGCATTAACACTGGCAGCATCAACTCTCTCAGCAACTCCACTTCGAGTGCCACCAAGGCTGGAAATGTTACGCTTGATGCGGTGGCCAGCAATATCACCGTTGCTGGTGATATCAATGCCTCTGCCAATGCCGGAAGCGGCAGCAATATCCGCATCCTAGGCAATTTGACCCTGACTCAACCCAATACCACATTTTCCACCAGTGGAGCAGCTGGCAGTGGAGATATTACTTTTAAGAATCTTCTGAACGGGAAAACTGCTGGCACTAACTCTCTGACTTTGAATGCAGGCACGGGCAATGTCACTTTCGGTGATTTTGTAGGCAACACCACTGCCTTGGGCAGCTTAACTATTAACAATGCTGGTAATGTCACGGGTAGCACCATCAAGGCTACCAATATCAACCAAGTTGCAGGCACAGGTCGTACCATCTTGGGCAACCTCACCACCAATGGCGATTCTGTGAGCATAACCAGCAACAATACCATCACCACGGGGAATATACTCACCCATGGTGGTGACATCAGCCTAATTAGTCATTCAGGAAACATCATCGCCGACAATCTGAACTCCTCTGCACCTGCCGGAGGTGGCGATTTACTCGTCAATTCTGGGGGGAAAATCACTACTCAAAAACTAGATACAAGCGCCAGTATTGGCAAGGGCGGTAACATCACTCTTGCATCAAGACTCAGCCTCAATGTTGACTCCATCAATGCCCAAGGAGGGAGTGCAGGCAATGGTGGCAATGTTGATATCACTTCCTTAGGGACTTTCCAGGCTACAGGAGGTTTCCGCGATCGCAATGGCATCCCCAGCAGTATCTCTACTTCAGGAGGAGCAAGTAACGGTGCCATTACCATCCGTTACGGAACGCTCAATCCCTTCTTGGTTGGGAATGCCAAAGTTAACGGCACAGCTTTTGCCATTATCTCTAGCGCTGAGAATATCATTGCCCCCAATCAATCTTTCGTTGCTCCCTATACTCAAGGCAACATTCGCTTAATTCCCTTCTCGCCCTCATCTAATACTCAAAAACAAAAATTTCTTATAGCTGTATCAAAGTCCTCAGCAGAGCAACAAACTCTGACATCAGCATTGGCAAACTCACAAACTCTGACATCAGCATTGGCAAGCTCACCAACCCTAACATCGACCGACAAATCAATTCTGACCGCAGGAGAGCAGGAACGGAACAATGTGAGCAAATTCTTAGTCAAAGGGGACACGGATATTGCTGCCCGCCAAATCGAGCAACTCTTTGATAGCCAATATCAGACTTACTTTGAAGAAAATCTCTCTCTCCAGCCACAAACGTCGCAAAGTACTCAAGAAACTTTGAGCACGATCGCCAGTCAGACGGGAAAAAAGCCAGCTCTTGTCTACATCATTTCTCAACCTGATCGACTAGAACTCGTGCTTGTTGTTCCTGGAGCTAAAGCTTTGTATAAGAGTCTTCCTACTGCCAACCGACAAGCTCTCCTCAAAGTCATCAAAGAGTATCGCTCTCAAGTGACTGACCTAACAAGTAGTAAAAATAAATACCTAGTTCCTGCCCAGCAACTCTACCAGTGGTTGATTGCACCCCTAGAAGATACCCTCCAAAGCCAGAAAATCGACACCCTGCTCTTCTCTGTTGATAGTGGTCTGCGCTCTATCCCCTTCGCAGCTTTGCATGATGGTCATCAGTTCTTAGTTGAGAAGTATAGCATTAGTCTAATTCCCAGTATCAACTTGATAGATACCCGCTACAAGTCGCTTCAAAATGCCCGCCTCCTAGCAATGGGAGCCTCAACGTTTCCCGATCAGAATCCTTTACCTAGCGTGACGGTAGAATTGCCGACTGTCGCCAAGCTGTTTGGGCAGCGTCGTTTCTTCTTAAATGAAGCTTTTACTGTCAAGAACCTGCAAGCACAACATCAGCAGGAACCAGCTCAGATTATTCACCTAGCTACTCACGGAGAATTCAATCCCGGCGCAGCTAGTAACTCTTTCATTCAATTCTGGGACGAAAAATTGCGGCTAAACCGACTGCGACAGTTAAGATTGAATAGTCCTTCTGTGGATTTACTAGTGCTCTCTGCCTGTAGCACTGCTTTGGGGGATGAGCAGGCGGAATTTGGCTTTAGCGGATTAGCAATACAGGCTGGGGTGAAGTCAGTTCTAGCCAGTCTTTGGTCTGTCAGTGATCAAGGTTCTTTAGGATTAATGGGTGAGTTTTATCAGCAGTTGAAGACAGCCCCTATTAAAGCAGAAGCGCTTAGACAAGCACAGATAGCAATGATTAAAGGACAGGTATATATAGAGAAGGGTAAGTTGCACGGTACGCAAGCAGAAATCGCTCTGCCGCCAGAAATTGCCGGAGCGCAACATGTCAGACTATCCCATCCATACTACTGGGCAGCTTTTACGCTCGTTGGTAGTCCTTGGTAGGCTAAAAATATATAACGCCTCTAGGAGGTTACCTCTAGAGACGTTACCCCTTTTGGATAGGTGGTTTAGTCATAATTATTGCCTGTATATATTTATAGTATAAACATTCAGGTTAAAGTTTGTGTAAAAAAAATATAAAGATTACGTATAAATTATACATCTGGCAAAACTCAAAACAAAACCCCTTCAGGAAGGGGGAAAGCCAGAAAAATCAAGATTCCTTCCCTTGGTAAAGGAAGAGGTGGGGTTTCCAGGTGGGAATACTTTTAGGAAATTTTCGTAAATATTCAAACCCAACCGATTTTAAAACCAACCCTCACCCAGACTAACTAAGGGTTGGAGGGTGTTTGGGGAGTGCCTGCGGATGGAGCATCTGAGAGCTGCACAAAATTCTTGACGATCGGCGTGCCATTCCCAAGAACTAGGTTGTATCCTAGCTGCGTTTTATACAATCCATTGTCGCCGGGAATATCCTGCCGATAGAACTGGAACGGAGATTGTGCATTTTGTGCAGCTAGATTGTAAATATCATTGTTCTCATTACCTAGTCTGGTACCTTGGACTTGCGCTTTGAGTGCTAGGATACCTGCGAATGCAGGTGCTGACGCGCTCGTCCCCAGGACGCGGATGTATTGACCAGCGAATCGTTCGATCACACCGCTACGTTCAGAACCGCATGGCTGCACGGCAATTCCCGGACAGCCACCCATGTGCAAGGAAACGTCAGGGATAGCACGATTCTTTGTGCCAGTATTCACCAACTGTTGATAGTCTGGCTTAGAGAAGAAGATGCTTTCCCCACCACCTGATCCCACAACCCCACCGCTGACGAGACTGCCGACACCATATGGATCGTAAGGTTGGACTTTGTCACCATAGGCGTTCTGCCTGACATATTGCGAATCCAAGGAGGACACATTGTAGGTTGTCACCAGATTTGTGCCACCAACAGCCGTAACATACGGACTTGAAGCTGGAAACTCGGCTCCAGGAATAAATTTACCCGTAATAGAGGGCGGATTTGTGGGATTTTGCGAGAAGTACCCAAGATCGACGCACCCCAAGCCACCATTGTCACCAGAGGACGCGACGAAGGTAATTCCTTGAGCATTTCCCTGTCGGAAAATATCGTTATAGATACTAAGAAGGTCGTTCCTAGGAAGACCGTTGTTGTAATCTGCTGTATAGAGCTTTTCGCATCCACCAAATGACGAGCTGACAACATCCACCTGATTGTCTTCAATCACAGCCAAATACCCAGAAAGAATCGATAGGTCGGATAGATCTGGGATGTTGTAAACGACAATGGTTGACCCTGGTGCCATCCCACCTGCTTGCTCAATGTCAAGTTCCGCCTCTACTGAGGCACCGGATGTCGGATCGAACGGTGCTCCGCCAGAGACAGGACGCCGGATGATTGTCGGAGGCTTCATTTTTTCATGGGCAAAATATGTATTGATATCGTCATCTTGATAATCTGATGAGATGACAATCCCGACTGTCCGACCAGCTCCGTTTACTGTCTGATATGAGGGAAATTCGTATGCTTGTTTGAGATCGGTGAACCAGTAGCCGCCTGTGAGGGAATTTCGGTTGTTTGGAACTGGTTGTGCTGTCGCTATCACATGGGTGTGTTGTCGAATTGTCGGTGATAAATCTATAAGTTGTACGCCTAAATCTGTAAGCGAAGTAGGTAACTTTAGCGGTGTCAAACTCTTGAGTGCAAGGTGCCCGTTACGGTAGCGAACTGTAGCAAAAAGCGCTCCAAATGCCTGTTCTACATTGGCAATACTACCTTCGACTTCGATACTCTGCGACGTATATCTGGTGACTCGAAATCCGAGAGTACGCAGAATAGTTGTAGCCAGAGCAAAATACTCTGGCGGAGACCCGAATCGTTCTCGAAACTGAGCAGGGGTTAAAAATTGATGGTACTGTGGCGAAGCTGGGTTAGTTTGGTCAGCAATTAACTGATCTAGTTCAGTGATGTTGCGCAACGGTAGATGCAGGACGAATCTCAAAGTCTGCAAAGCGTTCGGAGAGCCCACTACCTGGAATTGACCATTTAGGACAGAAGCCGTAATCTGGGCTTGAGCAGGCTGGAAGCATGCACTGGCCAGAATAACAGTACTTACTGTTAGAAAAGTGTGTTTGAACCAGCAACAGTTAGTCATGCACTCTGTAAATAAAGACAATATCAGTAGAGCGAAAAACTTTTCAGCGGTGGGCGATCGCGCACTGAACTTGATCAGTCTAGTACCAATTTTGTTCAGATCGTTTTGAAAAAAAGTATTGATTGATACACTAAAGTATATAATTGATTTTGATAATAATTTTTAGGTGTTTTACTCCTAGGTTTTTATTTAACAGCTTACTAGAAAATAATTA
>CAZZWA010000143.1:11085-12966 GCA_964657555.1 uncultured Microcoleus sp.
AATACGTGACCTGGAAGCTAAAAATTTGGACTGGTCTGTCATTCTAGCAGTGATGGCTAATATGGCACTCAATCGCGGTCAGTCTCAATTAGCCAAAACTTTAGTAGAAGCAGCTCACGCGGTTTACGAGGGTAGAGATTTTCTGGGTGGCACAAATCAACCCATATTGTAGCTAAAACAGCGGCTTGCGTAGTAGCAAAGCATTCGCACCAAAGTTTTTGCATGAGAAAGCAAAAGCCATCTACACCAATGCTTTGCCCTTAATTCTCTGACAGAATACTAGCGTGACAAGAGTTTCTACTTGTCTTGTTGGCAAGCCAAGTAAAAATACTGAGGCAAAGGCTACCTAAAGTATTGCAAAATCGAGCATAGCAGCAGATGAAGCGCATTATGAAAGCCCTCCGTTCCCTTCTGTTACGCTTGATTAGTAAATACTGGCAGTTTTTTCGTGTTAAGTTGCATAAAGGCACGCAGAAAAAGGGTGACCCTGGATGTAATGATAGGCTGATACCAAGAGCGCATCCAGCACCACTGCCTGACCATGAAGCGGGTAGGCTCAAGGCGCTCTATCGCTACAAGGTTCTTGATACTTCTCCTGAAGAGGCATTCGACGATCTGACGGCTTTGGCTTCTGATTATTGCGGCACTCCCATTGCCTTAGTTAGCCTTGTCGATGCACATCGGCAGTGGTTCAAGTCAAAAGTTGGTCTGGAAGTAACAGAAACCTCAAGAGATTTGGCATTTTGCGCCCATGCTATTCTCAAACCAAATGAGCCGCTTATTGTACCAAATGCCTTAAAAGACCAGCGGTTTGCCACTAACCCACTAGTACTGTCTGGCCCTAATATTCGATTTTATGTGGGAGTCCCCTTAGTTACACCTGATGGCTTTCCTTTAGGTACCCTCTGCGTGATTGACCAAACTCCACGCTGTCTGACAAATAAGCAGATCAAGGCACTGCAAGCTTTGGGTCGGCAGGTGACCAGCCAGCTAGAGTTACGAATTCATGTTGCTAAGCTAGAACGCAACATCAATGTCCGCAAGCAGGTAGAAAAAGAGCGCCTGCAACTCCTCCAACGAGAGCAGGCGGCGCGTGCGGAAGCAGAGGTAGCGCGAAACCGGACTACAAATATTCTAGAAAGCATCACAGATGGGTTTTTTGCGGTAGACAAGAAGTGGCAATTTACTTACCTGAACCCGCAAGCAGAACCACTCATGCAGCGATCGCGCCATGAGTTGCTGGGAAAGAATCTATGGGATGAGTTTCCAGCAGCGACTAGCTCGATCTTCTTTGAGCAATTGCACAAAGCCGTCTCCCAAAAAGTCGCCGTTAAATTTGAAGAGTTTTCTCTGCCGCTCAACACCTGGTTTGCAGTCCATGCTTATCCAGCTAAAGATGGGCTGTCAGTTTATTTACAAGATATCACTTCACGCAAACAAGCAGAAGGGCAGCTCAAAACCTCGCTTAAGGAGAAAGAAGTGCTGCTTAAAGAAATTCACCATCGGGTAAAAAATAACTTGCAGGTTGTTTCCAGTCTGCTCAAGCTTCAGTCTGGATACATCAAGGATGAAGATGCACTCGCTCGATTCACTGATAGCTACAACCGGATTAGAACGATGGGTCTCATCCATGAGAAATTGTATCGCTCCCGAGAGTTGGCAAGAATTGACGGAGCTGAATATATCTGTGATCTGGCAAAAAATTTATTCCATTCTTACGGTTCTTTTTCTGCTCATATTAAATTAAAAACAGAAATAGCTGATGATATATCGTGGGATATTGATACAGCTATTCCTTGTGGATTAATTATTAACGAATTGATCACCAATTCTTTTAAATATGCTTTTCAAGGAAGGCAGAAGGGAGAAGTCTCTATCAAA
>CAZZWA010000144.1:0-7508 GCA_964657555.1 uncultured Microcoleus sp.
TACCTCTTATTTTTTCATACTCTTTCGGGCACTTTAAAATAAACATCAAATTTTATCCAGTAACGAATATGTCCAGTTCTTTCACCCTCAACAATCAACTATTAGCTCAAGCGACTTCTAAGAAGTCCATAGCTCAAGCTCATCCCAAGAAGGCTCCGATCTCTTCCCAATCACTCGCAGCCTCAACAGATTCGCCTTCACCGCCAATCTGGATATTCACCACAGGCACATTGTTTTTACTGCTGGTTGGTTTAGCCATTTATGGTAAGCTGCAATTCGACAAATTGACCAAGAAGATCAAATTTGAAGAATTCAAAACTAGAGATCTCCAGAAAAAGTTAAAGCTAGCGCTGCATACAATCTCTAAGATGGAAACAAATCCCGACTTAGTTCACTCTCGCGAGTTTAACTTAGACTATCTGAGAATGCGGATGGATGAGGAGGTCTTTCATTTTGCAATTGTCAATCAAGTTAAAGTCAAGGTCAAACAGCTGATCAGCGTGGCGCTACGGCCTAATCAAGCCGAGCAAGCAGCAATTGGCATTGCTAGTACATCTGGACGGCAAGTAGATGAAATATTTGATGTGACTTATGAGACAGGAGAAGGAGTCAAGCGCAGCAAGCGAGTGCTTTTCCGCATTCAGATCAAACTTATGAAATTACCTACTCAAGCAACCTCTGTCACAATTACCCAGATTATTGACTGTATTGAAACTTTCTTAAGTCCAGCAGAAGACCACGATACCTGGCAACCGACAATTCAAGGCCGCCTCGTGAAACTTCACTGGGATCAAAAAGCAAAACCAACACCTTTATTAGTGCTGGAACAATTGAGCGAAGGGGCAAACGTCACACTCAAAACTAAGCGAGTCAGCGCCTAGAAATTACTCTCTATGCGATTAATTGTCAGGCATCCCCAAATTTGTAACAACGACTAAAATGCACTTCGTTGTTATTGAATATTGATCCTTAATTGAAGCTCCTCACCCATAAGAGGATGGGGCTCTCAATACGAGATTTTCCCATAGAGATCATCTTCACGAGTGGAAGCGTCAAGCTTTATACGCATACAAAAAGCATTTTGTCAAGGTGCCATAGGACAGATAGATACTTTGTGACGATACTTAAAGTGTCACTCTAACCAATTTTGATTACGGTTCTGATGCTGTATTTTTATATTTATGTGAGGAGTGAGTAGGAAAAAGCTCTTGGGGTCGAAACACGGCAAGACTCCCAAGGGCTTTTTCCATTTAATATTTTTTAGTTAGATGTAGTCAAAGAGAACAGAAGTCATATAATGCTCTGCCCAGTCTGAGCCAAAAGCTTTTTCCAATACGCGGCGAGTTTTGTCATTTTGCTGCTGCTGAATGCAGTAGTAGCGTTGACCAGCAATGATTTGGCTCTGTTGTTCAGCCGTTACAGGTGCTGCTGTAGTAGCTTGCTGACAATGAATTGCCAGAAATGCTTCAACTCGTGAGAGAAACTGGGTTTCTTCTTCTGAGCTAGCAGGTCGAACAAACAGGCAAAATTCTGAGAAGATGTGGCCCCAATCTGGTAAGTCGCGGATCTGGGAGAAGTTGATCTGTGGTAACGCATTGAGCTCGCGGGTATAGCCTGTAGGTAAAGTGCGGTCAGCGCTGACTGGCGATAGGTCTACAATCGCCGCACTGATCTGCCCTCGTCCTCCAACTAAATCGGTGCCAAACATGGGTAAGGCGTATTCAGGACGGGGAAACATCACGCAATGCAAAATATCGAGCATGGTGCCCACTTTTGCCAGTTCCAGGTGCATTTTGCGGAACTGAGGCGTGGAATAGCACCGGTTTTCAATCGTGAGTTTTTCTCCCTCCAATCGCCCTTCCACATACCCCATCTCATCTGGCAAATGGTAAGGGGAAAGGTCGAGATGCTGGTGCCAAGCTGCTTCTATAGCATCAGCTAAGCGGCAAATCAGGGGATGCTGTTGTTCGCGCAGGGAGGGCTTTGAGGTTTTTAACATTTTTTAACTTCGCTTTTTTATGCGTAAAGGCATCCAGCGGCCAAGACTAGCTAGTAGGTTTCAGGATATCAGCTAGGGGTGACAAGCTTCCTCATCAGCTCTCTAAAGGTTGACAGTGGCTTCTTCCTTTGGTGAAGGGACTTCCTGAACGAACAAACAACATCACCAGAAGCCTTTCTGAGGGAAGATAGACCTATTACTCATTTCCTAATTGTCCTGATGCCGTTATGAGTTGGAATTACTACCAACCCAAATAGTTAGGGATACCTTCAAGAACATTAGGATAACTTCCTAGTATCTTTACAGAAACTTCACGAAAAATTTAATAACTTCAGCTCTTATTATGCAATTTAGATGGTTCATAGGAGAATTACATGTTTGGTTTAGGATGGCCAGAAATTGGGTTAATTGCCTTAGCTGCCCTTGTCATTTTCGGCCCCAAGAAGATTCCCGAGATGGGCGAAGCACTAGGTAAAACATTACGGGGCTTTAAAGAGGAGTTGAATAAGTCGGGTGAAGACGCGGCAGATGAGAATCAAGACGCCAAGTAACTTTGTAGGTGAGCGCCGGAGTGAAGGATTTCCCATAGTTACCCGCAAGCCGTTAATGAGGCGATCGCTTATGAATGAAAGGTGCTCCAATCGGAAGATTCTACGATCAATCTCATCCATTATCTATACAAATAAGCTGTCGCTCTAACAAGATGAGACTTTTTTGGGGCTGGAATCCATAACAGTAGGCTTTTAGGCATGAAAGTTGAATAGCTCATAGCTGTATCAGTGTGATAAGGATCACACTAACGTCTCACACTGCAATATATGATTTAGTAGGATCTAGGTAATTGCTGGTTGAAAAACTTTAGCAGTTGCTCAATGGGCTCAAGAAGCAGTATAAAATAGACTGTTTGAGAGGGGCAGTTGAAGCTCCTATCCCTGAAAAAAACCGATCAACTGATTTGATAACTGGGGCAAGCACAATCAATCTGCTGCGGCGTAATCTAGTCGTCGGGCCAATCGAGATGAAGCATATTTCATCATTTGTGAAGTGTGAACCCAGGGAATTATTACCAGGATCGTCCACTAGAAAAGCTGAAATTGGGTGCGATAGGCAACGGCGGTACCAAAGCAAAAATTCTCTTAATTTTACCTGGGAAACTTGCGAATATTGGTGACAATGCTGTGGATTATTGAGGTTTTACCATGAAACGCATCTTACTCACAGCTGTGAATGGACAACTGGGCCAGGAATTGCAACGTACCCTGGCCTCATTGGGAGAGGTGATTGGTGTTGAGCGCAAGACAATGGACTTAGCGCAGCCAGCTATGATTCGTCAAGTTATAGGTGAAGTTAAGCCTGACCTGATAGTCAATGCCGCTGCCTACACAGCGGTTGATAAAGCTGAAAGCGAACCAGACTTGGCGAAATCGATCAACGCAATTGCTCCTACACTTATGGCTGAGGAAGCTCAGCGAATAGGGGCAACGCTGATTCACGTCTCCACAGATTATGTATTTGATGGCCAAAAAAATACACCCTATACAGAGCAAGATGCAACAAATCCGCTCAGTGTCTATGGCCAGTCCAAGTTAGCAGGAGAGGAAGGAATTAGACAAACTGGGACAGAGCATATTATTCTTAGGACGGCCTGGGTATATGGCACCTACGGCAAAAGTAACTTTGTAAAAACCATGCTACGGCTCGGGCGCGATCGCGACGAGGTGCGTGTTGTTGCCGATCAGGTTGGTACCCCAACATGGGCTAGAGACATTGCCCAAGCGATAGCAATGCTGGCAGCTCAAACAGCAAGCGAACAGTCACAGAAGTCTTCTCCTACAAGCACTTATCACTTCACAAATAGTGGTGTGACCAGTTGGTATGACTTCGCCATTGCCATCTTTGAAGAAGCTAAACAGCTTGGCTTTCCTTTGAAAGTGCAGCGCATCGTGCCAATCACCACGCCTGAATATCCCACGCCAGCTAAGCGTCCTGCTTATTCAGTGCTATCTTGTGGCAAGATATCAGAAGTTTTGGGAACTCATCCCCCCTATTGGCGACAGGGACTCAGGCAAATGCTAATTGAATTCAACTCTCAAATTTTATGAAAGCAATTATTCTCTCGGGCGGTAAAGGAACACGGCTGCGACCCCTAACCTATACAGGGGCTAAGCAACTGGTTCCCGTTGCCAACAAGCCTATTCTTTGGTATGGGATTGAATCGATAGTTGCAGCAGGAATTACTGATATTGGCATCATCATTAGTCCGGAAACAGGCGAGGAGGTAAAAGCCAAGACAGGAAATGGTGACCGCTTTGGGGCAAATATTACATATATCCTTCAAGACAAGCCTGCGGGTCTAGCTCACGCTGTTAAAGTGGCTCAGCCTTTTTTGGGTGATACTCCATTCGTGATGTATCTAGGCGATAACCTGGTTCAAAGCGATTTAAACCTGTTCCTGGAAAGCTTTAGAGAAAAAAGCCTGGATGCATTAACATTGCTATGCCAAGTTGCTAACCCCAGTGCCTTTGGTGTGGCCAAGATTGATGAGAATGGGCGAGTCTTGCAATTGGTGGAAAAACCCAAAAATCCTCCTTCTAATCTGGCACTTGTAGGAATTTACCTGTTCTCCAACATTATCCACAGCGCGATCGCTAGTATTAAACCCTCTGCCCGAGGTGAACTTGAGATTACCGATGCGATTCAATTTTTGATTGAAGAGCAAAAGAAAGTAGAAGCAGTTCAAATTAAGGGTTGGTGGCTAGATACAGGTAAGAAAGATGACCTTCTAGAAGCCAACCGGATTATTCTAGATACTAATCTAACTTCTGCCGTCCTAGGTGAAGTTGACGAAAAGAGTCAGGTGATTGGACGAGTGCAAATTGGCCCTGGATCGAAAATTGTCAATTCCACCATTCGCGGTCCAGTGACAATTGGCAGTAACTGCCACATAGAAAACAGCTTTGTTGGCCCATATAGCAGCATCGCTGACCAAGTCACGCTAATTGATGCCGACCTAGAGCATAGCGTGATTCTACAAGGAGCCAAACTTGAAGGCATTCACGAGCGGATTGTTGACAGCGTGATTGGACAACGCGCTCACCTGAAGCTTGCTCCACGACGCCCCAAAGCATTACGTTTCCTGATCGGTGACGACTGCCAAATCGAGCTGGCGTAATTGGTTGACTAACAATGGTCAACTGAGCCATGACATTTTCTTAATTAGCACGAAAAGCCTGCATTTATCGAAGTAAAATCATGCACTGGACAGTTGTGACACCCTTTGTTCATGAGCCGTGTGATCCCGCTTGGCTAGTTCCTTTTGTTCCAGGAAAACGCCACGAGTTCCGTTTCATCCTGCGCCAACCGCAATCAGCCAGCCCAGGTTGGCATAATCGTGCCTCGCGCATGACTAGATATGAGGAATGGATTGGATTCTGGCAGCAGAGCAAAAAAGCATGGGAATCAACACAGGGTGGCTTGGTTACGGTCTTTCCTCAGTTGGCGGCAATGGTGGGCATACACCAGCGTATTTCCCGCAAACGTTTTCCTGTGGTAGCATGGTGCTTCAATGTTGGCGCTTGCTATCCTGGTATCAGGCAGTGGCTGTCCAAAAATGCCTTGCAGAGCATAAATAGGTTCGTTGTCCACTCACGCCGCGAGCGGGAAACCTGTAGTCAGTGGCTAGGGCTTCCTATAGAGCGCTTTGAGTTTGTCCCGTTACAAGTAGGCGAGATTCCTGTGAGCGAGCAGGAACAAACAACCCAACCGTTTATTTTAGCGATGGGTTCCGCCAATCGCGACTACCCAACGCTTTTCGAGGCAGTGGAAAGGCTCAGACTGCGAACAATCGTCATAGCTGGGCAACATGCATTAGAAGGCTTGACCATTCCACCCCAGGTTGAAGTACGCTCTGGCTTGACACATGATGAGTGCCGACGTTTAGCACAGCAGGCGCGGGTGAACATTGTGCCCCTGCATAATCATGAGACGGCGTCAGGACAGGTCACAATTGTTGAGGCGATGCGCATGAGCCGTGCTGTAGTTGCCACACGCTGTATGGGTTCAGAAGACTACATTAACGATGGCGAGACAGGTCTGTTGGTCGAACCCTACTCAGTTGATGAATTAGCCAAGGCCATCAACGTGCTGTGGAATGATCGAGAACTAAATCATCGGCTTAGCAAAGAAGCTGGTCGCTACTCGGCTGAACATTTTTCAGATCAGGCAGCAGGATCGGCCTTAGGACGTATCCTCAATAGTGTTGCGGATGAGGCTGGGCTGAACTGACGCTCTCAGACCGTGTCGAAACGTGACCCCCACTACCCAGTCATTTTTCTCGTCCTTGGCTTCCACACCCGAAGGCTTTACCTTCCTCTCTGGTAACAACAGTAAAATCCAGCTAGCATAATTGGTTAAAACGATGACATCTTCTGAACAAAAAAACTTTTCATCTAGAAAACCACGCAAAATACTGATTACTGGAGGAGCTGGGTTCATCGGCTCAAATTTTGTACATCACTGGAGCAAGGAATACCCTGGAGATCGCGTGGTTGTTCTGGATGCCCTTACCTATGCGGGGAACCGCAAAAGTTTGGCAGATTTGGAAGGACATGCCAACTTTCGGTTTGTCCAAGGAGACATATGCGATCGTCCGTTGGTAGATGCCATACTCCGAGAGGAAGCTATCGATACAGTGGCTCACTTCGCGGCTGAGTCTCATGTAGACCGCTCCATCTTAGGCCCAGATGCCTTTATCCGCACCAACGTCGTAGGCACCTTCACCCTGTTGGAGAGCTTTCGGCAAAACTGGGAAGCAAAGAATCGACCAACAGGCGATCGCTTTCTCCATGTTTCTACGGATGAGGTCTATGGTAGCCTCAGCTCTGACGCTCCTGGGTTTACAGAGACCACGCCATACGCCCCCAACAGTCCCTACTCTGCTTCCAAAGCAGGTAGCGATCATCTAGCTCGTGCTTACTACCATACCTATGGTGTGCCTACCATCATCACCAATTGCTCAAATAACTATGGTCCGTACCACTTCCCCGAAAAGTTAATTCCTCTAATGTGTATAAACATCCTGCTAGGTAAACCATTGCCGGTTTATGGGGATGGACAAAACATTCGGGATTGGCTGTATGTAGGCGATCATTGTTCTGCCCTAGATGTTGTTATTCACCGAGGTCAAACCGGTGAAACATATAACATTGGTGGTAATAACGAAGTTAAAAATATTGACCTAGTTAACAGGCTGTGCGAACTCATGAATGAGCTAGCACCCGATCTGCCAGTACGCCCTGCTCAAAAGCTGATTACTTTTGTCAAGGATAGGGCGGGTCACGATCGGCGCTATGCCATTGATGCTACCAAAATCAAAACTGAACTGGGTTGGACTCCTGCCGAGACTGTAGAAGGAGGGCTCCGTCGGACAATAGAGTGGTTCTTAACTAACCGTGATTGGTGGCAACCCCTACTTTCGGAAGAATACCAAGCTTACTACGAGCAAGCTTAC
>CAZZWA010000144.1:7608-9331 GCA_964657555.1 uncultured Microcoleus sp.
ATATTAAATATGGGTTCTAAAGGTTTATAAATGAAAGCTCAAATTGGATACTTCATTCCCGAATTTCCCGGACAAACACACATTTTTATATGGCGAGAACGAGAAATTCTGGCAGAACTTGGAATTGAAGCAGATTTAGTATCTACTCGACCTCCTGTCAAAGGCATTGTTTCCCACGTATGGGCTAATGAAGCTCAAAAGAATACTGTCTATTTAGTTCCTTTTACTATCCAAGATTTCTTTATTTCATTGATAGAAGTTCTCAAAGCTGGAGCGACGGCATGGTTAAACTGCCTTGCAGCAATCGCCAAAGCTAAAGATTTGTCCTTATTTCAACGGCTTCGTCTCTTTTTACTGACTTTTGTAGCTGGCAAACTTGCATGGCTAGCGAGAACAAAAGGCTGGTCGCACGTCCACGTTCATTCCTGTGCCGATGCTGCCAATATTGCCATGTTTGCCTCAATTCTTACAGGACTGACTTATAGTCTGACCCTTCATGGGCCGACTCTAGAGCAATATGGACTAAATCAAGAACAAAAATGGAAACATTCTTCTTTCGGCCTTGTAATATCTGAAAAGCTCTTCAATGTGGTCAAGGATAGACTGGCTGGCTTCCTGCCACAACAAGTAGCTATTGCTCCCATGGGGGTCAATCTATCTGAAATTAAGCGTCACAGTCCATACACGCCTTGGCAGGCTGACACCCCATGCAGAATCTTTGCTTGCGGACGTCTTAACCCCGTAAAAGGGCACAAGTATCTGATTGAAACGGTGGAGCGACTTCGACAACGGGGATTTGACGTGAAGTTGCAGATTGCTGGCGAGGACGAACAGGGCGGGAGTGGCTATCGTCAGGAGATAGAGAAAATTATTCAAGAGAAATCTCTGTATGATGCCGTTGAGCTACTTGGGGCGGTTTCCGAAGAGAGAATTCGCAAAAGTCTTGAAGATGCTCATGTTTTCGCTTTGGCCAGTTTGAATGAAGGAATCCCTGTTGCAGTCATGGAAGCAATGGCCATGGAGATGCCAGTCGTTGTGACAAATGTGGGCGGCAACTCAGAGCTTGTGAATGATGGTGTTGACGCTATACTCGTACAGCCAGAAAAACCAGAAGAAATGGCTGATGCTATAGTAAGGGTGCTACAGAACAAAGAGCTGGCGTTGAGTTTGAGTCAGGCATCGCGAAACAAGATCACTGAAAAGTTTCACCATCGACGTAGTGCGGAAGCATTAGCTTCAGGTCTGGAAAAGCTTTTCTATTCTTAGTCATTAAATTTAAGAGGTAATAATTGAATAAACTTGGAGCAGTTATCATCGGACGAAATGAAGGCCAACGCTTGCGCCAGTGTCTACTTTCAATAATTGGTCAGGTGGCCTGCGTTGTCTATGTCGATTCGGGCTCAACAGACGGTAGTGTTGAGTTGGCGCGCTCGCTGGGGGTAGATGTGGTGGAGCTTGACATGTCCATACCCTTTACAGCAGCTCGCGGCAGGAATGCAGGGTTTACTCATCTGCTGCAAACGGACAGGCAGATTGAATTTGTCCAATTTGTGGATGGCGACTGCGAGCTCGCTGAGGGATGGCTTGAACGGGCTCAAATTGAACTCGCAGCCCAACCCGATGTTGCTGTCGTCTGCGGTCGTCGGCGCGAGCGCTTCCCCGAACACTCTATTTACAACCTATTGTGCGATATAGAGTGGGATACGCCAGTCGGCGAAACTAA
>CAZZWA010000144.1:9431-12963 GCA_964657555.1 uncultured Microcoleus sp.
TGCTATTGCTTGCCTACCCGCTTGTGACCTATCGCATCTATCGTTACATGCAGCAGCGGGGTCTCAAGGCAAAGGATTCTGCACTTTATGCACTATTTTGTATGCTAGGCAAATTTCCCCAACTACAGGGTCAGCTTCAGTTTCACGTCGGCAGGTTGCTAGGGCGGCGTAGCAGCTTAGTTGAATACAAGACTGTAGCTCGGATAGATACGGCTAGTTAGGATTAGTCCTAGATTCAGTTTATTGGCTCTGTTTTTTGAAGTTCGCACGGGCTGAAATTTTATGGTAATTAAGGAAGAGAAAACTGCCGCTATGCGTGTTCTAATCCTGGCTGATGATTGCAATCCTGACTGGCCTTCTTTGCCAGTGGTTGGCTACAAGTTTGCCCGTGCGATCGCAGATTATGCTGAGGTTGTGGTTGCTACCCAAATTCGGAATAAGCCGAACATTGACCGAGAAGGAATGGGCAAAGCTAAAGTCGTTTATCTGGATACGGAAAAGATTGCTGCCCCCCTATCCAAATTAGCAATTGCTCTTCGCGGCGGTACGAGCACTGGCTGGACAATTCAAATGGCGATGGATTATCCCAGCTATCTTGCTTTTGAGTGGGAAGCTTGGAAGCACTTTAAGCAGGATTTGCAAAATGGGTGCTTCGATGTGGTTCACCGCATCACTCCGATGTCACCAACGCAGCCTAGTCCAATGGCCAAATGGAGTCCGGTGCCGTTTTTACTTGGGCCCCTTAATGGCAATCTACCTTGGCCCAAACAGTTTACGGCTGAGCTGAGCCGCGAGCGCGAATGGCTGAGTTCTTTACGCAATGCTTACAAGTTCTTGCCCTTCTATCGCTCCACCTACAACTGTTCCTCGGGCATCTTGGCGGCGTTTGATCACACGATTGCCGACTTGCCAGCTTACGTGAAACCAAAGACAATCAACTTTCCTGAAGTCGGCATCGATCCAGAGCTGTTTAGCCTGCCGAACCGAGAAAAACGGAACCAGATGACGATTTTGTTTGTCGGCAGACTGGTTCCTTATAAGTTGCCAGAAGTTGTTGTTCGTGCTTTTGCTACCAGCCCAATTCTGCGGCAGCATAGGCTTCTGATTGTTGGCGAAGGGCCTGAAAGTACCAGGCTTGAGAGTATTATCGAAGCAGAAAATTTGGCCGGATGTGTTGAGCTTACTGGTCGCAAAACCCAAGCCGAAGTTGGAGAACTGATGCGCAAAGCTGAAATTTTTGCGTTTCCCTCCATTCGCGAACTAGGGGCTGGGGTCGTTGTTGAGGCGATGGCTTGCGGCATGGCTTGCGTTGTTGTTGACTACGGCGGACCAGCTAAGCTGATAGAACCGGATTGGGGGATTAAAGTCCCTATGGGTGACTTGAACCATCTCGTGAAGTGTTTTACCAAAGAATTGGAACAGCTCGTCACAGAGCCTGATCGCGTTGCACATCTAGGAATCGCAGCACACCACCACGCCATGACCTACTACTCATGGGATACCAAGGCTGTAAAGACGTTGGAAATTTATCAATGGATCGCTGGTCACCAAACGGTAAAACCTAAGTTCTGGGACAAAGAAGTCGAATGAAGTTAGGTATAGGTTCTTTAACGTGCCCTAATTGTCTAAGCGTGACAGGCAAAAAGGAGCTAAGCGAAAGAGTTCACAAGTGTGGTGAACGTGGTTATGAAACTGATAGAGAGTTGCATCTGCCCAAGTGGTAAAGCAACGTGGACTTGCATGCTTAGTGAGGGCAAGATGATTGGACTCCGTACGCTCTAAGAATTCCCTTGTGGGCGGGGATCTTCAATAACTTTTCCCGTAGGTCGATGCGCTTAATGGTTTGGGCAAGCGTCAGGGCTTGGTCATATTTCCCAGCTTCAGTGTATTGGTTAACTATCTCACCTAATGCTGAGTCTTGAGCGTCAGCATTTTTGATGCTTTGAGCTACCCCAATAGCTTGATTGTGTTGTCCGGCTGCTGCATAGGAACTAGCGATCGCAATCAAAGCACTAATTTTTGAGGAAGACTCTATTGCTTCAGTCACTTCAACAGCTTGGGATAAGACTTCAGTAGCTTGAGACTTCTGTCCAGCTACTATATACCTACTGGCAATCTCAATCAAAGCACTGGCTTTGGAAGAACCATTTTTTATAGTTTTAGCCAGTCCAACTGCGTGGTTGTATTGTCCTGATGCAGCATACTGCTTGACGATCTCACTTGATGCTGAGTCTCTAGCATCAGTATTCTCTATGCTTTTAGCTAGTCCAAGTGCGTGGTTGTATTGTCCCAATGCAGCATACTGCTTAGCAATCTCACCCATTACATAGGATTGGGAAAAACTATTTTCTGCGGTAGTACCCGCTATCTGGGCTTTAGTTAATATCTCTCTTGCTCGCTCTTTTTGCTTCGCTGCAACATACTGAGCAGCAATCTTAGCTAGTACAGAAGCTTTGTCAAACGACTCTAGGATTTGACAAAGCTTCTCAACTTGGGACAAAGTCTCCTCTGCTTTATCCTTTTGTCCAGTTTTGATATACTGAGCGGCAACTTGGGTTAAAGTATTAGCTTGGGACTCAGCAGCTTGTAGACTTTGAGCAACAATTACAGCTTGGAATAAAAGCTCATTTGCTCGCTCTTTTTGCCCTACTAAAACATACTGAGCAGCAATTCTAGTCAACACAGCGGCTTTAGAATCATTATCCTCTATGGTATTCGCAACCATCTGGGCTTGGGATAGAGTTTCGGTAGCTCGCTCTTTTTGTTCCACTTCCGCATACTGAGTGGCGATCGCCCTTAAGGCATTAGCTTTAGAATCAACCTCGTTGATGATTTTAGTGACTTCAAAGGCTGAATCGTATTGTCCAGCTTTAGCATATTGGCCAGCTATTCTACTCAATGTCCAGTCCTGTTTGGCAGCCTTAGCAACCTCAACAGCTTTAGACAATATCTTCCCTGCTTTATCCTGTTGTTCGGCTTCCACATACTCACCAGCGATCGCATTTAAGGTAAAGGCTCTCAATAAAAAGTCTGAGTTTCTGGCCATCTCCAGGGATTGGGATAACAGAGCAGAGGCTTTATCCGGTTGCCCAGCTTTGGCATAGTGGCTACCTATCTTAGCCAATTTCGTGGTTTTTGAAAAAGACGCTATAAATTTGGTGCTTTCTAGAGCTTGGGAGAAAAGTTGGGATGCTTTATTCAGTTGTCCGGTTTTGGCATAGTAGCTACCTATCTTAGCCAAAGCTTTAGCTCTTTCGGCAGTATCTTGTATGCTGGCTACGATTTGGATAGCTTGGTCGTATTTTTTTGCTTTAGCGTACTGACCAGCTATTTCTGCTAAAGCAGTGGCTTGTTCGGGGGCAGAGTCTATAGCTTTGACCACCTGAAGAGCTTGATCGTATTGTCCCGATGCAGCATACTGAGTGGCTATCTTTGTCAAAGCGCTGGCTTGGAAGTAATTATCGTTTATTGTTTTAGCAACTTGGAGAGCTTGGTTGTATTGTCCAGCCTTGGCATGCTGATTAGCTATCTG
>CAZZWA010000145.1:0-12934 GCA_964657555.1 uncultured Microcoleus sp.
TAACCGTCACAGCAAGTTGTTGCCAGACTGACAGCTAGGTTTTGAAATTAGAACTGTTGCCAATAAAGATACGCTAGCACTATGCTGAGTTTATCTTTTTTTCCATTTTTTTACTCAGTATATTTTTCTTGCTTTGACTCTTGACCATTGACTAGACGTGGTTGCCAGTTAACCACCAACCTCATGTACCACAACAAAAATTGTAGTTCACAAGGGGCAAAAGCCTCTTTCCATTTTGCTGAAACTTACATGAAAAGCTTTAAAAAATGGTATAAATAAATACAGAAGCTTGACAGAGGCTTCTGTAAGAAAGTTTGAGAAGCGGGTTTAATCAGAATGTTTCTAAAGTGTCAGCTCTACCGACAAACCCGCCGTTGAAAGAAGAGACAAGGAACAAGGGAAACTCGGGGCCTCCTTTGGAGAATAGGGCCAGGGACAAGTCAACAGGGGAGTCAACTTACTTGTTGATTAGGAGCGCTCAATCAAAGACGGTCAGTGGAGCTGGCAACCAGTGGCTCACTTCATTTGCCCAAACAGAAGAGACAAGTATCCCAGCCCCTTGTCCTCTTTTGGTCAAATGTTGTCTAATCGAGGGTGTGAGCGTGAGAATTAAAGAGGGCATTATCTTGGGGAGAGTCATGTGAGTCAGGCATTTGATTACGATTTGGTAATTATCGGCGCGGGCGTAGGTGGTCATGGAGCCGCCCTACACGCTGTTAGCAGTGGATTGAAAACCGCGATTGTCGAGGCGACTGAAATGGGCGGTACCTGCGTTAATCGGGGTTGCATTCCGTCAAAAGCTTTATTAGCAGCATCTGGCCGAGTACGAGAGTTACGTAATGCCCACCACCTCAAAGCGCTCGGGATAAATGTGGGTAGTGTGGAATTTGATCGGCAAGCGATCGCTGACCATGCAGTTAACCTCGTAACCAAGATTCGAGGAGATTTGACCAATAGCCTGCAACGATTGGGCGTAGATATCCTCCGGGGTCGGGGTAAGGTAGCTGGGCCGCAAAAAGTTACCATTACTACAGACAGCGGCGAGAAAACTGTCACCGCTAAAGACATTATCATTTCGTCAGGCTCTATTCCCTTCGTCCCTCCGGGCATAGAAATCGACGGCAAAACTGTCTTTACCAGCGACGACGGCTTGAAGCTAGAATGGTTGCCTGAATGGGTGGCAATTGTTGGCAGTGGTTACATCGGGCTAGAATTTTCTGATATTTACTCAGCATTGGGTAGTGAAATTACGCTGATTGAAGCCTTAGATCAACTCATGCCAGGGTTTGACAGGGACATTGCCAAACTGGCTGAACGGGTACTAATTGCGCCTCGTGATATCGAAACCAAAGTAGGCATACTGGCTAAAAAAGTCGTCCCTGGTTCACCAGTCGTGATTGAACTAGCTGATGCCAAAACCAAAGAAGTCGTGGAAGTTATAGAGGTAGATGCCTGCCTTGTAGCAACTGGTCGCATCCCAGACACGAAAAACTTGGGACTGGAGTCTGTTGGCGTCGAGACAGACCGACGGGGCTTTATCCCTGTTAATGACACGATGGCTGTACTGTCCGAGGGCGAACTCGTGCCTAACCTGTGGGCAATTGGAGATGCTACCGGCAAAATGATGCTAGCTCATGCGGCATCAGCCCAAGGCATTGTGGCAGTAGAGAATATCTGTGGGCGTCACCGTACCGTAGATTATCACAGCATCCCAGCAGCAGCCTTTACCCACCCAGAAATTAGCTTCGTAGGATACACCGAGGCAGCAGCCAAGGAATTGGGTCAAGCTGAAGGATTTGAAGTTGCAGCAGTGCGCAGTTACTTTAAGGGCAATTCCAAAGCGAACGCCGAAGGGGAAGCGGAAGGCATGGCCAAAGTGGTATACCGCAAAGATACTGGCGAAGTTTTGGGAGCCCACATCCTAGGATTGCATGCAGCAGATTTGATTCAGGAAGCGGCTAATGCAATCGCCGGACGGCAATCCGTCAACACCCTAGCTTATCTAGTTCATACCCACCCAACCCTCTCGGAAGTACTGGATGAAGCCTATAAACGGGCGATCGCCACTCACTAGGTGTGTGAGGTGTAAGGTGTGGGAATTAACCCAAGACCTTACACCCCATACTCAATTGTGCCAAACTAATATGTATGCAAATTCGCCGACGCCCACCGAACCCAGACGTTGCTGTCAGCAGCTTACGCTATCAAGTTGCTCTGCCAGATGCCTCACCACGTCACATCCTGGAAGAAATTGTCTGGCAAAAAGAGATAGAAGTTGAACAGATGCGGGAACGCCTTCCGTTAGCAAAGTTGCAGGAATCCCTGAAGACAGCACCGCCCCCCCGTGACTTTATCGCTGCCTTGCGGCAAGGAAAGACCCACCCAGCCCTAATTGCGGAAGTCAAAAAAGCCTCTCCCAGTCAAGGAGTGATCCGAGCAGATTTCGACCCAGTAGCCATCGCTAATGCTTACGAGCAAGGGGGGGCAAGCTGTCTATCGGTACTGACAGACCGGAAATTCTTTCAAGGCAGCTTTGACAACTTATCTAAGGTTCGCGCTACTGTCGAATTGCCAGTGTTGTGTAAGGAGTTTATTATTTATCCTTACCAAATCTGTCTGGCTCGCTCTTCAGGAGCCGATGCCATTCTCTTGATTGCAGCGATTCTTAGTGATAAAGACTTACAGTACTTTGTCAAAATTACCAACGCCTTGAGCATGACGGCCCTAATTGAAGTGCATACATTGTCAGAGTTAGATCGCGTGTTAGCCTTAAAAGGCATCAAGCTAATCGGTATCAACAATCGCAACTTGGAAGATTTCTCTGTTGACCTGCAAACAACCTATCAACTGCTGACAAAACGGGGTGCTCAAATGCGAGACCGTGGCATCTTAGTAGTTAGCGAATCAGGATTGCATGCAACCGCAGATATCAGCTTGGTTGCATCTGTTGGTACTGATGCCGTTCTGATTGGGGAATCACTGGTAAAACAGCCTGACCCCGCCGGAGCGATTGCTGCTTTGTTTCCTTACAAATGACTTGGTAAGGAAGTATGAAGTGTCCTAAATAAATTATGAAATTCAGCACCTATCATTCATAATTTAGCATTCAACTTTCTGATGATATACGTACATTATAGGTAGATCAGGTTTAATGGAACCAATACCCCTTCCGTCTCATATCCACTATGAACTGCTACTGCAACTCCTAGAGCGCCAAACTTCCTTCGCTGTAAGTCAAAAACCCGCAGTTCGGGAGCAGGTGCATGAGCTAATCAGTACCCTTCGTAAAGCCTTAGTGCAACAGAAGCAAATTGAACGGAGCTGTGAAAGAGTAAATTTGCCAGTTGAGTACCGCTGGTCTCTCAACAGCCTCAATGAGGAAGTCAAAAGTACAAAGTAAAAAGGCAAAAGTTGAATTGTAAATTATAAATCATGAAATTCAGCCGGGATTCTTCATCATTCATAATTCAGCATTGGTTTCATTCCTGATGCTTTTTCATCCTTTGCTGCCTGTTTGCCTTCTCCATCGGAGAAGGGTACCCCAAGACCGTTTGTGATGTTCGGGAGGTCTTAAGTGCCTGAGGCGGACTCAGCTGACTATAAGCAGAACCGACAGGCGGCGGGGGCAGAGGCCAGTCGCACCGAAGATCATGCCGTCCAGCAACATTCCCAGCTCATACCTCTTGAACAAAGAGACCCCCCTACTGGGATTGAGCAGCAAACCAGAGAGCAAGCAAATGTAGGTGCGTCGTCAGGCGAGTCATCGTTAGAGCGAATTCATCAGTTAGAGTTGGCTTTAGATCAGTCTCAGGCTCAGGTGAGCGAATTGAGAACCCAGCTCTTGGAACAACAGACTCTAGAAGCCCAGTTGGCAATCACAGAAGAAGTAGCCAATCTTCAGCATCTGGCTCTTACCCAACTTAAACACCAGCTCAGTTGCCAACAGCAAGCTCTGGAAGACCAAATCAGCCAAGCGCAGGCGAAAGACCAGACTGTTCAAGAATTGTTAGCAACAATAGAAACCCTGGCTAATGAGCAGCAGACAGAAATAGAAAGCCTCAGATCTCAGCTTAACCTAGATCGCAGGGCTATCCACACGAGCCAAAAGCAATTAGAAAAACAGCTCATTCAGCGCCAGAGAGACCTGCAATCTAAGCAACAGCAAGTACAGGAGTTGGAATCACAAATCCTGGCTGCCCGTGCCCATGTGGTACAACTGGAAGTGCATCTGGCTGAGCAAGAGCGGCATATTCAGGAGCTTTATAGTCGCTTAGGCGATCGCGCTTACTTCCTCAATCAACTGGAGGCACAACTCCAGCAAGCACATGATGCCTTGGAAGCGCAGCAAGACCTACATGAGTCCCTTTTGCAGACTCAAGCCCTCTCTAGGGAGCAAAACACGACCATTACCGCCCTTCATCGCAAAGTTGAAACCCTAGAAACTCAGCTGGCTCAACAACTGACGAGGGCGGCGCAACTCCAACAAGCTTGCCAAGAACTTACAGCGGAGCGCGATCACTACCAATCCCGCACAACTGAACTTGAGAGTCACCAGTCTGCCTTGCAAGAGCAAATTCTCATGCAAGCCCAGCAAGCTAGTGAATATGAAGCTGCCATTCAGTACTGGAAAGACCAGTGCAATGTTAGCTCTCGCCAAGCTCAACAGATGAAGGAACTGCTAGAACGAGTCCTGCCAGATCGACCAGAGGAAGTTTTGGAATTGCTAATGGCCATTCAACCCCAAGAACCCGATCTATCGTCGGCACCGCCTCAACCGGGCAAACATCTCCATGTGGATCTGCCTGCTTTTTTAAGAAAAACTCTACCTAATTCATAAGGGCGGTGAGACCCTGCCCCTATACAATCAAGGCTTTCGGAATATTCCCTAGCGAGAGTGACACAAGAGTGCGATCGCCTGATCTCAACTCCAGGAAGATGCTGACTCTTCACTGCGACAGACTGCTAGAGTGCAAAACTTGTGCCATCCTGGATCGTGCGCTACAGAAGTTTCGCTCATTTGTACAGTAGGACAGATTCATGGACGACAAGCTCATGTTGATGATTCCCGGCCCGACGCCAGTGCCGGAACAAGTATTACTCGCTCTTGCCAAGCACCCAATTAGTCATCGCAGCAGTGAATTTGCCAAATTGATGGCAGAGTTGACCCAAAACCTGAAATGGCTGCACCAAACTCAGAATGACGTGCTCATGCTTACCGTGTCTGGTACGGGCGCGATGGAAGCTGGCATCATTAACTTTCTCAGTCCAGGCGATCGCGTTTTGGTGGGATGTAATGGGAAGTTTGGCGATCGCTGGGCGCAGATGAGCCAAGTTTTTGGACTTGATGTGGTTAAGGTAGAAGCTGAGTGGGGTCAGCCTCTCCATCCAGAACAGTTCCAACAGAAACTGGCAGCCGACACCCAAAAGCAGATTAAAGCTGTGATCGTTACTCACTGTGAGACCTCAACTGGCGTTCTCAACGATCTGGAAACTATCAATCGCCATGTTAAAGTTCATGGGGAAGCCTTAATTATTGTTGATGCCGTTACCAGCTTAGGGGTGGTTAATGTGCCAGTAGATGCTTGGGGACTTGATGTTGTCGTCTCTGGATCGCAAAAGGCGTACATGATTCCCCCTGGATTGGGGTTTGTCTCTGTCAGTCCTAAAGCCTGGGAAGCTTATAAAACAGCTAAACTACCCCGCTTCTACTTAGATTTGGGCAAATACAGCAAAGATGCTGTCAAAAATATGACTCCCTTTACCCCACCAGTGAACCTGATGGTGGCCCTACAAGTTGCTCTAAGAATCATCGAAGCGGAAGGCTTAGAAGCTATTTTCACGCGGCACCGACGGCTGATGAACGGCACCCGCGATGCTCTTAAGGCTTTGGGTTTACCACTACTTGCTCCTGATAGTGCAGCCAGTCCCGCTATCACAGCTGTGGCCCCAACTTTAGTGGACTCGGAACAAATCCGCGCTCTCATGAAAAAGCGGTTCGACATTGCTCTGGCTGCGGGGCAAGACCACCTCAAAGGCAAAATCTTCCGCATCGGTCACTTAGGCTTTGTCAGCGATCGCGATATCCTAACCGCCATTGCCTCTCTCGAAGCCACTCTTCGCGAGTTGGGATATGAAAGCTTTACTCCCAGTGCTGGTGTTGCGGCGGCTGCTAGAGTTTTTACCAGCAATTAGCAGCTAGCTGGGCGATTTTGAATAAGGAGATTGAGGCTGTCTATTTAAAATAGAGAGCGGGTCTCCAAGTGACCCGCTCTCTACCTTTAGCTAAATTGTCATGTGAAGAACATCTTCTGAGCCGTTGCCTGTGGATTAGGCTAAAACCAAGGCTCAATTGTTCTAACATTAACTTTTTGCTCCTAGCCAAGTTACCAGCTCTATACGGTTTCCAACCAGTCATAGATTTTATCCAGTTGTTCTAGAGTTACCAAACCATATTGCCAGAGAATCATCGGCAAAGGGCCTGGGTCTTGTTCTAGACGCCGTGTAGCAATTGCGATCGAAGCTTTGGAAATTGCCAAATCTTCTTGTAAAAAGCGAAGAAATCGAGAATAAATTGCAGGTGCCATCATAGCATTCACCTCCTTTGTTAATTCCATTTTCTGATTTACTCGAAGTAGTTTTGAGTTTTCAGCTCAGTCTTTTGCCTGTCCACAGGTTTCCAGTATGTTCCCTCTATTTTGGAGGTAGAAGCCGTTGCCCACTGTGTCACAGATCACACCAAATTTGAGATCTACATCAGCTTGAGTATGCCTTTGACTAGTAGTTTCTAGAACTAGATCCTGTTCCGTCATGCACCGCAGCTGGATTTTCCTGGAAGAGGAATACTAGAAAGTAGATCAGCGTTTCAGTTTTTTGCTGAAAGTACAGTCAAATCTCTGCCAGCAAGGCTTATTTATTTTCTTCTACTCCAGCACTTTCATGAAAACCCTCTGCAAACGGAGAGATTTATAAAGATGCAGGCGCTTTGTTTCAAAACCCTCACACCATATTGCGCCACATCCTCTCCGCTTTTAAATGGCTATCTTGCCGGTTGAGAAGATAGATGTAAGCAAAAGGTTAAATAAATTCTTGCTCTCCAAACTCTATCTTCAGGAAGAGGAGTCTACTTTTGTTACTGAGCACATAATAGTTTTTTGACAATTATTAATATATCTTATACAAACTCAAAATCAGATGGAGTGGAGTGACTGGTACTGGCATCCAGTTTCTGAATTGTCACCCGATCGCCCACTTTTAGTCCCAATTCAGCCGCCCGTCCTCCTCTTAGTTCAATCACTTGGTCAACAGTTCCTGATCCGTAGGTAGGACAGGGGTCACTGGTACAAGGGGGAACATTACGAGCGATACCTTGCACCACCCCATTCCGCAGAAAAACCATATCCAGAGGGATGAGGGTATTTTTCATCCAAAAGTTGATTGGTTGAGGCGGATTAAAGGGAAACAGCATCCCTCGATTTGCCGCCAAGGAGGTTCTGTACATCAACCCCATCTCTTGCTGTTGGGGAGTTTGTGCCACTTCCAACTGAATCTCTTGGCCTGCCACGATTGCTTTAGCTGAAATTGGCATAGTTTGACCTAAACTTGTCTGTGCTGGTGAGTTTGAATTAGCTTGTTGGCTAGGCTGCCCTTGGCCTTGCTCACTAGGAGGCTTGGGTGTCGAAGAATGTACCTGTCCTGAACAGCTCAATAGCAAGACGCTCAACATTATTAGTAAATAGGATTTGCGCATTTCGTTATTGGTTATTGGTCAGAAGAGTTGGCAGGGAAATCATCTGAACCCTGCCAACCTGCAAACTCATACAGAATAGACTGACGATGAACAAAAGATTCACAAGTGCTTGTGGATTGTTTTTAGACAATCTTTAAGCTTCCCGTAAAACATACCCTACGCCTCGCACCGTCTGAATCAAACGCTTCTCGCCCTCCACTTCAATTTTGAGACGTAAGTAGCGGATATACACTTCAATCACATTTGACTCGCCCATAAAGTCGTATCCCCAAACATTTTCCAGAATCTGTTCGCGGGTCAACACTTCACGAGGATGGGACATCAAAAATCTTAACAATTCAAATTCTTTCATCGTCAGGTCAATCACCCGCCCGTTCCGCATGGCTCTGCGAGTGGTCAGATCCAAAACGAGTTCACCAAACCGTAACTGCTCATTGTTACCAATTTCTGGTTGCAAGTAGAGGCGTACCAGTTGCAAAAATGCCTCAGTGCGATAGGGTTTGAGGAAATAATCATCGGCACCAGCATCCAAACAAGCGACGCGGTCATCAACTGTATCACGAGCCATGAGTAGCAGAACGGGTACCCGATAACCTGCACTCCTCAGTTGGCTGCACAACTTTAGCCCTGATTCTCCTGTAAGTGCCCGATCCACAACTACCAAAGCTGGCTGAAGTTCGCAAGCTTGATGAAAACCACTAGTGGCATCGGTGGCAATGACAGTGGTGTAACCAGATTCTCTCAAATCTAGACTCACCCGTTGAGCGAGGGTTTCGTCTGTTTCAACCAGCAGAACACAGGGATTGGCATCAAGAATAGCTGTCGTCATGGAACGGGTTAACCTCTGCCATTTGGCACGTTAACACCCACTTGGGTGTTAAAGAACTGCAATAGTTTTTACTCAGGATGACTATAGTGTACACATCCCTGTTCCCTGTGGGTATTATTGCTCACAAAGCTTATGTATTGACAAAAAGTTGATTTTGTGTATCTAAATTATAGATCTACTTTTATTAGCTGTGTAGGTAAAACAAAAGTTATTCTCACTCTCTGTGTAAGTCTTCTGATAACAAATCGAATCTTCGCAACCGTGATTATTCGGACGTGAGGAGCAAGATTTTAAGACAATTTCCCTAAATTTACGAATTTCAGTGCAGCGAAAGTTTTGCTAAATTTAGTGAGTAATAAATCCGTTGCTATGCGAGGTCTAAGGTTGCTCAAAAAACCTTATCAAAAAATACATTTTATGAATTTGTTGGTTAATCAGGCATGAGCATTAATCTAACCCAAAAGTTAACACCAGAAGAGCAAGAACTAGAAAAGAAGCGAGGCGAACTAGGTACACTGGAAGCTAAGTTAGCCGAACACGAGTTGGAGTTGGCAACAGTTGAAGCAGAGTTACACGCCTTTGAAGGCGAATACCTGCGAATTGTTGGCAGCCGATATACAGAACTGGAACGAATAGAGGCTCAGATTTCTGAATATATGGCATATCTGGAATCTTTTAGAGGCTTTCAGCCATCACAAAGCCTCAAAAAGCTTTATAGAGAAGTTGCCAAACGTATCCATCCAGATTTAGGAACAGATGAAGATGAGCGGTTGAGCAGGCAGCATCTTATGGCAGAGGCAAATCAAGCTTATGAAGATGGAGACGAAGAGCGACTGCGGACAATTCTATACAAATGGGAAAGCAGTCCTGAATTCGTAAAAGGAGAAGGGGCTGCTGCTGAACTCATCCGCACCATTCGCAAAATTTCCCAAGGTCAAAGGCGCTTAAAGGTAATTCAGGAAGAAATTGAGGCTTTGGAACAAACTGACCTTTACCAGTTGAAAACTAAAGTTGTCACGGCACAGCAAGCAGGACAAGACTTACTAGCGGAAATGGCGTCTCAACTAGATGGGCAAATTGCTGTTGCTAAACAACAACTAGAGAAACTAAAAACTAAATTACGATGACAGGCATGAGTATTTACAAAGACCAAAGGGACAACAGTATTGGTCGCTCAGGAAATCAGGAGCTTTCAAGGTATTCTTCCGCTCTGATCCGGAAAGGATTAGATTTAGCCAATCAGAACCAATCTGTTGAGAGCAAACTCTTACAGGCACCGCTAGCATCTACAGTTCAAACAAGAGCTGAGGAGTTCTTGCTGTGCGGATATGAAAAGCTTATTCGAGAAGATTACCAAGGGGCAATTGGGGATTTCAACCAAGCCTTGCGGATTGATCGCAACTATTCCGATGCCTACCTTTTGAAAGTTTTTGTTCACCAAAAACTAGGTGATTATCTAAGCATGATTGAAGATTACAATCAACTTCTGCTCCTAAACACCAACAATGTACAAAATTACACAAATAGAGGATTTTGTCGTGCTGAATTAGGCGATCATTTGGGAGCTATCAAAGATTATAACCAAGCTTTGGAAATTGATTCTCTCTACATTCAAGCTTATATCAATCGGAGCATTTCTCGCTCTGAGGTAGGAGATTATCGAGGAGCAATCAATGATTCCAATCGAGTTATACACATTAACCCTAATCATGCTGATGCCTTTAATAACAGAGGCTTAGCATTCTATAAATTAGGATATCATCGCAAAGCTATAGAAGACTATACTCAAGCCATAAAAATTAATCCTAAACTCATTAATGCTTATCTCAATAGGGGTATTGCTCGTGATGAATTAGGCGATAAACAGGGAAATATAGATGAATGCACCCAAGTCTTGAAGATTAATCCCAATCTTGGTGAAATATACCTCTACCGGGGTAGTATTCGCTATGAAATAGGAGATCATTTAGGCGCATTTGAGGATTACAACCAGGGTCTTATTATCCAGGGTAATCTTCTCTATGAAGCTGGAAACTATCAGGAAGCAATTGAGAAGTACAACGAGTTACTAGATATTAATCCAAAGAACACGGAGGCATATAACAGACGTAGCACTGCCCGTGCTGCTATGGGAGACTATCAAGGAGCAATGGAGGATCTACAGAAAGCAGCAAGTTTCTACCTCAGTGATGAGCAATTCCTACAGCCAGAGCAAATAGCAACGGTTCAGGCAAAGGCTAAAGAAGTCTTGAGGTGTGGAGTGGACAAGTTTCAGAAAGGAGATTATGAAGGAGCGATTTCTGATTGCAACCAAACTTTGCGAATTAACCCTAGCTATTATGAGGCTTACTTCGTTCGGGGGTCTATTTACGCTCAATTAGGCAACTATCAAGACGCGATAGAGGATTGTAACCAAGCCATAGCGATTAATTCTAACAGGGCAGAGGCTTACATTACTCGTGGTTTAGCCCACGCTGATTTAGGTGATTTTCAAGAAGCTATAAAAGATTACACCAAAGCCCTGCGTATCAATTCTGAATATGCAGATGCTTATTTCTATAGAGGTAACGCCTGCTCTGACTTGGGAGACAATTACGGAGCAATAGAGGATTATAGTCAAGCAATCCGCATCAACCCTGAATATGGTGATGCTTACCATAAGCGAGGTATTGCCCACGCTGCTTTAGGAGATTCTCAGGAAGCGCTGAAAGACTATAATCAGGCTCTGCGCTTCGATCCCAACGATGCAAATACTTACAACAACCGGGGGTTTTCCCGTTATGAGTTAGGCGATATGCAGGGAGCAATAAAAGATTATAATCAAGCTATACGGATTAATCCAAACTACCTGAAAGCTTACCTCAATCGGAGTGCCGCCTACTCTTTGGTAGGAGATCATAAAGGAGTAATCGCTGATTGCAAGCAAATCCTGAGGATTGATCCTAGCAATGCCTATGGTTACAACAATCGGGGAGCTGCCCGTTATGAGTTAGGTGATATGGAGGGAGCGATTGAGGATTTTAACCAAGCTTTGGGCATTAATCCCAACTGTGCTCCTGCATACGTTGGTAGGGCTAGGTTCTGCCTCACTTTGAGAGAGTATTCAGGAGCAGTAAAGGATTTTCAGAAAGCTGCCCAACTATTTTTTGAGCAAGAAAATCTAGCAGCTTACCAACAAGTACTAGAGTGTCTTAAGGAACTTCAGAACTAGTAAGAGATTCGGTTTCTCTGCTGAAAGCTACACTGATAGCCTTAGAATCTGTTCTCATGCCACTCTCCCTCTGCTATCTGACTTCTTACCCATGCCCGAAATGAACGAATCAGGCTATTTTCCCCCATCATTTTCCTCATGTCCAAAAATCGGACAATCTCAGTATTCAGCAAAAAGGGAAAAGTAGGAGAGCGATCGCACTCTTGATAACTTTTCCCCTCTAAACAATAGATTGTTAGACGGCGACCATTATATCGCCAAACTTCTGGCACACCTAAATCTGCATACAGCTCTAATCGGTCGATGGAACTGCTGGTTATGTCAATCTCAATCACTAAATCTGGCGGCGGATCTTGATTGAGGTCAATTTGGTCTAGTTCTCGAACAACTCGCTCATTTTGGATGTAGTAGCATTGATCCGGTTCTAACCCGCGAGCCAAATCCTCCCGTTTGCAGGTTCTTGAACCCAGACTACGAATTTCAACATTAATCTCTTCTGTTAGTGCTTCGACAAAACGACCAACGAGCTTTTTATAACCCTCGTACGGGTCTAATGGCGTCATAATTTCCAGCCTTCCACGGTCGTATGTCAAGCGTAGCCCTGGCTGTTCCTCTACATCTTCAAGCAAGGCTTCATATGTCTGCCAGCTGATATTTTTGAGAAGGACGCAATTTGAACTTTGGGTGAGTGTTGTTGTCATACTACCTTAGTTAGAGTTTGGTACTACTGAGATCTTGCACCATTCTCAGACCCGCCCAGAGTTAAAACTCCGGGCTCATAGCGAAAGTCCACGCTTTGTGGACTAAAACTCTTACCCAGTCGTCTCAAGACTACTTTAGCTACTCGCTGTGGGAATTTATGACTTGGCGGGTTGTTGCGACTGGTGCAAGATCTGAGGTATTAACCACCCTACTAAAGCCACTTAATAACTATACATAGCAAATTTTTTGTGGAATGAGCCGGACAGCCCGTCCCACTGACTAAACTAGGGCAACTCTACAGAGGTTGGTTTCGCGATATGGGGCAAACCCCAGCCCAACTTTTCTCGCAAGATCTTGAAAAACTCAGGCGATTGTAAGCGGATAAATCGGGTATAGTAGGGCGATCGCTCTAACCGCACTCTGTCATCTGGCAAGACATAACACC
>CAZZWA010000146.1:0-12871 GCA_964657555.1 uncultured Microcoleus sp.
AGTGAATTGCTCATCTACCGCCTCTTTACTAATGTCAACAAATTTACTATTTTTACTCTCTTGTAAGGTATTAGCCTCTATCTCAGATGCCGTACTCGCTGCCAAACTTTCACAGCCATTTCTTCTAGCCAAAGCATACTGCTGTCGAGCCATTCCAACACTATCTCTAATGGATGCTTGACATATCCCACTGGGGTTGATTGAGTCTCAATCCAATCTGGTGTGTGGTTGAGATTGGCGTCAACTGGTTTAGCTAGCTCGGCTTTGGTGACAGCAGGAGTTGCTCTTTGATGCCCTGTCAATTTAGTAGATGTTCGTTTAATATTTCGTAAGTTTATCTGACCAGGACTGAGCTTTGATAAGCTTTGGCTTTCGATTGAATAACTAATAGTCGCGTCTGTCCTGCTGAGCAATGTTTGGGAAAGTTGGTTGGTCGGAGCCACAACCTCTTGGGTAGGTGTAGTTGGAGCGCCGAATAAATCACCTAGGGACAGCCAGGGCTCTAATTCCACGGGGTGCTGGTTAACAGGTAATGAGGTAAACTGACGACCTTTGATATCCCCTTGAGGATGAGAAAATCTGGTTGGTTGCACTGAAAAACCTGTCGAAGGCAATTTTCCGCCGGGACTACCAAAAAAGTAGTTAATTGCCGCTCGAATTAAGGATTGAATTGTATTTAATCGAGAAGCATCAGCCGTTTCTGGTATCTCTGGGGACGGACTTTGCTGGAGCCTACTAACACCTTTCCTGAGCTTACCCAAACCGGGAAATTTACCAATTCCACGTTCTGTTTCTCCTTCATTAACAAGTTGCAACAAGCCAGCTTTGCGCCCAACATCTAAGCTAGAAGCATCGCCACCGAATTGCAACTTATTCGTAGAGTGAGCAGCAAGCATTGGTGGCTCTGAAGAATTTGTTAAAGGCAACTCCCGGCCACGATCGCCAAAAAAGTAGTTAACGGCAGCCTGAATCAAAGAGTGAATTCGCCGATGCTCAGTTTCTGAAGCAGCTGAAAACTCCCTTGACGTGGATTGCCAGCTAGCCCGATCAAGCCTGTATTGCAGCCGTTGCAGCCATCTCTGAGAACGACTTACTAATGCGCTTGTTATTTCTGAGGCAGGCAATAGTAACCCCTTACCTTCCAACTCTGCCACAGTAGAGTCAAGTAGAGTTAACTGCTCCACGAGAAAAGATAAAGGAGCAAGGATAAGGGATGAAACAGGAATTGAGTCCAACTCTGGACTGCGGACTACAGACTGCTGACTTTTGACTAAGGCTGATTCTTGGAAAAGATTAGTGGCGATCGCGACTGGCCCCATCTGTACCCAAGCCATGACTTGCCAAAATACGCGCATGGCTGGTAGTACCTGTCGATCATCTGCTGCGCTGAGTAAGCAAAATTGCTGCTTAGATGCTTGGCTCAGCCGTCGATGACGCCAGTAGTCAGCAATTTCCCAGCTAATCCTAAATGATAGTTTTTGCTGCTGCTCGATAGTGAGAACATTCAGAATTTCATTCTGGGCTGTCACGAGTACCAGAGTGCGGTTTGCTAGCTGTGAGGCAACTCCCCGAACGGATTGACAATTGGAAAACTCGGGGTCTTTTTTGGAGATTAGGGGCAATGAAGATTGGGAATTAGTAATTGAGCCAATTCTACTCCCGGCTGGGCTGTCCCCTTGTCCCCCTGTCCCCTTGTCCTCTGCCGCATCTGCGATCGGCAAGATAGTGACAGCATTTAGCACCCGCTTGATAGGAGTATCAGATGGTGTAGGGGTTTGAGGCTTAGACTGTGCTGATGAGTCTAATGAGGGCCATCCCTGTGAGGCGGCTTGCTGCAATTGATGCCCAGCGAATCGGGCACTCTGAGCTAGCAGGTAAATTGGGTAAAGGAGGATTTGCACCCCCCACACTGCTGCCACTTGCACATGCCGCACAGTGCGTTCTGACCGCTCCCTCAATTTGTGGGACTGCTGGTGGAGGAAATTGAACAGTCGGCTTTTATAAGGGCCAGAGGGAGCGTGGGACATAGACAATGAACAATGAACACCACCCAATCTTACCCTTAAGATGACCGCACCTAATTCATCCTCAAGCCATCGAATTTCTGAAGCAGTTGAGAGACTGCGCGAACTAACTCGATCCAACATTCAGGCTAGCTGGCATCACTATACAGCAGACTTAAAAAGTAATAGCACAGGCATAGAGATACTACCCCTAACACAATTCGATCCCTCAAATTGGCCGTTCCAAGAGCTAAATACCAAAGGTCATATTGCTTGGCCTCTGGGGCGACAGGTACTATGGTTAGCACAAAAATTTATCATTCCCGACAACTTGCAAGGTTATCCTCTAACCGGATTGACTTTGCGGCTGGTACTAACTTGGTGGGCGGAAGATGCCAAGATTTTTGTCAATGGCCAGTTAGTGCAAGAGGGCGATTTATTTGATTCCTCAGCCCGGTTGCTGCTAAGTTTAGCCTCTGTGCCTGGTGAGGAGATTGCAGTTGTTCTACGACTGGTGAGTCCAGAACACGATCATGGGGCATTGATGCGTTCCTTCTTGCTGTACGAATCTACCACTGACCAGCCCGATCCTGGTTTTGTTGCCGATGAATTAGCTGTTGCTCAGATCTGGGCAGCCTGTAAATCAGAGCAACTAGATACCCTAGCGGCAGCTATTGCTGAGATTGACTGGACAGTATTGCCAGATAGGAGCAAGTTTGAGCGATCGCTCTCCACCCTACGTCAAAATCTTCTTAGATCAAGATCTAAAATTGGATTGCTAGGTCATGCTCACTTAGATATGGCCTGGTTATGGCCTGTCAGTGAAACTTGGAAAGCTGCTCAACGCACGTTTGAATCAGTTTTAAAGTTACAGCAAGAGTTTTCAGACCTCATTTTCTGCCATTCCACACCAGCAATTTATGCTTGGATAGAACAGCATCGTCCCGACTTGTTTGCTGCCATTCAACAACAGGTTGCCGCTGGGCGATGGGAAGTTGTCGGTGGCATGTGGGTTGAACCAGAGCTTAACTTGATAAATGGCGAATCGATTGTGCGCCAAATTCTTTATGGTCAGCGTTATGTTCAAGAGAAATTCGGTGGTAGAGACGCGCAATTTGGCGTCTCTACAGTAGCATGGCTGCCAGATAGTTTTGGCTTCTGTTGGCAACTCCCCCAATTTCTCTCCTTAGGGGGCATCGAATACTTCGTCACCCAAAAGTTGCGCTGGAATGACACCACAAAATTTCCCTATGGAACTTTTTGGTGGCAAGCACCAGATGGTTCTCAGATATTCAGCCTGATGTCGAATCCCATTGGTGAAGGTATCGAACCGATCAAAATGGCCACTTATGCCTTTGAATGGGAAAAGCAAACTGGTGGGAAAAATGCTCTCTGGTTGTTAGGAGTGGGAGACCATGGCGGTGGCCCCACCCGCGATATGTTAGAGGTGGCAAAGCGTTGGCAACAGTCTCCCTTTTTCCCCCACTTAGAATTCACCACAGCTCAGACCTACTTGCAAAATCTTAAGGAGGACAAGGGGGATTTGGCAACGCTTCCCAATCCCCAATTCCCTACGTGGAATGATGAACTGTATCTGGAATTTCATCGCGGCTGCTACACTACCCATGCAGAGCAAAAGCGCTGGAATCGTCGCTGCGAAGGGTTGTTGTATCAAGCAGAACTCTTTGCGTCTTTGGCAACCATCGGTACTGGCAAGGCTTATCCCAAAACTGAGTTGGAAGACGCCTGGAAGAAAGTACTGTTTAACCAGTTTCACGACATCCTACCAGGAACCTCAATTCCCCAAGTTTTTGTAGAGGCTAACCAAGCTTGGCAGGAAGTTGAGCAAGTTGGGTCAGAATTATTGAAGAGGTCGTTGAGAGCGATCGCATCCCAAATCACCTTCCCTCCACCGCCGCAACCAGACGCCCTACCTGTAGTTGTCTTCAACCCCCTCAATTGGCAACGTTCCGAAGTTGTTGCTGTCTCTCTATCAAATTTGGCCTCGTTGCCAAGGGAGTATAGAGAATGGCACTGGCAAATCTATGATTCGCAAGGACACCAGTTGACTTCTCAACTAGGAGAGGCATCAAAACTGCTGTTTTTAGCAACAGATATCCCGGCGGTAGGCTATCGGATCTTTTGGCTATGCCATAAAGAGGTTGTAAAGCCTGATACTACCTTGTTTCTTGACAAAGATTGGATTTTAGAAAATGAATTACTGCGGGTCGTTGTTGATGCTGAAACTGGTAATTTTGTCAGTGTTTTTGATAAAATTTCCAATTGGGAAATCCTTAATCAAAAGGGCGGCAATCAACTACAAGCCTTCCAAGACACCGGTCAATATTGGGATGCCTGGAATATCGACCCCAACTATGCCCAGCACTCTTTACCTCCAACCCATCTGAAATCTATCGAGTGGGTAGATCAAGGGCCTTTGCAGCAGCGCCTGCGAGTGGTGCGACAGATGGATCAATCTGAGTTTTGTCAGGATTACGTGCTGCAAGCTGAATCACCCATAGTTAAAATTGCTACGACAGTAGACTGGCAATCACGTCATGTATTGGTAAAAGCCGCTTTCTCCTTCAACGTGGAGGCAGATTATGCCACTTATGAAATTCCCTGCGGTGCCATCCAGCGATCAACCCGTCCCAAAACTCCAGCAGAACAGGCAAAATGGGAAGTTCCTGCCTTGCATTGGGCAGATTTGTCCTTCATTCCCGCCGATTCTGAATTGAGGGCTACTGAACAGAGTCAAAGTTTCTCAGACTCTATGAATAGTCCATTAATCCCAAATCACGCGATGTTTGGGGAAGAGCCCATCTCCCCGAACATCGCTTCAAAATCTCAAATCCAAAATGGGTATGGTGTAAGTTTGTTGAATGATTGCAAGTACGGTTACGATAGTCAACCGAATCAATTGCGTCTCACATTACTCAGAAGTCCTAGCTGGCCTGATCCAGAAGCTGACCAAGGGATTCACCAATTCACCTACGCCCTCTATCCCCATATTAGCAGTTGGCAATCAGCCCACACAGTTCGACGCGGTTATGAATTGAATTTACCGATGCAAGTGATGGTCTGTCCTTCTGTAAAGGAGCACAGTAAGAGGCACCTACCGCCTGTTGGTCGATTATTAGATTTGTCAGCTGAGAATTTAATTCTCATGGCTTTCAAGCAATCAGAAGCTGATCCGCAGCAGTGGATTCTACGTTGCTACGAATGTCATGGAGAAGAGGCGCAGTTAAAATTGCAAAGCAATCTGAGCTTAGCAATTGACCACTCTGTCGATTTATTGGAGCGACCTTCTCAAACACCTGAAAAGTTAGCTGATAGACAAACCTGCAAAATTTTACCTTGGAAAATTGCCAGTTTTGCGGTTAGTGCTCTCAAAAATAAGATATCTGAGTAGAACAAACTACATTTTCCAGCAAGTTAAATTACCTTGTGATGGGTGTTCCAAATGAAGGAATTCTACTGCCATTAGTATTGATGTGCGAACCATCAGGATAATAGAAAGTGGTAGAACCATCATTATGAGTAATTGTTGAAGCCGGGGACACCACCTGACCATTAGGCTTCTGGACAGTTCCATTACCATACACTCGTGAACCATAAGGATAAGCAGCATATCCGCTAATGTTACCTGTGGCTCTGCCTGCGGGGTTTAACTCTCTAAAACTGGGTCGGATTCTGGCTCGGTTTAGGCCAGTTCTATAGGCTCGATGATAAATTCGGTGGTACTCTCTACGGGTAACAGGAGTTTGCGAGTAGACTGGCAGCACGATTAAGGAAGCGATTAAACAACCAACTCCTAAAATTCCTACTTTACTTGTTAAGCTCTTGGATGGAGAGGTAGAATGGACAAGCTGTTTTGACATGATAATTAACTCTCTATGCTATTTTCAGAGACCATTGGCACAGTGAGTGAGAAAGCGCGATCGCCTCTGGTATTCAAAACTAGAGTAGACAAAACAAATGCACGTACTCTGATTATTATGCTTACAGCTTACATCTTCTGAAAGTGAGGAGGCTTCTACTTTAGAGTAGAGTTTATGCTACTCAGTTTAATAGAGGATGTAATGTTCAGGAATTTACTTGCTCTTATGTGTTCAATTGCCACAAATAGTGCATCAAGCATCACCTCAAAGCTGGCATCAGTTGAACCATATTCTCATGGAGTAGCAAATATGGATGAAATCTATTGACTGCATTCTAATTGATTCACATCTGTGAATCGGGCAATAATTCACATCTGTGAGTAGAAAAATGAAAACTGTCTAGCAATAATTAAATTAGCTAAAGTACATCTCGCTTTATCAGTGAGAGCGATAATTGAATCACTTAAGCTTTTATCACCTAGCAAAGCTCTCTTAAAATTGGGGCAACAAGACGAATTGAAAGTGATCGCTGCTTAATTTCATCCTTTTAAAACCGCCACTCTCAGACTTCTATGAAGCTAAAAACTGGAACTTCAGTAAAAATCATTTTTTTATGCCACTTTCGGCTGTCCTGACAATGACAAGCTTTGTAGTTCCATCGACTGCCCAAAGTGAAGGCGACCCTGTCACTATCTGTATGGGCTCCCTATTATACACAAAACCAGACGCCTATGGCAACGTATTTTCAACGGGAATCAGCCGAGAAAGGGCGGCAAAGATGTGTCGCCAGATCAGAACCCCAGAACGCAGTGAAGCTTTCACAACCTGTCTCAACTCGCTGTTGTACACAGAACCAGACGCCTACGGCAACGTATTCTCAACAGGAATCAGTCGAGAAAACGCTGCTAAAACCTGTCGTCGTCCTGGAAAACAGCAAGCCTGGGACAGTTTTAACAGATGTATAGACTCGCTGATATACACACCACCAGACGCCTCTGGCAACAGAGTTCCAACTGGAACAAGCCAAGAAGACGCTGCTATTGTTTGTAGAAATTGCCAGTCGTAGTTATCTCGTGAGCAAGTTTCTGAAAATGAGAAACCATCTCTGCCTCCCCTACCAAAACCTGCCCAATCTTAAGCCACACCTGAAGAACATGGGTGGAGGGTGTAGTGCCAGTAAACCCTATAGGCTGCTGGCGCTAAAGACTCTCTAATCTTCGTGATCTTCAAAAGGGTCGCTGAGTTCCTTGGACGGTGGTCCAAAAGAGGTGTAAATTGAGAAGCCGGTGATCGCGATGACGACAGCGCAAATGGAAATGCTAAGAACTGTTGCGGGTTCCATATGATTTTTAAATTTATGAGAGCCTTTCATATAGAATATTACAAAACATTAAAAAATTCTATCGAGATTTTCATTGGTGACCTATGGCACAACGGACTTGGTTGGGAGATGTCCTCAAACCCTTGAACTCTGAGTACGGTAAAGTAGCTCCAGGCTGGGGGACGACGCCATTGATGGGCGTGTTTATGCTACTGTTCTTCGTTTTCTTGCTGATTATTCTCCAAATCTACAACTCCTCATTGTTGATTGAGAATGTTGATGTGAATTGGAAAAGCTTAGGCAGCTAACTGACAGAAGGACAGACCCGAGCGATCGCGGCAAATATAGAATCATTCAGTCCAGCCCGGCTCAACCGGGTTTTTTTGTCGGTCTTATACTTAAGCCATAGTTAGCTGGAGAAATATCGTGAATATTTTTGGTATTGGTTTGCCGGAAATGGCTGTAATTTTGGTGCTGGCTCTTTTGATTTTTGGGCCAAAGAAGCTGCCGGAAATTGGTCGCAGCTTGGGCAAGGCTATTCGAGGATTCCAGGAGGCTTCTAGGGATTTTGAGAGTGAGTTCAAGCGGGAGGCTGACAATCTAGAGCAAACTGTCAAGACGCTTCCCCAGTCTAGAGCTGAAGAAGTTGGGACGAATAACGCTGAGAATCATGCTGCTAGCCCTTCTCAACAGGGCTAAGGCGGGAAGCATCTCAGCTAAGTAGCGAGTAGGATGGGTGATGCTCATCCTATCGAAACTTTTGCCTTGCAGGTACGAACTGTGTTCATAGTCTATTAGCAGAAGTTTGCACGCGATTTAGCACTCAGGCAAACTTATTAGGGGACCCTGCACCCTGGGTCAATATTTGTTGATTGCACCCCTCTAAAGCTCTAAGATTGTCCTTCTGCTAATCTATGCTAGGCACCTCAAACTTGTAACCGACGCCCCGCACAGTCTGAATCAACGACGGTAGACTGGTATCAACTTCTATCTTCTTGCGAATCTGGCCAATATGGACATCAACCACCCGTTGGTCTCCTACGTAGTCGTAGTCCCAGACATGTTGGATTAGCTCTGAGCGACGCCAAACCCGGTCTGGGTGACTTGCCAAAAAATGCAAAAGCTCAAATTCCAAGGCGGTTAAAATTACTGGCTCGTCATTCAGGGTCACCTCTCTACGCACAGGATCGATGGCCAACTGTTTGAAAACGAGACGTTGAGTGTGAGTAGTGGTAACAGGTCGCTGCCGTCTCAATATTGCCCCGACTCGGTATTGCAGTTCCTGCAAGTCGAAAGGCTTGGTAAGGTAGTCGTCAGCTCCCCCCTCAAACCCTGTAACTTTGTCCTTTGGATCTGACCGACTTGTAAGCAGGAGCACGAAGACATTGGTGCGGCTCTGCATTTCTTTACAGAGGCTGTATCCTGTAGCATCAGGCAGATTCACATCCAAGATGACTAGGTCTGGATTGAATTGCTCGAATAAGGATATCGCAGTCTTGCCATCTCCAGCAGACTCTATTTGATAGTTTTTCTGACTTAAAAAGCGATGGATGAGATTCCGGATGGCAGGATCGTCATCCACAACAAGAATCTTTGAAGAAGCGGAAGCCATGACCATAACTTGCCACTGAGAACTGGATCGGGAGTGAACGGATGAATGTATCTTGCGCGAAGCTGGATGCTTTGGGCAACAAGTAAGAGCGAAAGCTAGCAACAGGTTCCCTATACTAAAGTTATCTTAGACAATTATCTCTATAGAACCTGATCGTGCCAATGGCTTCCAATGTTGATTGAGCTTGTTCAGAAAGCGCTTCCGGTTTGGATAAATTAATTTATCTTCAAAAAGATTAATTTCCATGATCATGCAGAATCACTGAAAGAGGGCCAGAGTGTTGATTCGAGAAACAGTTTGCTCTTGAGAACCCCTGGATCTGGGGATCAAGTTAAACTAGCTTGCAGGAGGAAGTAGATTACACCCGGTCAATGACCCACGATCACCTGTCGCACTTCAGGCGAGTGGTGGCTTCATTGGCGCAAAATAAAAGGAGCGCAAGAAACATGGGATCTCTGGGAGGTTGTGGATGAGCGAACAAAGTTCCTACGAAAAACTAGGAGTTAAGGAAGATGCTTCTTTTGAGGAAATCCAAGAGGCTCGCAAGCGGCTGGTGCAGCAGCATAGTGGCGACCCAAAGCATCTGGAGATAATTGAGGCTGCCTACGATGCGATCTTAATGGATCGGCTCAAGATGCGCCAAGAAGGAAGAATTAAGGTTCCAGAACGCATTCGGTTTCCTGAAAAACTGTCCCTCTCTCTGCCGAATTTTACTCCCACCCCAATTAAGCGCTCGCCAGCATGGCTGCAACGGTTTATTGATACACCTAGTTTAGCTGACGTTCTGTGGCCAACTGGTTTGTTCTCACTCTTGAGCGTCTTGGTTTTCTTCTATCCTGCCAACGATCCAACAAATCTACCGCTGGCAGTGGCATTTGGGGTGGGATTGACCTTAGTTTTTGTCAATCGCAAAGAGCGGCAGTTTGTTCGTGCTGTATTGCTAACAGTGGCAGGACTATTGGTGGGTATAGGATTGGGAACTGTGCTATGGGGGATAATACCGCCACAAGTTGTCAGTAGCGGCTTGATGCTGGAGAAGTTCGACACGTTAGTAACGTTTGTTATCCTCTGGCTCGTTAGTAGCTTCTTGCGTTAGCAAATTGCCACAGTTGTTTCTTTTCCCATGTTCAGTGAGCACTCCTCTAGCTAACTGGTAGCAGCGATTGATGTAGAACTATATCCACGGCTTCGCTAAGGTTGTTAACAATGATGTCAGGCTCGTAACGCTCTAGTTGGGAGCGATCGCGTATGCCGCACAAAACGGCGATCACCTTGACACCATTATTTTTCGCTGCAACCATATCAGCTTCCGTGTCACCCACCATCCAAGTTTCATCAGCTGGGGGCAGTTCGGCTAAAGCCCCTGCCATCAGCTGGGGCTTATCATCTATGTCACGAGTTTTTACGTAGTCGTTGGCTAGACGGTAACACCGATCTTTCGGAAAAAATCGCTCTAAATCGTACTTTTTGAAGGCATATTCTAGTTCTGACACACGGCGCATCGTCAAAACGGCCAAATCGATCTCCGCCTGCTGCACTTTTTCCAGGGCAGCTACAGCTCCGGGAGCCAGAGTGTCATAGGCCATATAGTGTAGCGAATGCACTGTCTGTTTCCGCAGTCTAGCGAATTCTTTGGCTTGCTCATCCTCCAAACCTGACAACAGACCAATTTTTTGTTCAGGAACGCAGGCTCGCTTTAATTGCCAAAACTCAGCTTTTGGCATCTGGCGCACCTCCTGCTCTGGATGTCGTGTTTGTTCGAGACAAAATTGGTAAACGCGGTAATAACGTTCTGAGACATCCATGATTGGACCGTCAAAATCAGTAATGATTCTTAGCATAGGGAAGGTATATTGTTAATTTTTATATACGATAACCTCAGTTGGGGACATGTAGCTAGAACCTAGAGCATCGCGTTTTGGTTGCCCCCAGTAGTCAGGTGAGCTATGTAGTAGACAGATAAGACTTGTTGCTTTATGAGATAGATTAGTTTTGCTCCCTGAACCGGAAACTAACTGTGCTCAACATTCAACGTACATTAGAGAATGACCGAAGCGAAAAGGGACTGAAACGGTTGAGCGAGAAAGCCTAACACGCTTGGTAGTTGTGGTGGGACAAGATATTCTTCCAGGCTAATCTTGAGTTGCTGCTGTTCCAACATCAACAGCTTCCAGTTCGTCCCGGTTGTCACCGCGCCACGAATTGTGTGCTGTAGCCCACGACGCTCATTGAAGCGCGCTGCACCGACCATCTGTGCGGTACACTGTCCCAGTCCGCCAGTTAAGTCAGCATTCTTGGCCTCCACAATCACGACAATGGGGACTTGCACAACGGTTTGATTGGCGTCGGCTGAAAGGATAAAATCGCACTCCCCATTGAGCCCCAAATTGGGATCAACTGTGAGCGATCGCCCTGAGAAATAGCTGATACGATCCTGGAAGTGCGCTCTGACCTCCAGCAGGATCGGCGTGACAATGAGTTCGTTGCGGGCTTTTTCGGTACTAATGCTGGTTGCCAGTGGCAGGTAGCGCTTGAGTGCGGCATCGAGTGCTGGGGATGAAGCCAGCGGTTCGATGTCAAAGGTGACCGTCGAGGCGACTAACTCAAACTGGTCGATCGCTTGCTCGATGGTGAAGTCGCTATAGGACATAGCTCCATCGTTGCTCCAAAAGGATGCTCTGCTGCTACTGCGATCATAGGCGTTTTTTGACCACAACTGCCCTCTCGTCTCCAGTCTGGGAAAGGGAGTGAGGAAGAGGAAGCCTTCAGCGGTAGTTTTCAGGGAGCTATAGCCATTGATAACGCCAGTAGACATTGGAGAAAAGTAGTCTGTGCCTTGCTTACAGGCGTTTTTATTAAGCAGCAAGTCTATACTATTTATGCAGCCGTGTACAGAGACAATCTGCCTTTCCTATAATTGATGATGACGCGATCGCTGCTGGCAAATATAGCAGTGTTCAATTGCATAAAGTCTGTCAGAGAGGCGATTTGCGGATCGCCTTTACAACCGATGTGTATTCCACTCAACTGAGAACTACTATGTTCTTCGTTTAGACAGTTAGTCAGTCTTGTTGCTTTTGCTGGTAAAGCTCTTTTTCTAAGTTCTGTTCCAGCGCATCTAGAACGAAGTGAGGATCAGCAGCTTGCTTCATTGCCTCAGCTTCAGGGTCGTGCCGTTGTTTGAGTTCGGGATGATCGCTGCGCAGTTCTTCCACCAAAGCAATCAGCTTGGCAATTTTTTTCTCCGACAGCAGGCTCAGTTGCAGATTGAGCTGTGCTCGTTGTTCCGCCAGTTTTTCTTGCCGACTTTGCTTAATTAATACTCCTGCTGTCATTAGAAATGAACCGAGGGTGACGCAACGCTCTAGCCAGTCAAATGGTGGTGGGTCAAATCTTTTCAAGCCAAAGCGGCGGGGTAAGATATTGGGAGTCACCCACAGAGTAATAATCAGCAGGATAGTGAACAGAAATTGCGGACGTCCGAAAAAAGCAGCTACAGATTCTACAGCCCGCTGATGTGGATGTACGTTTTTTTCAGCTCGGGCATGCAATGCAATAACAGCTTCAATATTTTCATTAATGGGGTTCGGCAACGGAGCAGTAGGGATGATGTTTTGGTCTTGGTCAGTTGCGACTTTAGAGTCAGGTGGTGAGTTCTCTTTATCTCTGGTCTGGCTGGTTCTCATAAGCTATTTTTTCAAAATTGATGACTTATTTATGCAATGGGGTTCTGTTGCCGTAATCGATGTTCACCTGCTAAGGCGGGGCATCAACATCACAACTTATGGCTATGTTCCGTACATTTCTGTACAAATACTTCGCTCCTCTGAGGGATTTTTATGAGAAATTGTCTAGTTGAGTAAGAAGGTGAGCATGTGGCTGAATATTCGCTGGTTGTAGAGTTTAATTATTAAACTCATTTCCTGTCTAAAGATCGGGGAATTTCCCTAGCAATTTGCAGGAGCGAGCACCAGTTCTGTAAGGAAATTGTGACACAATCATCTGTGCGTTATCTCATACATCCCGATCAGTATGATGCTGTGCAGGAATTTAA
>CAZZWA010000147.1:0-2011 GCA_964657555.1 uncultured Microcoleus sp.
CGTGCGATCGCTTCACTCTCCAATCGCTCTAGAATCGGCGGCAATACTTCATCTGCCCTATCTAATAGTTCCAAAGTCTTCAGATGTTATCAAAATCAGTTGGTCGTGATGCCCCAAGACTGAGAGTATGTACCTGAAAACGACTGAGACAGAACAAGTTATTAAATACCATGGGGCTGAGTGGTTGACAGAGTTCCACCAATTTTTGCGGGGGTTTGTAGAGTAGTCCGCCTTTATCCGAAGGGCTGATGATCAAGACACCCATATCCCGCTGTTGGGCAGCTTCAATAGCTGGCCAATTCAACTGATTGATGTAGTACCAGTGCAGGTTAACGTAGTCAAACTGGTTCGTCTCAATTGCCTGCATGATCGTATCAGTTGACCCATGGGTGGAGAAGCCGATAAACCGCACTTTCCCTTGAGCTTGCAGCTGGCGCGCCACTTCCATACAGCCCCCCGGGCGAATGCTGTCGTGCAGCAAACTAGGGGTATTGATACCATGCAGCGCCAACAGATCTACGTAGTCTAGCTTCAGATTAGCCAGCGACTGCTCAAAAGTCAGACGAAACTCTTTGGGATCTGCCGATGGTGCAACTTTCGTCTGGACTATCAGTTGCTCTCGCGGCAAAGTTGGCAAAATCCGCCCTAACTGCAACTCAGAAGTGCCATAGGCACGGGCGGTTTCGATGTGATTGATGCCAACTTCCACAGCGCGGCGAATAGTCCTTTCCAGATTCCACTGATTATCAGAAGGAATTTCCCATTCGAGGACATCTTGCCACTTGAACTGGTAGCGCATTCCTCCACAGGAAAACACTGGCATTTGTAGTTCTGTACGCCCGAATCGTCGATAATGCATCATTATAATTTTGGATTTTAAATTTTGGATTCATCGCTAATCTAAAATCTAAAATCTAAAATTGCTATATTTCTCTGACAATCGGCTGACCGTCTTTGACTTCGCCCACCAAAACCACATCTGTAACGCCTACGAATAAGCCATTTTCCAAAACTCCGGGGATGTTATTCAGCGTCTTTTCCAAACCTGCTGGGTCATCAATAGAATCGAACTTGACATCAACCACCATGTTGCCTTGATCGGTAATCACTGGGCCAGCTTTTCTAACTCCCATGCGTAATTCCGGCTTGCCGCCTAGCTTTTCAATGGCACGCATGACTGGAGAAATCGCCATTGGGATCACTTCCACTGGCAGTAGGAAGGTAGAACCAAGCTTGTCAACTAGTTTGCTGGCATCCACGACGACGATGAACTGCGCAGCTAGTGTATCCACAATTTTCTCGCGAGTATGGGCGGCACCGCCCCCTTTGATTAAATTTTTTTGTGGATCGACTTCATCCGCTCCATCAATGGCAATATCAATGTGGTCAATCGCATCTAGGGTAGTTAGGGGAATTCCATACTGTTTAGCCAGTACTTCCGCCTGAAATGATGTGGGCACACCTTTAATATCCTTGATTTCGCCGCTTTTAAGGCGATCGCCCAAATACTGAATTGCGTATGCTGTCGTTGACCCTGTGCCCAATCCCACAATCTGGCCGGATGTTACCCGTGCTGCAGCTGCTTTGCCAACTTCCTGCTTCATCACCTTAACGGGATCGAATGCTGCCGTCATTACAAAAGCTCCTGTAAAATCTATGCTGACAGCCTAGAGCGTAAAGTAAGTTTGACTAAATACCAGGCTACAACAGTCAGTCTACTATCTCAGGGTAACTTTCTTCTGAGCCAGAGTTAAGATTTTCCCAAAAAGCTACGAAAAGTGCTATTGAAGTTAGATGTCAGAGGGTACACCTTAATTGTGCAAATATATATTTAGCTGCACCCCTTAATCCCCCTCAATTGAGGATGGGAGTAGACTTCCGTCCTCCCCTTGAACGGAGGAGGGCTGGGGTGAAGTAAATTTAGCTGATGACATTCTGGCAAGAGTGAGCTGCTCCTGATGCCAGAGAAACACTGCCACTAAATCTAGGCTGAGCAAACTAGTGTTGCTGA
>CAZZWA010000147.1:2111-12805 GCA_964657555.1 uncultured Microcoleus sp.
TGCAAAACTGAGATACTCCCCATTGAGCAATTATTTTCCCAGTAAAGGCTCTGTTTTTCAGATAGAGAAAATAACATGTAACCAGATTTGACATAACATCATATCTGCTGGAATATTGCTGTTATCTAGTCAAATCATTTATAACCAATGACTCATGAGCTTGTGACCAATGACCAACTTTCTATACAGCTTGAATTTATCCCCATTGAAGAATTTTACTTTGCTCTAACTTTAGCAGTGCGCACTCTGGAGGACATAGATAAACCAGGTTTAGCAGAGCAAGTGCGATCGCGCTTAGAGCAAAAATGTGGTGAACCCTCTACAGTCGCAGCAGCAAGCCAAAACACTTTCAATTACGTGTTTCGTGTTAACGGGATGGACAATAGTCCTGCTGCCCAATTGATTGTCTCTGTTGCCGACTGGCAGGGCAAATTGCGTTTGAGCAGTGACTATGGCTGGATTCTGGATAAAGACCGTAAGCCGATGCGCACCAAACTATTTGAACAGCGGCCAGTGTTTGCTACTAAACTGCGGTCATACATACAAAGTTGGTTAAACGTTCCCATTTGCTAAAAAAATATGCCAAGTGCTATACACACTTGGCATATGTGGTTCATTGACTTTCCTGCAAGCGATTGAGATCGTTTTGGTGCTTCTGCTTGCTGGAAAAACCAGCTGGATTATCAGAGCAAGGATTACGAATTGGAAGTTTGAGCTGCCAAAAGTTCCTTTAGCTTTGCTAATTCACTGGCCCATCGGGGATCGGGTTGAATGGCATCTGGATCGCCAGATGGTGTACTTGTGTGAGTAGAAGCAGCCTTTCGGTTCTTCTTGTTGCGACGACTACCTCCACTGCCACCTCCCGTATTGCTAGGTGCGCTACTGCTACGGGGTGTGGGGGCAGCTGTTGCTGGACGTGGTTGTTCCTCTTCCCCTTCGTTCTTAGACCTTGGTAGTGCCTTTTCTATTTTGAGAGGGCTGTCTTTAAAAAGATAGCCGTTGAACTTTTCAATGATTTCATCAGCTTGTTCATCCGTCTTCACGGTAACAAACGCAAAACCACGACATTGACCAGTCTTTCTGTCTTTGATCACCTTAGTAGAAATAGAGTCACCTGCGTCTCCAAAAATGGATTGCAGTTCCTGACGGTCTACTTCTTCTTTAGGCAGATTACCTACATAGAGACGAACGGACATAGAAGATACCTCCAAACTCGATCTTCAAACAAACTTGCTTGCAGCAATCAACCTGATGTTAGCGAAGGATGGACAGACTTGGGCTTTTAATTCTGTTCCCTCGCTTCTTTTCAAACTCTGCAATGTCAACCTTAAAAACATCACTCTTAGGAGTCAAATATGACTTGCGTACATCCTAGGTATTTAAAGCTTTGCGGCCAAGTGTCATACTTGATACCCCTCCTTGCGTGCGGGATGGTTTGCTTGGTAGCGCAAGTCCACTTAACCATTGCGGTTCCCCACAAGGCTACGGGCATTTTTCTCCCATATGACTTACATAAAGAAACCAGGTTTCTGCCAAAAATTCTGGATGGGAAAACCATGGTTAACCTTAGCAACCAAGTTACCGACGCTAGCCTATGTAAGCCTTGTCCTGCTATGGATGAGACCACTTTGCCTGTACCTTTCTGTTTCCGGGTACTCGCAAATAACACATATTTTAGGGGCACGCAGTCGCTCACTCGCGTCACTACCAATACTTCAGAGCTTTATAGGCTCTCATAAATTGCCTGGGGTTGTGTGTATAGCATAACACACTAGGCCATCCCCTCAATGCCTCTTCCCTCACATGGGTAGAGTATTCAAGAGTGGCGTTTTCTGAAAGCAACAATCAAAACTTAGTAGTTTTTTATCTTTTTGTTCCAGGATGTTCACACCATCTTTAAAGGTATCATGACCTTAGACATACGGCTAGTTAATTTCAATATTTAATAGGAATTCAAGTTGCTTGTCTCCCTTCAAACCATCAACCCCATGACAACAGATAATTTGGCAATATGCCTCCACAAGATATCTTAGCAGATTTAGGATCTTGGGTGTTGAGAGCCTTATTTGTACTTTCGCTCACTTTCGTGCCTATTTGGGATCTCTTGCTCTAAAATGAGGGGCTCTTTAGCAACGGCATCAAGTCCCACTGATGTCAACAAATCTTCCCAGTCAGCTACTATTAGTGAATCATCAGGATGAGCGCGCCGTAGCTGTGCCAGAGTTACCAGGGTGTCTTGCCAAATACCTGCTTTCCCATACACCCGTGGTTGATCGCGCAGGGAGGTTTTTTTTAGCTCATTCAAGAGAGTTGTGCTGGGTTCGATGCGTTTAATCCACCCGTCGGCGATCGCATTCTGAAGGTTGTCTTCAGGATCGCACTCTACTAAGAAAAACCAGTGATACATTTTGCCCACCTTTAAAGGTGAGAGTGCAGTCTTAGGAAGACCAACACTCACAATACCTGCTTTCCTAGGAATATTAAAAGTTGTCTCGTATACTGCATCATCATCTTGACCTTGTTCCTGTAGGACAAAACTTGCTGTCTTTGCAGTAGATTCAGGAATGTACGAATAGAAGGTGGGATATTCAGAAACCGTTAATACTGAACTGTGAGAGGGTATCAAGGGGATGATAGACTTTCCCTTTGAAATGCAGGAGCCTCCTCTCGTCCCACCCCCAGCAGTACTGGGAGTTGCCCCTCCGTCTATTGGTGGCTCGAAAATTGCTCCTGTTGAGCGCAATCGCACTCCTTCACCTTTCTGGCCTTCACCTAGCTTTGCAGATATAGTCAGTTTAGCGTCTTGTTCACTTGTTCCCTCACGTTCCTGCCTACTCTGTGATTCTTGCTCTAGAATGAGGGGCTGTTTAGCTACGGCGTCAAGTCCCACCGATGTCAACAAAGCTTCCCAGTCTGTTACTAGTGCTAAATTATTTGGACTGGCACTACGTAACTCAGCCAGCGTTGTGAGAGTTTCTTGCCAAATCCCAGCTTTCCCATATATTTTGGGGCGATCAGGTAAGGACGCCTTTTTTAGTTCATTGGTGAGTGGAACACTGGGGGCAATGCGTTCGATCCACCCATCTGCTCTCCCATACTTAGTAGAATCTTCAGTGCCGCACACGAGGGAGAGGTACCAGTGATAAGTTTTTCCCTCCTTTAGTGGTGGCAGTGCTGCATCGTTAGGAAGACTGAGACGAACAATGCCTGGTTGACTGGGAACGTGTAAAGTTGTGTCATATATCGGAGCATCTTTATCTGGCTCCCGCAGTACCAGCCTTGCTTCTTGTGCAGTAGATTCAGGAATATATAAGAAGAATGTCGGATACTGCGAAACTGTCAATCCAAAGTTATTCTTTGGGAGCAAGGGAATGATCGACTTGCCATCTTTGAGACAGGATAACAATGGTCCTCTTGTTCCACCCCCAGCAGTTGTCGGGCTTGCTCCCTCATCCGGAGGTTCAAACAACGGAGGGTTATAAATTATCCCCTGCGAACCCCTTTTTTCAACTGCGTGCGCTTGAGGTGTCCCTCCCTCCAAAGCAACTGGATTTACAGCTCTCACTGGCGTAGATAACCAGAATGGAGATAAAAGTACGGCGGCTAAGATTTTTCGGTTCATTGCATCTTCCTTGAAATAGGAAACTTATTCTTAAGAAAGCGACTACGTTCTGTCAAGTCTCAACTTAGAGTTTAGAAAGTGGCAGAGTTGCCCTACAGAATAAATGATCCTGTGGCCAAGGCCATCATTGGTCATTATTGCGAAGTCCTAGCCCCATTACTAAGGAGCAATGACAACCCTAGCGATTGGAGATTATTTTTGTGGAATATCCTTAGAGGTTGAGAGACTTGTTTGCACTTTTCACTTTTCTTTTTACCTTGTGCAGGCGACGGAGGCAAATACCAAAAGAACGTCGGACAGTCAGCAACCGTTTTTCTTTCCTCAGAGGATGGAATCAATGCAAACAGATTTTTGTCGCCCTCAAGGCAATCAGGACAGCGCGATCTTCCACCTTCTCGCGAATCGCCGGATCTATCCGTGGGCGACGTGTAACCTGCATCCCTAAAAGTGCAGTCTTCCACCTTTCTGCCTGCTTTGTGCTCCTACAGTACTTAATATATTTGGATGCGTTTTCACTCTTTCCTCCTGCTGCCTGCCCCTTAGGTGGATTTTCAGCTCTTGCTGGCGCAGATAACCAGAATAGAGACAACAGTGCGATGGCAGCTATGATTTTTAGAGTCATTGCATCTTACAACCTGAGATTTAGTCAGGCTGTTATTGTTACCAGATGGAGTTAAGACACGCACTTATAGTATATCTGTAAAGCATCAATATGTCTTCTAGGAATATGTTTCAACTTACTGCTAGAGCAAGGTGTTTTGCGTTCTAGAAGGCAGGAGCGCATTGATCTGTCGATTCAGCGAATCTTGCTGTTATATTTTTTTAGAAATTAATTATCAATGATTTGCTATGGGTTTGAGGAGTAGTACGAGCCGGAGAGATCGTGTCGCGAGCAAGACGCTCACACTACCAACTCCTCATTTCAACTATGACAGACTACTAGCTTACCGCCGTCGCGGGTTATACGAATCTCCGCTAGGATTGGGGGCTGGAGCCTCCCGATTACCATTTCCAGGCAAAATCTGTGCAGGAGAAAAGAGGGGGGCTTCTGGCTTCATCTGAGTCTCCTGCACCCGCTTTCTAGCTTCTATTGCTTGTTGGAAGTCCGGCTTATATCGTACTGCTTTGTCATACGAGGCGATCGCTTCTTGATATCGTTTCAAATTATCTAGAGCATTGCCCCGACTGTACCAAGCATCATAGTCATCTGGCTTGATTTTCACCGCTCTATCATAAGAAGCGATCGCTTCTTGATATTTTTTCAAGTTATATAAGGCATTACCTCGATTGTACCACACCTGGTAGTCTTTCCGCTTAAATTGAATTGCTTTATCATAAGAGGCAAGTGCTTCTTCGTACTGTTGCAATTGATGAAATGCCCAGCCTCGACTGTACCATGCTTCATAAGCATCTGGTTGATATTTAACGGCTTTGTTAAAGGATTCAATAGCATCTTTATATTGCTGCAAGTTGATTAAGGCATTGCCTCGGCTGTACCAGACTTGATAGTAGTCTGGCTTGTATTGAATAGCTTTGTCATAGGATTCAACTGCTTCTCTGTACTGCCGCGAACTGATGAAGGCATTACCCCGATTCCCCCAAGCTTGGTAAAAATCTGGCTTAAATTCTATAGCTTTGTCATAAGAAGCGATCGCGTCTTGGAATCGCTTTAAATTATGAAATGACCAGCCTCGATTGTACCAAGCTTGATAGTATTCTGGTTTAAGTTTAACGGCTTTGTCATAGGCAGCAACTGCTTGTTCATATCGCTGTAAATTGAGTAAAGCATCACCTTTGCCATTCCATGCTTCTGGGTAGTTTGGCTGGAGTTTTAAAGCTTTATCAAGTGAATCAATAGCCTCTTCATATCGCTGTAAATTATTCAGTACTATTCCCCGTCCAGACCATGATTCTAGGTAGTTAGACTTGATTTGAATTGCTTGGTCGTAAGCATTGAGTGCCTCTTTATATCTTTTCAATTGGAAAAGGGTATTTCCTTGGCAGTTCCAGGCTTCTAGATAATCCGGTCTAACTTGAATTGCTTTTTTGTATAATGTCAGTGCTTCTTCATAACGATTTAAATCATATAGTGTCTTGCCCTGGCTATATGATTCTATGGCGTTGGTAGAATTGATCACATTGGTAATACAGATAGTTGCCGCCCCACTTAATCCAATTAAGCCGACAACTATTAAAGCTTTCCAACTCATTAAGAAAAATATTTGAGGTTGAGTAACAAGTGAATTGGGTGATTTAACAACTGGCACAGCGACAGTAGCAGCGGTGCCAGTTCTCAATTCTTTGACAGCTTGCAAAGCCTCAGATGCTGAACGATAACGCTGCCGAAAGTCATAGCGAACCATCTTATCTAAGACGTCTAGTAGAGGAGAGCCCTGAATCGCCCCGAGCACCTGAGCGCGCCAAATAATTTCACCTGTATCGGGATCTTCAGGTAGCTGATCGGGAACTAAACCAGTGAGGGCTTGGATACCAATCATTCCTACAGCATAAATATCGCTGCTTAACCTGGGGTTGCCATTAGCTTGTTCGCTAGGCATATAGCCGGGAGTGCCAATGCTAATGCTGAAGCCGGTTTGCTTTTGGGAATTTATCAGCTGAGTGCTGATTTGTTTAACTGCCCCAAAGTCGATTAAAACTAACTTTTCATCTTTCTTGCACCTAATTAAATTGCGGGGATTGATATCGCGGTGGATGACATTTTGCTGGTGGACAACCTCTAAAATTTCCAAGATATCTTGCAAAAGAGAAATGACTTGCTCTTCCTCTCCCCAACTCCCAGTTATCAAGGAAGAACTAGGCGAGTTTCCGGGGGTGAGTTCCTGGCTAAGATCGTGTCCTTCAATAAATTCTTGAACCAGATAGAATTCCTGGTTTTCCTCAAAGTAAGCAAAAAGTCGCGGAATCCGATCATGATTCCCCAACTGGTAAAGGACTTTTGCTTCGTTATCGAACAGACGTCTTGCTGTCTGCAAACTCTGAGGATCGTTTGCCAGAGGTTTGAGTTGCTTAACAACACACAGGGGCTCTCCAGGAAGATACTTGTCTTGAGCAAGATAAGTTTGCCCAAACCCTCCCCCGCCCAAAGCGCTGATAATTTGGTAATGTCCTCCGAGTTTTTGTCCGATAACCTGGTTCATGCAGTATTTGAGAAGTATGCCTAAGCGTTACCATCTTGCAACAGCGTCGCGGCATGGCTGTCATCGATTTTGGCACAGAACAACAGGCTTTACTTGCGATCGCCTGGAAGCAGCCAAAATCCGTGCCGCTTAACTGTAGATTTATATGAATACCACAAGCAACTTGACAGCTTTATTACATCTCTTAGCTAAACTGCCCCTCTAGCCTGTTTAGCGACAAACTCAGCAACCGTTGCCACAAATTCAGCCGTTGACTCATAAGGCAAAACATTACGACCTGGAATTTTCACCCCATGACCATTGGGAAGGCACTCTAGATAGTCAGCCAAGCGTTGATCTGGTGTTTCGGCTTTGCCTGCCTTGCTAATACTCGATGCCTTGTCTCCCATAACCACCAGCGTTGGTTGGATAATCGAGGCGATCGCTTTTTGGTAATCCTGTTGCCAAAACCTGGCAAGAAATGAGAAAACAGCGTGACGACTGTCTAACTTGGCTGCACTTTTTTCGAGAGTCTCTAACCACTCAGCATCAACTGAATTGGCATCAGCAAATAATTGTTTAGTCGAGAAAGAACGTAAAAACTGCTGCCGTCGTCCATAGCGATAAAAGGCACTGCCAAAAGGAGAGTCGAGTAGATTCCACCTGAATCGTTGCTGCCAAGCTGATGAAGATTTATTGAGCACCGCCCAAGCTGGCGGGCCACTCAGCACTAACCCACGAATCAAATTAGACTGATCGAGATTAACTAACTCAATCCCCACAGATAGCAAGGCACCTTGCACTACTAAAATGACAGGTTTTTGTACCACCGTCTGCAAAAAGTATTGTAACTGTTCTGCCCAGTCAGTAGGAGTATAAGCCACATGAGGCATATCACTCTCACCACATCCTAGTAAATCTGGATTATAGATAGAGTTGTGACGGCCTATCCCGTACCATTTGCTGCAGAATCTTTGCCAAAAATGCCGCGATAGACCTATGCCTATAGGATGAATTAACAACAGAGGAATGCCATCATCAGCAGTCGGATGAGTTGGGCTATGGACTTCGTAAGCGCAGCGGTAATTTTGCCAATTGTAAAACTGCGTGGGAGCCACTTTTATCTCCTCAGCCGTTGGGGAATTTTGAGTTGAAGATTGAGAATGCATATTTATCCTTAGAGCAATTAACATTGCTCATCTTGCTTTGATAGAGTGAAAATTTTTATTGATATCAAATTTGAGTGGCTCGCTTTGGCCGCAAGTCTAACTAATGTGTGGGCGATTCACACTCATCTCCAGTACGTGCAGTTGAATTTTTGGGTGATAAAGTGCAATAAACGAATTGATAAATTGCATAACTTCCATATATAAAATGTTCAAATCATGTTGCTCAGATACCAAGTCTATTAACTGCTTCATGTATAGCGAGCCTATTTGATTTGTGAACACTCAGCTCTCACAGGAAGCCGGATTCCGGCAGGTCTGCGTTTGAATCTCATTTATGATTGCTATATCAGTGTAACAGTCCTCCAAGTTTACTCGGTTTGCTCCTCTCTATCATGGTAGGAAAGCGAGAGTCTTTTGATGTTGCTATCGTCCAGTGTAGAGAATGGCTTTTAGCCAAGTTTTTCTGGAAGCGTGAGGGGATAAGTGAGCCTTCAGCTTGCCGACGCTGGAATTTACTTAGCCACTCTCGGAGAACTATTGTGGATAAAGCACTCCCGGATTTCTCACCACGATTCCCCAAAAGCTTATTAAACATAGATTGAGGGTAAAACAAGGCGTGCAACACTCTGCCAAAATTCATCATCCGTAAAAAATGCCTGAAACAAACTCTGGTAAAAGGTTGTGATGAATGCGATCACGGAACTGGTGAGAAATGCGGGCACTGACCCTCATGCCTTGATCGTAAACAGGACATAGAGCACGAACAGCATCTCCTAAAGCGACAAATCTTGATGGAAGAGACACTTTTTCGTAATAATGGCGCATTATTCGGTTGGCAGTGGCACGAAAGGCATACATAGGTAATCGAGGTTGAGTATCTTTAATCACTTCATAAAATTTTGGATTGAATCTACTACTTGCTTAATTCAAAACACTTTCTTTGAGCTAAAATAATGAAATTCCCGTACTAAATCAATGGAAAGCGGGCCATTGGAGAAAGCAGTTGGTATATGAACAGCAACTTTATCCAGCCTGATTGGTCTCGTCTACGCGGTTTTATGTTTTTAATCATTGTTATCTTAGCACTGGGTATGTTTTTTCGATGTATCAATCTTGACAAGAAAGGCTACTGGCATGATGAGGTTTATACCTCATTGCGAATTTCTGGCTACACAAGGGTAAAAGTTATTAAGCAAGTCTTCAATGGTGAAGTGATTGGTGTCAAAGACTTACAAAAGTATCAGTACCCCAATACCGAAAAAAGCTTAATCGATGTAACTAAGAGTTTGGCAGTAGAAGAAGCCCAGCATCCGCCCCTCTATTTCATACTAGGGCGATTTTGGTTGCAGACATGGGGTGATTCCATGGCAGTAATACGAGGTTTGTCAGCCTTCATCAGCTTGCTAGTCTTCCCTTGTGCTTATTTGCTCTGTCGCGAATTATTTGAATCACAGGTGATAACGTGGATGGCGATCATACTCATCGCCGTCTCGCCGTTCCAGGTTGTGTATGCCCAAGTAGCGCGGGAGTATAGTTTATGGGTTGTTACTATCTTGCTATCAAGCTGGGCACTCCTGCGAGCCATACGGCTTCAAACCAAGCTCAGCTGGGTTATTTATACGGCAACGTTGGCATTGAGTCTTTATTCATTTTTATTCTCTGTGTTGGTTGCTATTGGACATGAAATCTATGTATTGGGAATTGAAGGCTGGCGCATCCTAAGCGTACGTCAAACAAGGTATTGGAGTAAGACTTTAACTGCTTATCTCTTGGCATCAATTGCTGGATTTTTAGCTTTCACCCCTTGGCTTTTGGTTATTGTTACTAACTTGTCGGCAGTTCAAAATCAAACAGGACATCTGAATGGAAGACAACCCCTGCTGTCTATGGTTAAAAATTTGACTATGCCCTTGATCAATATTTTTCTGGACGCCGATAGTAAAGGTGGCCTTTTAGATTTTGGCTTTAGAAATATATTTACTGATTTAATCCGGTTAATACTGGTGTTAATAACATTAGTTGTCACAGGATATTCGATTTATTTTCTCTGTCGTCATGCTCCTAAACGAGTTTGGCTATTTATCCTGACATTGATTGGAGTTACACCTCTAGCTCTCATCCTACCAGATTTAATTTTGGGAGGGTCACGCTCGGCAGTCCCACGATATCTAACACCCTGTTATTTAGGAATTCATTTGGCTGTCGCCTATCTTCTGGCAACTCAGATTTTTTCGGCTAATTTGTTCCAACGAAAAATCTGGCAAGTGGTAACGGCTGTGATGATTTCAATGGGAGTTATATCATTGGTCACCATTTCTCAAGCAGAAAACTGGTATACCATGCCCTTTTCCAAAACTAACCCGCCAATAGCTCGCATAATTAACAAAGCGAATCATCCGCTTTTGATTTGTAATAATCTTGACATTAATTTCGGTAATGTCATTGCTATGAGCTATCTACTCGCTCCAAAGGTACGGCTTCAATTGGTGGCTGACTCCCATGTACCCAAAATTCCTGAGGGTTTTAGTGATGTGTTTTTACTCAAACCTTCGGACACCTTGCGCTTTGGAATTGAGAAAGAACAGAACTCTAAGGCAGAAATAGCTTACGAACAGAAAGCTGACAATGCCTCGGATATCTGGCTTTGGAAACTAGCAAAACAGCGCTTAATCAGTAATTAAAGTATAAATTGATGCTGTTTAGGTTTCTAGATATCAAGACTTTTTTAGACAATCGTAATTATTTTTAAAGATAGTTTACTCATTT
>CAZZWA010000148.1:0-1060 GCA_964657555.1 uncultured Microcoleus sp.
CAAAGGAGCAATCATGCCTGATGGAACCACACATGAGTAGACGTAAAGAAGACTTTTTATGCAATCCCTGGATACCTAATCTGGTCTCCGGGTAAAGGGAGTTAGAGGAGTTGATTTGTTCTCATACCAACTGTGAGGCTCCTGGGATGCTGCTTTCGGATTTGCATCACTAATTGTTGGCAAGACCGCTAGAGTTTGTGACCCGACTATTCCATCAGCTTTCAGTCCCTTAGCTTGTTGGAATTGCCGAACGGCGTCTTCGGTTGCTTCATCAAAGACACCTTTTTCTCCACTAGAGAAACCTGCTGCTGCCAACCTTTGCTGGATGTTAACAACTTGAGTGCCGCGATCGCCTGCTCGCACAAAGCTTTCAGAAGTTGCTATCTCCAGCGGCGATTCTGATATTGGTTGCTCACTTCCACTTAAGGATGCTTGGGTTTTTTCCCCGACAATACCATCCGGGTTCAGTCCCTTGGCTTGCTGAAATTGAATAACCGCTTGCTTTGTCACTGACCCAAAATAGCCGGTCACATTTTCCTTAAAGTAGCCTAACTGCGCCAGACGCTGCTGGATATCTATAACCTGTTTGCCGCGATTGCCTTGCTCAAGTGCTGCCGAAGCCTTACTCGTCACGCTTAACAAGCCTAGTGCGACAGTCAGACTAAGCAGGTGAATGGCGGCACTTGTTGAAAGCTTTTGCCATCTGAGCCAAATTAAAAGTTGTGACCTTTCTCTTGGGGAAATTGCATCTATGCAATCTGTATCTGCTGATGCTTCATGGGCTAAGACAAGATGAAGATAAGCAAGGGTTTCCATAGTTTTAGAGTCCTCTCACTTGGTGCCTACTTTAGTTTATACTAAAGTTTTCCCTCAACATAAATTTACCTAGCTAAGACTATTGAAAAATTAGCAATTAATGTGCTCTATGACAGCGGGGAGTATAAATAATCGATAAGGCAGCAAGACAGGTAGATTCTACCCATATATTACTACTTGCTACCTCAATTGAATAGGTTTCTGCAAATGAAAAACCAGCCTTCCTAAAACTGGAAGCTGGAGT
>CAZZWA010000148.1:1160-11414 GCA_964657555.1 uncultured Microcoleus sp.
TGCCTGGACAATCGTGAAATCTTGCATTGATTTCAAGGAGGGATTTACATACCCACATAATGTGGGTGGGCTGAGTGTTCCTGAGAATGTTCGTAGCAGTTGCTATACACTGGGTTCAGGTTTAGTTGAAGCGCAATTGTTCTCTCACCAATGAAATGAATATATTCGATAGGTAAAAGTTCATTCATTATTAAGGGATAACAGACTTTTGCCAGAAGTATAAGAAAAACGGTTTCTCAGGTTTGTAGTAAGTGCTAAAGCACTTACTACAAACCTGAGCTGCTCTAAAACGAAGGCAAACTTACAGCATCACTCACACCGCGATCGCCGTCTCTCCCGTTAAGCCTGCAACTTCAAATAAGCTTTATACCAAAAAAGCTAGTAAAAATACTGAATTTTGATAGCTATTAACGCCAATATTCTAGTATTTTTGCTGTACCGCTCAAAACCGTTCAATAGAGAAAATAAGAAGCATCTTAGTTTGGGAAAAAGTCCAAGGCAGAATCCGGAATACGGCAATTTCAGTTTGTAGCTTAGTGTGTTCTGACAAAAGTAAGATGCATGCAGAAAATGTATGCATAACTCCTCTATTAGGTCGCAGCTCGTTGCTACAGATATATGACCTGAACTAAGCATTTCAATTAATGCCTAGTTCTTGAGAAAGCTCATCAGTTGGACATGAACTCAGTTTTTGGCAGATATTTTTGGCTTTTTACTTGAAAATTCTCGTTTAAGTTATAAGTATTCACCTATGAACTCCCAACAGCAATTACTCCCAAAGTTAGCAGAATGCCAACAGTGGCTTCAACCAATCTACTGGCTGATTTGGGCAGCAATCACAATAATTATCCCTGGCTGGGTAGGATTATTAGCGCTCTCACAGCTGCTCTCTTCTCCTGAATCTCCCAAGTGTGAGTTTATCTCTCAGTCTAAAGCTTCTGCGTCTGTGCGTTTATACTGCGCCCAAGAGGTGGCAAATAAACAGACAGTGAATGACTTGCTTTGGGCGATCGCCGTGATCAACACAATCCCACCCGATCATTACCTGCGTCCAAAGATTAATAGCTCAATCAAACAGTGGTCGATGGACATATTGAATCAAGGTGAAGCTGCCTTCCAGCAGGGAAACCTCGAACAGGCAATTGCCATAGCGCGCCAGATTCCGCTCAACAACTCTACTGACAGTTTGGTTGCTCACCGAATTAAGCTATGGAAATCAAGTTGGTCAACAGCGGAAGCCATTTATGAAGACACACAAGCAAAGATCCATCAAAATAATTGGCAAGAGGCTTACAGTGAAGCTATCAAGTTGCTATATCTAGGCAACAAATACTGGCACACAACTAAGTATCAGCAATTGATGGAGTCGATTAATACTCTCCAAAAAAAGAGTGAAGAACAGCAAGAGACTGAAGAACTTACTTATCTAAATAAAGCTCGTTCGCTGGCTTTGTCTGATGAAGTAAATGGCCTCACGGCTGCAATTGCAGAAGCGGTTCGGATCAAGGTTGATAGTCTCCACTATAATGAAGCGCAGCAACTGATCTCAAAGTGTCGTAGTGAACTCGAAATCATCAAAAACCGTTCCTCTTTAGATCGGGCTGACTCGCTGGCAATGAAAAATGATCTAAAGTCAAAGCAAGCGGCAATTACTGAAGCGAGTAAAATCAACAGCGAGTGCGCTCTCTATGAAAAGGCGCAGGAGAAAATTCAGCAGTGGAAGGCGCAGATCAAAACCCTTGAGAACCGTTCACGCATGGAGCACACCGGAATGGTAGCTAACAAAAGTAACGTTAGTAAGGGGAAAGTGCAGGGGAGGCAGGGGTAGCATTCTCCCCTATCTCCCCTGCTTTGGTTCTACCAGCCACTTTTGAACCCACTCTACAACTCCGGTAGCACCGGAGTTGTAGAGTGGGGGTGTAGTTGCTCGATAATGCGATCGCACAATTATGGGCAAGCGTCTCAAAATCGAACCACATCTGGAAGTAGAAGAACTAGAGATGCGTTACCGTCAGGCATCTAATCCCATAGAGCGGACTCGCTACCAAATTAGCTGGCTGTATTCCTTAAATTTATTAAGGGTAAAGACCCCGGTCAGTTAGTGCTTGAGCAACGCGACCTACCCCTAAGGTATAGGCAGCCAGTCTGAAAGGAACCTGCCGCAGCTGCGACTGTTGGATAACTTGGCGGTAGGCTTGCACCATCAGGTTTTCCATTTCCCGGTTGACGCGCTCCTCATCCCAAAAGACGTAAGATAGTCCCTGCACCCACTCCAGGTAGCTCACCACAACCCCGCCAGCATTAGCTAGGATATCGGGCAATACGGTCACACCTTGCGCCTCCAGCGTTTGGTCTGCCGCTAGAGTGACTGGGCCATTAGCGGCTTCGGCGACAATCTGCGCTTGCACCTGATGCACGTTTTCCTCAGTAATCTGGTTCTCCAGTGCTGCTGGGATCAGAACATCGCAGGACAGAGCCAGTAGTTCTGCATTCGTAATTGTGACACTGCCAGGAAAACCCACAAGACTCTTATGATTCTCAGCGGCATAGACTTTCAGAGCCGGAATGTCGAGACCATTTACCGCAAACACCCCACCCGAGGCGTCTGAGACAGCTAAAATCTTAGCCCCAGCCTCATGTAGTAATAGAGCTGCTGCACTTCCGACATTTCCAAACCCTTGGATCACCACTCGCGCTCCCGCTAGTGTCTTGCCTCGCTCTGTTAGAGCCTCCCGCACGATAATCATGACCCCCCGTCCGGTTGCCATTTCTCTTCCTTTGGAGCCACCAATCGAAATTGGTTTACCAGTCACAATCCCTGGTACAGCATGGCCGACATTCATTGAGTAGGTGTCCATCATCCAAGCCATCTCACGAGCCGAGGTGCCCATATCTGGAGCAGGAATGTCCACCGCTGGTCCGATATCTTTGATCAACTCAGTCGTGTAACGACGGGTAATCCGCTCTAACTCGCCGACACTGTAGCGTGCCGGATCTAAAGCAATCCCTCCTTTAGCACCCCCATAGGGAATGCCCAGTAGCGCACATTTCCAGGTCATTAGCATTGCTAACGCTGATACCTCTCGCAGTGTGACTGCTGGGTGGTATCGAGTCCCGCCTTTATAAGGGCCTAGGACATCGCAGTGCTGAACCCGATGTCCTGCCAAAACCTGTACTTCACCATTATCCAGTTTCACAGGGATAGAAACGGTGACAACCTTACGTGGATGGCTCAGAACTTCTAGCAGACCTTGATCCATTTGTAACTCTTTAGCTGCCCAATCTAAGTAGCTACAAGCTTGATCAAATGGGCAGATGTATGCAGGGGAAGGACTCTCAAGTGGCAGCGGCGGTGACGAAACCATATAGTTTTCTCTCTGTTGCGGTATCTCCGCGAACCAGGTGTATATCCGTAGCCTAACCTCCCACCCTCAAAAAAATTTCTTTTTTGTAAAATTCGTTACAGATTTTTGGCAAACTTTACCTTCTAGATAACTTAGGGAGTTAAGATTTGAGAAATTAGCCATTCACGGAAAGCGGCGGGAAGCTAGAGTCTCCTCGTAGATGAGGATTTTTTTAAACCCATAGAATGTAAATAAATTTATCAAGCAGAATTTAGCCAATGGTTTTCATCAATCCTAAAACTGACTTTGCTTTTAAGAGAATCTTTTGATCTGAGCAAAGTAAGAACATTCTCATAAGTTTCTTAAACGCCCTTCTTTATAATGCTCAGCATGTCATAGAAGATTTAGAAATCATTGATTCCTATCAAGCCTCCCGCATTTCTGGGTTTAAAGACTCTTATTTAGATGTCAAAGCCAGGATAACCGGGAACAAGACTGTGATTATAGAGATGCAAGTTCTAAATGTAGAAGGTTTTGAGAAGCGAATTTTGTACAACGCTGCCAAAGCTTATTCGCTTCAACTTCAGAAGGGAGAAGGCTACACAATGCTGAAGCCGGTGATTGCTCTAACGATTACTGACTTTGAAATGTTTAAAACTCAGCCTGACATGATATCACATTTTGTTTTTAAAGAGAAGCACAAGTTAAACGATTATCCAATTAGTGATATTGAGTTAGTGTTTGTCGAGTTGCCGAAATTTACAAAGGAATTGGATGAGTTAGAGACAGTAACAGATAAATGGATATATTTTATGAAGAGTGCCAGGACTTTAAGCACTGTTCCAGACACAATGGGAATTGTCCCAGAAATCCGGCAAGCTTTTGAAATTGCTAATGAAGCTAATCTGACGCCTCAAGAGTTAGAAGATTTAGAGAAACGAGAGTTATTTATCCAGGATCAGCGTAATGCAATTATCAGGGGTGTTAGAGAGGGTTTAGAAGAAGTTAGGAAACAAGCTAAACAAGAAGGCAGGCAAGAAGGGGAGAGAGAAGCTAAAATCGAAATTGCCAAGCGACTACTCGGCACACTAGATGAAGAAACTATCAGTCAAATTACCGGATTGAACATTGAAGAAATTCAAAGTTTGAGGTAGATATCTCAGCATTTTAAACTCCAAAATGGGATAGTTGTAGATCTGTTTTTGGCTCCTTCCAGCCGTGTTGGGATGCCACGCTTTTCAGCACAGTCTTAATAATTGTTGGGGAAGCAGAAGAAATCATGGTACTGGGATAAACAGCAGTCCCCCATATAGGATGCTCTAGGACATGGCAGTTGTTGTCAATGACTGGAAAACTTAGTAAAGCTCTGACCACAGCCGTGTCATCATGAGGGATTTCTCCAGGACGTGAAAGCAGAGGATAGCCATTACGGGGATCGATCAGATCTGTCAAGAATCCGCGATCGCGTAGATTGAATGCAACCTCAAAGCCGAGACGGATAAACTGCTCCCGCAGACAGTCTTTTTCTCTTTCAATATAAGGTTTTTTCTCCAACAGTTTGTATTGAGATTGCTGCAAAACAAGCACCACCCAAATAACAGGCAAATTCCAATCAGGTAAGATTCTCTCTAGGTTTTGGGAGATAAATGAACTAGGTTGGTGAATCGATATTTCAACACTTTTCTTGGTTGCTGTAACCAGATGAATACGAAAGCCTTGCTGGGAGATATAAATTTTGGGAGAGTTCATAAGATTCTCTTGTTAGATATCAAACTCTGTTCAACCCTATAGTTCCCACATGACACCAGCCAATAATGAAGCTCTCTCCACCCACGATGGGAGAGAGCATTGGGTGTTCATAGTTCATGGCGATGTCACTTTTCACCAGTTAGCGCACTGAGAATTAATCCAGCTTCAAGGCGTTAACTGGCACTTCATCCCAAGAATTAACTATCCGCAATCTAGCAATCCAACCTGAGTCCTTTTGGACATCGGTCAAATTCTTCTTATAGGACTCATGGCAATCTTTTGCCTGTTCTTCATTGCAACAGGCAATGCAAGCATGGATCATGCCAGACGGATCGATCTGTTCGTTTACCCAAATGGTCATGGCGCATTCCTCCAGAAATTCTATTGTATGATTTATTTGAGTATATTTACTTATCAACAACTACCTACTGACTAGAAGCAGCTTGGTAGATAGGGCGAGCTAAATATAGAACGCTCTCACGCGTCCTTGAACGATTTTAGGTTTATTTGTAGATTTATTGGTATTTCTCTAACCTTTTCAATCGCAACTACAAGCCAAGTGTAGTTATATTTTTGAGAATTGATATAACCTGTGACTCTCTTTGCAGGCTTCAAGGGAACAAGAAGTCAAACTTCCCCTGGCCTATTTTTTATTCAACAGGGTACTTTAGCCGCTAACTGGGTAAGAGAATCGCCTTCTGCACGGCAAATACGCCAGTCGGGCAAGACGAGAGCGCCTAGGCGTTCGGAGAAAGCTATCGCTTGTTCATTCCAAGTAGCAACAGTCCACTCCAGACGTCCGCAGTCGCGCTCAACTGCTATCTTCCCAAGGTGAGTCAGTATAGCTTTACCAATACCCTGCTGTCGGTATTCTGGGATGACAAACAAGTCATCTAAGTAAATTCCTGGCTTGGTGAGAAACGTGGAGTAGTTGTGTAGAAATGTAGTAAATCCCACCACTCTCCCATCGCACTCAGCCAGAATCGCCTCTATAGAGGGTCGAGAACCAAATAAATGCTGCTGGAGTGCATCATGATTCCCAGAGAAGGCAGGCAATTGCTTGTCAAACTCAGCTTTTCTTTGAAGTAAGGAAAATAGCACTGACACATCTGCTGGTACTGCTGAACGGAGCCTGATCGTTGATGCTCCAGAGGCCAAATGGTTAAGCGAATCGCCAGCAACGCGGCAAATACGTCCATCCTCTCTAACCAAAGCACCCATGCGACGATAAAAAGCGATCGCGGGCTGATTCCAATCCAAAACTGTCCACTCCAGTCGCCCGCAGTCGCGAGCAACTGCTAGTTGAGCAAGGGAAGTAAGCAGCGCCTTACCAATCCCCTGACGCCGAAAGTCAGGTAGAACAAACAAATCTTCCAGATAAATTCCTGACTTGGTGAGAAATGCAGAATAATTTTGAAAAAATAAGGCAAACCCAATAGCTTTTCCACCATATTCTGCCAGAATTGCTTCTACATAACCTACAGAACCAAACAGGTGGTCTTTGAGCGTGTTAACACTGCCTGTAACGGCGTGAGATAGGTGCTCATAATCTGCCAGCGCCTGAATCAGTTTAAATAGCACTTCAACATCATTTGACTGGGCTGGACGCAGAATCAACTTGGAAGACATAGGGATTTTAGATTTTGCAAACGCAGATGGACGCAGATATTGTACCTGCGTCCATCTGCGTTTTCTACCACAGCTATTGGTAGGAAGCCAAGGGCTGTTACTAAAACCGCCCCTAAAACTCCAGGCTCTCAACTCAGCCAGCCCTTCAACCGTTTTGCCACCTGCGGACGACGCAGTTTTCGCATAGCTTTACTTTGAATCTGACGCACGCGTTCGCGAGACAGATTGAACAGGCAGCCTACTTCTTCCAGAGTGTAGGGTTCGCTAGTCGTCAGTCCATAGCGTAGAGAAATGACATCTTTCTCTCGCTCTGTCAGAACATCGCCCAATACTTCCCAAATCTCTTGGCGCATCATGCTTTCGCTCATCTGCTCCTCAGGAGACTGATTGTCACTATCTTCCAATAGCTCCACCAGTTCCGTCTCTTCACCCTTACCAACTCGATGGTTGAGAGATAGCGATCGCCTCCGCAATTGCAGCAGTTGACGCAGGTGTTCTGGAGTAATCTCCATAGCCTGTGCCATTTCCTCTTCAGTAGGATTGCGGTGCAGTTCCTGCTTAAGTTCTCGTTGGGCTTTTTTAAGTTTGTTCAGCTTTTCAACAATGTGAATTGGCAGCCGAATTGTTCTGGCATCGTTAGCAATTGTTCTAGTGATAGCTTGTCGAATCCACCAGTAGGCATACGTAGAAAACTTATAACCTTTGTCTGGATCAAACTTTTCCGTAGCGCGATTTAAGCCCAAAGCTCCTTCCTGAATTAAATCAAGGAACTGAACACCTCGATTTAAATATCGTTTAGCAATAGAGACGACTAGGCGCAGGTTGGAGCGAATCATCTTTCGTTTCGCCACACGCCCGCGATAAAGGCGATTTTCCAGCTGCCGTTCCGTCATTCCTACTGCTGCTGCCAGTTCTACTTTGTTAGGCTTACGACCCAACTCTTTAGATAAGCTGCGATCCTGTAAATCCATTTCTACTAAAAACTGGACGCGACGGGCTAACTCCACTTCTTCATCTGGCTTGAGAAGTGGATAACGTGCCATCTCTTTAAAGAAGGCTCCTACTGTATCATCAGAAACAGTTTTCCGGTATTCCGATGGCCGAGCCGCAGCAAAGTCATCTGCTTCCTGTTCCATTGCAGTTGCTTCGCTGAAATCAGGTTCCTCCACATCAGGAGCAGCATGATCGGCTGTCGATTCCAGTATATCGATTGGGGTCAATTCACCAATATTCATAGCGAGCTCTGAGTTAGGTCTGGATAAACCGAGGGGTGTGGAAAGGTTGCTCTTTTTATACATATCCATAATGGACTGCATGCGGGCTGATGAGTGGCAGCCCCAGGAGCAACTTTATTTATGCAAGGCAACTTTCCGTTAATCTTGATGCTCAAAACCATATCACGATGGAGCCTTTAGTAGTTTCTTTTTTGAAAAATTCAAAAAAGTTTTTCTTAGCCTTAGCAATTGAAAATATTGTTTAGGCTACCAGAATAAGATCTTCTAATTGTTACCTTGATTACAAAATTGTCAATTCTCCATATTGTTGTATGGTTTTTGCCAAAACTTGCACAATCATAAAAATTTTATCTAATGTAAAAATTAAACTTTTTTATGATTGGTGGCAACAAGGTGAAGATTTTGGGAAAGTCAGTTCTAAAAAAATTGGAAACGAGGACAATCACCACTATTGACAGCTCCTAGGGGATGCGGGCTTTAAGCTTCTTAAATTCAACATCGGTATTTGATTTCAGGATCTCATATACTTCAAGGCTTGCCTCTCTACCAATAGTCAGAAAACAAAGGTTTTTCCTAAGGAGGTTGAGGTGAAGAGCACTGGGAAGGCTGGGGCAGTAGGGGAAGAGTTTGCAGTAAGACCGTCTTGGTGAACGATCTCCCCCTTCTCCTCAGGTGTCAGCACTGTGCATCTAGGCAGACTGAACCTAGAGATTATGGGCTCTAGCCAGTTAGAATTAACAGGTCTAGACCCATCGACTAGGAGAGCTATCCTAGGAATTCACCTTTGGATGAGTCGCTATATGTCTAATCCTAACTTTGGTCTATCAGCTCTGGTTCTGGCCGAGCCCAAGGGCGCTTATGAGACAGGCTCATCCTTGGCAAGTCGATTGATTGAAGTGTTGGTTGACTGTCCCGGTGTGCAGGAAGACGCTCAAAATCAGAAGAAATTATATACTTATAAGCTGCCACCTGAGCTGGAAGTACAGCCAGGGGATATTTTGAGTGTGCGGTTTGGCGCTCAGCAGGTAGGAGCGATCGCTATCCGGTTTCTGTCCCAGCCACCCCCCGATTTAGCCATCGACAAGATTCGGGAAATTGAGGATGTTGTCAGCACTGGGTTCTTTCCCCCTACCTACTGGGAGCTGATCGAGCGAGTGGCACAGTACTACTACACACCACTCATTCAGGTGATTAGAGTGGCACTACCGCCTGGGTTGCTGATGCGATCGCAGCGTCGCCTTCGCCTCAACCCCTCCTGGCCAAAGGGAGGAGATGTGTTAGGTGCTACTAACACTAACGCCTTCCTCAGTCCGATAGCCCGTCAGATTCTGCAACTCCTCGCCAACCAAACTTCAGGAGACTATAGTTGGCAGTACATTCAGCGTCAGGTGAGAGGAGCCCATCGAGGCTTGCGAGAGTTGTTGCGGCGTGGCTTGGTGGAAAGCTACTTGGAAGCTCCAAAAACTCAGCGACCGAAGCTCCAGAAGGCAGTAACGCTAGTGGTTCAGACCTTCGATAGGGACTTGACCGAACGGCAACGGGAAGTGCTGGATGTGCTGCGACGACGTGGTGGCGATTTGTGGCTAAATGAGTTGTTACAGATTTGTAATATAAACTCATCAATCGTCAAGGCGCTGGAGCAGAAAGGTTACATCGTGATTCAGCAACGGGAGATGTTGCGAAACCCCCTGTCAACCGAGAGAGTGCAAGCAGCTGATCAACCCAAGGTATTGACCTCTAGCCAGTCTCAAGCCTTAGCTGCTATCACAAGTCTTTCTGGATTTGCTAGAGTTCTGTTGCATGGGGTCACGGGTTCTGGGAAGACAGAGGTGTATTTGCAAGCGATCGCGCCTATTCTCACCTCAGGTATGTCTGCCCTCGTCTTGGTACCAGAGATTGGTCTGACGCCCCAACTGACCGACCGATTCCGCGCCCGGTTTGGTAACAAAGTCTGCGTCTATCACAGTGCCCTCTCAGAAGGAGAACGCTACGATACCTGGCGACAAATGCTTGTGGGTGAGCCCCAAGTCGTCATCGGCACCCGTTCTGCTGTGTTTGCTCCCTTGCCTCACCTAGGCTTGATTGTGTTGGATGAAGAACACGACAACAGTTTCAAGCAAGACCAGCCAGCCCCTACGTACCACGCTCGTACCGTCGCTCAGTGGCGTGCAGAACTGGAAAATTGCCCCCTGATTCTGGGTTCTGCCACCCCTTCTTTAGAAACTTGGGTGAATATTAAGGGACGAGGGAACGAGGGGATGAGGGAGCTCGGATGAAGGGGGCGGTATCGCCGGGAC
>CAZZWA010000148.1:11424-12793 GCA_964657555.1 uncultured Microcoleus sp.
CAATCCCCAATCCCCAATCCTATTACCTCTCCCTTCCAGAGCGCATCCAATCTCGCCCCATGCCGCCAGTGGAAGTGGTGGATATGCGTCAGGAGTTGCAGCAAGGCAATCGCTCCATTTTTAGCCGTACGCTTCAGGAGGTCTTGGCACAGCTACAAGAGCGGCATCAACAGGGGATTCTCTTCATCCACAGGCGGGGACACAGTACCTTTGTTTCTTGCCGGAGTTGCGGCTATGTGATTGAGTGTCCCAATTGCGATGTCTCCCTATCTTATCACTACACCTACGAGGGAGCGCCTGAGCTGCTACGCTGTCATTACTGTAACTTTGTGCGATCGCACTCCAAAAACTGCCCCGAATGCGGTTCGCCTTACTTAAAATTTTTCGGCAGTGGTACCCAGCGAGTTGTGCAAGAGTTGGCGCAGCGGTTTCCCGAGTTGCGCCCGATCCGGTTTGACAGCGACACCACCCGTACAAAGGGGTCGCATCGAACGCTACTGACGCGATTTGCTAACGGGGAAGCCGATCTCTTGGTAGGAACTCAAATGCTGACTAAGGGGTTGGATTTACCCCAGGTGACACTGGTAGGAGTTTTAGCAGCTGATGGGTTGCTGCATCTACCGGATTACCAGGCATCAGAAAGGGCATTCCAAACCCTAACTCAAGTGGCAGGCAGATCCGGTCGAGGGAACAATCCAGGTAGAGTAATTATCCAAACTTATAGCCCAGAACATCAAGTCATTCAGGCGGTGCGGCGTCACGAATATGAATCTTTTATAGAAGTAGAATTACAACAACGAGCGGCATTGAACTATCCCCCCTACGGACGTCTGATACTCTTAAGACTGAGCAGCCTAGATGCAGTTGAAGTTCAGCACACTGCTGAGCATCTAGCAAATGTGTTGACCTCACGGGAGGGGTACGATATCTTAGGGCCAGCACCAGCTAGTATTTTACGAGTGGCTAATCGCTATCGGTGGCAGATTTTACTGAAGTTTGCTCCTCATGTACTACCAGAATTACCTGATTGGGAGGAGGTATGCCAAGAGTGCTCAAATGGAGTCAGCTTGACGATTGATGTAGACCCGCTAAATTTTAGTTAAATTCATACTCCGTCTAAATACTTAGGTTTTTCATAAAGTAGGAAAAGTAGGAAAAGCGGGAAAAACCTAGTATTGAATTATTTTTAATGGATATACTGGTACTTCTTCATCAAAAATTCATAAACAAGATTTTTTTATCCGTTATGTTTTATATAGACAAGTGATCGCGGCAACTAAGTTCCGAGTCGTTCGCTAGAGCTTGACTATGCTAATATTCAATACGGCCTAGTTTCTCACCTCAGTTAATACTGAGTCGATAATTTAGC
>CAZZWA010000149.1:0-3419 GCA_964657555.1 uncultured Microcoleus sp.
ATCTGTTATTCTATCCGTGCTTTGCCTCTGTCTGAGCTTTTAGTCCAAACTCCAGAAATAAAAAATTTTCCCGTAAATCTGGCACAAAGAAAATTTGAGTCGGTTTAGTGACTCAGTAGAGAAGCTACGACCCATGAAAGATAGATTAAAGCCCAGAAAAAGAAGGTATCATTATGATCAATGTTTTGACAGCATCTGGGTTTATACGGGTAAGTGCAGGATATTAGCTATCCGAAATTACATCAGGCACATTTGTAGTTTTGTGTGAAGCTTGTTTGTACAGAACTATTCAACAGAGTCAAATCCATGCACGTTAGTATTACAGACGATCTCAAAAAAAGGTTTCACGCCGCGTGTGTTTTGCGGGGGTTAAAGATGAGCCAAGTAGTTACAGAACTACTTGAGCAATGGCTCAAGAGTACCGAAGATTCCCGATCCACTCAGGCTTGAGAATATGAAGAAAATTTTGATATTATCTGCTAATCCTCACAATACCAGTCAGCTTCGTCTAGATGAGGAAGTAAGGGAAATTCAATCTGCACTCTCACGTTCCAGGAGTAGAGGGGAATTTCAACTAATTACTAGAGGGGCAATCAGGATTAATGATTTACGCCGTGCTTTGTTAGATGAAGAACCGCAAATTGTACATTTTTCTGGGCATGGTCTTGCTCCGAGTGGTGACGATCTTCTTTTACATAAAAAAACCAATCAAAATTAAACCATGACAAATAATCAGGAGCCAGAGCATCGCCAGATTGATAACGAAGGCAATTATAACGAGCGGATTGAAGGAGATTATGTCCAAGGAAGGAATAATTTTTTAAACAATAGCTTTGTAGTTTCCCTTTTTGGACGTCCTGGTAGTAGTGAACCATTATCGTCAAAAAAGCTTTCTCAAATTCGACAGATTCTCTTAAAACAGGTAGAAAAGGAAGTCGAAAGCCGACTTAATACTTCTCTTCATAACCGAGTTTATATTGCTTTAAACGTCGAGCAAAATCCCGAACAGATTGAATTACCCTGGGCGAGTGAAATTAAAGTTGGTAACCTCCCTAAGATTAAATTAGATAATACAGATATTATTAACGTTTTTGCTCAAAAAGATATTGCCGGCAGATTACTAATTTTAGGAGAACCAGGTGCGGGAAAAACCACTATGCTCCTAAAGCTGACTGATGAGTTAGTAAAATGGGCTAAGAATAATCAAGCAGATCCTGTCCCTGTATTATTTACTTTATCGGACTGGAAAAAAGACAACCAAAATATAAAAGATTGGTTAGTTGAGCAACTTAAATCCAAATATGGAGTCCGAAAAGATATTGGTAGACAGTGGGTTGCTAATCAAGAAATTATACCCCTTCTAGATGGTTTAGATGAACTGGCGGCAGAACGTCAAGAAAAGTGTGTCATCCAAATTAATGAGTTTCTTCATCCAAAAAATTGGAATAGTCCTCTAGTCATTTGTAGTCGGATTGAAGAATATCAACGATACACAACTTTGTTACAGTTAAATAATTCTCTGGAGTTATCTCCTCTTTCTGATGAGCAAGTTACTCAATACTTACAAAATGCAGGTAACTTCCAATTATTGAGTAATATTAGTCATGATACTGATTTAAGGGAATTATCTAAAACGCCACTACTCTTAAATATTATTGTCCTCTCGGCTGAAGAAATCTCAATACCAGTATGGCAGCAGTTCAACTCTTCTGAGGAGCGTTTTAGCTACCTATTTGATACTTATATCCGAATCATGCTCAAACGCCCCTATAGGGACAAGGACAAACAACCTCAGCCGGAAAATACTCAACGTTGGTTAAGTTGGCTAGCACAGCGATTAATTGAGGAGAATACAACTGAGTTTTTAATTGAGAAAATACAGCCTGATTGGTTGAAAAATAAATTCCAAAAAGCAATTTATAATTTAATAGTATGGGGCATTATAAGCTCACTAGTTAATGGAATATTTTGGAGTTGTATTAGTTTGATTACTCAGAGCGAACTTGGAATAACTTTTGGGTTCTTGAATGGATTAATTATTGGGCTACTTAGCGGAATAATTTTTGGAGTATTTTCTGAACAGCTTAGTCAAGCGATAGAAAACAGAATTTTACCAAAAACTATTTTATTTAAATCTTTATTTGTTTTTAGTAAAACAACTATAACTGGAATAGTTGTTGGTTTTATCTCTGGACTAATTTGTGCGATTTCTAATCTAATTATATTATGGATTTTAGGATTTCCTAATGTTCTTAATAATATTTCTAATGACTCGATAATTTTTCTAATTGTTTTTGGCTTGATAATAGGAGGAACTTATGGGCTGATTGGAGATACAATTCAGACAATTGAGACCTTAAAATTTTCTTTAAAAACCTCTTTCAGTCGTTGGCGAGAGTGGCTAATTATTGGATTAGTTATTGGAGTAATTATTGGATTCATAGCTTATTTTTATATAATCTTGAATAATGGAATCTCTGAAAATTTATTTAGTTTCTTACTAAGAAGTTTATTCTTTGGAATAATTACCGGACTATGTTTCTGTTTGCTCATATATTTAGTTACGAGTATTATTTCTGGAATTAACGGATTAGAAATTGAGAAAAAAGTCTATCCTAATCAGGGCATTTGGCGCTCAATTAGAAGTTTTATTATAGTATCTTTAGCTATTTCCTCCTTGATTGTAATCGTAATCTTTTGTATTGAAATAAATCTAAAAAATGAGCTAATTAATAGCGTATTGTCAGGGATATTATTCGGTATATTTCTTGGAATACCTAGAAGCGGAACACCAGCTATTAAACATGTGATTCTGCGTATAATTCTCTGGTCTAACGGCTATACTCCTTGGGATTATGCAAAGTTTCTTAATTATAGTACTCAACGCTTATTTTTGCAACGAGTAGGGGGCGGCTATCGTTTTATCCATGATTTATTACGTCACCATTTTGCAAATTCTTCCACTCAAATAAATCTAGTACCGACTTATAGTGAACCACAAATAGTGCAAATAGACTTCAAAAAAATCTTATTAGTAATTGGTATTCTTGTGTCGATAGGATATATATTATGGCAAGATAATTTGCACTATACTACTGTCTATGCTTACAATAACCGAGGGTTAGCTTACAACGACAAAAATGAATATGACCTCGCCATTGCTGATTACACTAAAGCGATTACAATTAACCCAAAATTTGCTTTAGCTTACAACAACCGAGGGTTAGCTTACAATAATAAAAATGAATATGAGCAAGCCATTGCTGACTACACTGAAGCGATTACAATTAACCCAAAATATGTTGAGGCTTACAACAACCGAGGGTCAGCTTACGACTCTAAACAAGAATACGACCAAGCCATTACTGATTACACCAAAGCGATTATAATTGACAAAAAAAATGTCAATGCTTACATCA
>CAZZWA010000149.1:3519-3737 GCA_964657555.1 uncultured Microcoleus sp.
ACTGATTACACCAAAGCGATTATAATTGACAAAAAAAATGTCAATGCTTACATCAAAAGAGGATTAGCTTACAACTCTAAACAAGAATACGACCAAGCCATTACTGATTACACCAAAGCGATTATAATTGACAAAAAAAATGTCAATGCTTACATCAGCCGAGGATTAGCTTACAACAACAAAAAAGACTACGACCGCGCCATTGATGACTACAACCA
>CAZZWA010000149.1:3837-12788 GCA_964657555.1 uncultured Microcoleus sp.
AGCGATTAAACTTGACCCAAAAGATGCCCAGGCTTACAACAACCGAGGGAATGCTAACTCCAACAAAAAAGACTACGACCGCGCCATTGATGACTACAACCAAGCGATTAAACTTGACCCAAAAGATGCCCAGGCTTACAACAACCGAGGGAATGCTTACGTTTATAAGGAAGACTACAACCGGGCTATTGCTGACTTAAACCAAGCTCTCAAGCTTGATCCTAAATCTGCCAATATTTATGACAGTCGATGTGAGGCATATCGTAAGAAGGGAGACTACGATCGCGCTATTGCTGATTGTAACCAAGCCATAATGCTTGACTCCAACCACACTAACTCTTACTACAACCGAGCAATTGCTTACAAAAACAAAGGCATTAAGGACAAAGCAATAGAAGACTTTAAGAAAGTCTTGCAGTTAAATGATCACATTGAATTAAGCCAAAAAACAAAACAGGAACTTCAAAAATTAAGTAGGCGATAGTATAACGGTGTAAGTAAGCAGTCACACACCCGACCTCTGGCTTAAACAAATTAAGGGGTGTGTGACTTGCCAAAAGAAAAGCACTGCGACACCCTCGCGATCGCCTACCTCTCCGTATCCAGTCTACTTTACATACTAGTGTCGGGTGTCGCTTTCCTTTGGCTATCTATATAAAAAGGTGGTGCGACACCCTCTTCTTTGTTGGTATTATCGGGCGATCGCATCCCTCCCGTCTGTGAAACTTTTCGCATACGAGATGGAAATGGGGCGATCGTGCTAAGCTGCTGCCAAGGTGAGTACTCTTGCTCTCCGTTCCTGAAACGTTTCATGAACGGTGATGATTGACAGAGAATTAGAGGGAGATTACACCCCTGAAAGAGATCAGGCTTAAAAGCTTGTCATTTCCTGAAACCTTCGACGGATTTCTTCATCTGACAATTTTTCCAAATCTTCAACACTATCTTTGCGTGATGTCCGCTTTTCAACTGGCGGAGGTATTTTGTAGAGTTCTTTAGCACTCTGCTGGACGTTCGCAGGATTAATGGATGTCAACACAATTTCTCGCAATGCTGTTCGCGACAATTCCAAATCTTCAAGCGATTTGAGGGCATCAATATTTACCCAAGCAAAATGCGATCGCTTCAAGTCAAGAATTAACCTTATTGCTGCTAAAACATCTCGCGGTCGGCTTTCTTCGTCATCTAAGATTTTTGATATTTTCCGTAAGGACAAATTGAATAATTTTTCAATGTCGGTTTCGGGTTCAGATCGTCGCTCAACTTTTTGCTCAGGTTGAGTTTGCTGTACAGGTAGTGACAGCACTTGTAATTTAGGTTGTTCGCTAGCAAGTTTTTGAAAATCTTCACGACGCTTCAGCCGTTGCACCCAACTGCGGCTTTTCCCGCAAGCACTTGCAATTTGGCTTTCAGTGAAGCCTTTTGACGCTAGTTGGGCAGCTTTTGACTCAATGTCAGTCAGCTTTTGATTCATAGTGAGTCATTCTGAAGCCTTTTTTGATTCAATTTTAACTCAAAATGATTCACGATGATTCAGCTTAAGCCGTTAATTTCTACGCTGCATTTTGATCACAGACCCATTGCCTAATCTGAGTAGCTTTTTCCTGTGGCAACAATTTTGCAGCTTCCTTGAGAAGTGCCGGCGCGATCGCATCTCTCAAATATCTCAAAGTCTCCGCATCTTCGCAATACTGTAGGAGTTCAACGGCATCATTTAAACTTTCTGTTGTAAATTCATCTGGCTTATTTTCTTGTCCAGATGCTTTATTGTTATCTAAGATTTTACTTTCGTTCTGGACGGGCTTTTTCTCTCTCTGGGCTTGACTTTCAGCGATTTTGTTTTGCCGTTCAAACCATCGTTGATTTAGTGCCTCCCAAACGGCTTGGCGATCGCCGTCCACTGCCAGTTTCTCATCAAGTTTGTAGTATCTTAGGCGATTGCCAACCTTGTCTCGTCTACTATAAGTCAGCCCTAGTCCGATACGATCCAAAATGCGGTTAGCCAACTTAATTGGCTCAGAATCACGTTGAACTGTGATATTGAGCGCGGTTTTGATTAATTTCCGGCTGCTGTAACACCTTTCTACAAAAGCCTTACCTTCTGGCGATTCATTACTATACTCGGTTTCTAAGTCATCTGGCTTAACCCAGTCCAACACTCCACTTTTGGCGATCGCCTCCAACTTTGGCATATCGCTTTTAATATCTGGCAGAAAAACTACGCCTTTGGAAAACTGATTAAGCCTGTACTTCCATTCGCGTTCATCTTTGTCCCTACAGGCGTCCAAATTGTAAACATGCCAAAACAATTTGGCTTGTGACAGCCATCGCCCATTATCCTCATATTTGGCTTTAAGTACGAATTCAGGAGTCAACTCAACTCCAGGCAGATCGTGAACCATGAACGCCTTAATCATGGAGTGTTGTTCTTGGTCCGTTCTACTGGGCTTACGCTGTACGTCCTTTGCTTCTTCATAACTAATGGTTTTTGCTGTCGCTGTCAACCTTGCGTTCGTACACTCAATTTCCTTCTTGCCTGCGGTTACGGTGTCTCCTGCGGCAGTCGAACCGTCACCGGAAAAGTCTCGAAGAATGTGCCCCTCATCTATCAATTCTTGACGCAATTGTACGGCGAATTGACTGAGGCTAAAATTCCGTCTAGCTATTTGGTCTGCATAGAGGTCAAGGTGAGGATTATTCCAGGTACCATCTGGACCCATCATCCCTTGAAGTTGTTCTATAATGAGTGGCAAAAGGTCTTTGTCTTCAGGGTTGGAGATTCCTTGCTGCTCAGCCAACTCCCTTGCTTTGCTCAACGCCATTGACATCGTAGCCATCAAACCATCGTTGAAATCAAATAGACGACGCTTAATTTCTTCGGGCAAATAACTAGTAGGTTCGTCCTCGCAGCCACTAAACCCGTACTGTTTAGCCCAAATTGTACGCGGTACAGACTGACGTATCCTAGCTGGCATCTGCCGAACCTGAGATGGTTCTAAGTTGCCAAAAGCTAATGTAAAGACATGAGCGAAATAAGGAACATCTATTGAGCAGCCAACGCCTAAACTTGGCGTATAAATTAGGAGTTTTGGCAATAAAGCTTTAATTGGCTCGCCTTTTTGATCCTTCCCTCCTACCAAGTTTTGATTGGGGTATTGAACGAATTTTTTCCCAAAATCTGTTTGAGTAATTTTGGAATCAATGCGAATCAAGCCGCCAACTTCTTGATTTAACCAAGGATATTTTTTTGTTAAATACATTGACAAAGATTCAGCCTCTTTCTGATTGTCAAGTCCGACGGCAATAGGTCTGCAATGTTCATCTGACAGCCATTCTTCTATTTGGCTAAGAACTACATCTCGCTTACCAGTGTAGAAGTCAATCTCCCAAGGATCGCCCTTGAAATCGTGCCCAACAATGTAAGGTGTGTGTCCTGGAGCGATGGCAGTAAGATAATCTAAACTAACATTTGAAAGGTCAGCATCGGCACATAAAACCATACCGCCATTCTCAAGGCATTCTCGTAATTTCTGTTCTAAAGTATGTAAAATAAACGAGCGTCTATCACGGCATGTCGAACTAGTTACAACATGATTTAGTCCCAGCTCTATTTCATCAATTACGACTAGCGTATTACCCCAATCCCTGCCAAAGATTTTATTAAGAGAATCCCAACAAAGCCCGATTCCATCTATTTCCTCTAGGATAGTATTTGTGGCAATTCGCTCACCGCCAAATTCATCTCTTCCATCAAGGTCGGCATCCTCAATCCATGTAAACTCCCATTTTATAGCTTGTTCTCTGCCCAGAGCAATGCGAGCATTTATACTCAAAAACCTCATCCCTCGCCCTTTATTCCAAACCTTTCTGATTTCGGGCTGAGGTTCTTCAAGTCTGGGAATTTCAATCGTAGTTTTTTGTAAAAGGTTTAACTGTTCTGGTAGTATTGGGACTTCTTTTGGCTGAATGATTATTGTCTCCCAGTAGCCACATAAGTAATCTTTAATTTTCTTGATTTGAGTACTCTTGCCACTCCCTTTGGGTGACTCCAACCCGACAATTCCTTCAAGAGGAATCCGTCCGACCAAATCGGGTAAGTATTTTTGTTTTGGATCGCATTTTAAATCGATCGCATAGCTTAGGGAATGTAGCCGCTCTTGTGCGACTGCCACCCGCTCATCATATGTAATTGGGGTAGGTTTAAGAGATGCTTCCTGTTGCAATCCTCCCCATTTTATGCATAAAGATTTAAATTTTTCAACAGAAAGATATTGAATCCAGCCCAATTGCTCGGGTTGTAGTTCGTCGATGTCGGGTAGTGACTTAACGGACTGTCCCCACCAAGCAAATACAACACGATACCCCCACGATGCCAGCAACTTTGTAGTACGCGTGTACTGATGAAGAACGGCTTTATTAGTAACACTGCCAGCATCGGGGAAAATTGCGATCGCATCACCCGATGTTGCTCCCAACTTCTCTAAGGACTGCTTGAGATGCGTTGGTGATGATGCCCAATTACCGCCACTCGCGCCGATGACTGAAATACCTAATCGGGAGCAAGTGAGAAATGGCTTGGTCCCGAGACCTTCAGTCAAACCAATCGTGCTGCTATTAGTCGCAGGAAAAACTGCCAACGGGACTTGATCGTTGATCCGAATACTACTGTCTTGACTCAGGAAGTAGTATCTCTGGTTGTCACCATTGAGTAAAACTCGTTTGCGGACTTGCAGCCCAACAATCAACCCATTACAATCGGTTATCGGGCAGACATATCCAGGGGTGTGAGAAATTAACCCATTGCCTTGGCTGTTGATTCCTGGTAAGTTTAGAGGATAGAACCCGTCTAACTTCTGCCATCTTTCTACAGATTTGAAGCCGGACTTAAGTATTTGCTCATCAGTAAAGCCTCGCCGTGTTAAATCAAGTTTATCTTCTCGGTTTAAAGTAAGTTGCGCCAGAATTTTCCGATTATGTTTATCACGCTCTACTGCTGGCATCTCTTTACCCAGCCGTTCGCGCCTTGCCTGTTCTTCGTGTAACTGCCATTCGCGCCGCAAATCTTCTAACTTGTCCAAACTATACTCAAGACCATTATCCGGCAAAAGTTGCGCCCAACGTCCATCACTTGTGTCGCCAATAACTACATACCCTTGGCTTCGTTCGCCTTTTCTAGAGGAGGAGAGCGAAACACACAGATGCATTTCACGAGTTTTGTGCGTCCTGCAATTGGCGTGAGTGTCGCCGCAATGAATGCATGGGTTGCCAAGCCGTGTTGGGGTGAAGCTCATTAGTCATCACCTCCATCCGGCACATTTGACATGTGAAATCTCCGCCGAGTCCCAAGAATACTCCTACATGGGGACGATAGCCTGACAGAGCCGTTACTTCTGGGGCGGAAAACTTTTTTCATTCCACACCTCCCAGATATTGAAGGGTGGCGATCACGAATCTTGCCAAATCGCCCTCAATCTGGCTTTGTGCAAGGATTTCGAGGATTTCTTTTGTTTCCCCCTTTCGGATCGCCTGATTCAATCTTTCAAGTTTCTGAGATTGAGTTTTTGGGGGGGTTAATGCTACAATGTTTGTAAGATCAACGTTCTTTTGTTGTTGCCGTGGCGTTGATTTCACAGCATTTAGTTTTTTCATATGGTTGCCTTTAAATTTATTTCGGCATCCACATGACTTTTAAGTGTGAAATTGATAGGCTAGTTGATAGAAATTTAATAATATAAGCTTTGCTGAGCGCAAAGTCTTTTGGATGAACGCCTGAGAAACGTTCTTTGTAGTCGGTTGTGGGTCTTCGGTCAACGTAGACTAGCAATCTCACTGCTTAAAGCCATTGGATGATGCCTCATTTTTTTTTAATGAGGTTTTCAGGATAGTTACTAGCAGACATATCGTTAAGCTGCTTTAATGCGTACAGCTTTTTATCTTTTAGCTTTTTCAAGGATGTTGCCTGTAAGTCTTTCGTCTGTCTGCGCTCTACATCTAAATCCTCAATTATTTGTAACTCGTAGTCTAGGTTTAGGCAGTACATGAGAACCTCAAAAGAATTGATATCTATCTATGAAAACACGATTCTGAGCAAAAATCGATTTCCGCTATTAAGACTTGAAACCCTTTCCCAGTAAAGCTTTCAAATTATGAAAAAAAAATGAGAAGTATTCTCCCCATTTATTTATTGGATAATAGCTGTTGGAAGTCGAGCAAAATCTTGCCTTTACCTTGTCCGTTTTGAAGAAACAGCTTGTCATTTTGTCGGATAGCAGCCCCCCAACTGGGATTTTTGGTAGTATTTAGCCATTTGCGATAGCTTTTGATGAAGGGCTGTAAATAATCTTTGTCAAACTTGTCACCCAAGTTGGAGAACAGTGCTGTTTCTATCAACCGCCACTCAAGGGGTGCAAATTGTTCCGAGATTGGATTAATGCCATTAGCGATATACTTGATGAATTCTCTACGTTTTTTCAGAGATTCTGTTTTGCCAGTGTTTATGGGTCGAAAAATACTGTTGTACTGGGATTCTCTAGCGATTGCCACAAACCATTTAGCAGCAGTAGAGTAGGGATTGGGGTTCAAAAAGCTGTGGCATTGTATACAAAGTTCCAACTGTGTAGAAATAAGCATACCCAATGGCTTTATAGTTTGAGCCAAATTTCTTGAATATGGGATTTTGTAGTTTGATTGCCACTTCAATTTAATTACCCAATGTATAGCTAGATTCCAAAGTAGCAACACCCTAATAGCATCATCGCGTTGAACATTGGTAAGCTGATTATTTATGCTGTACAGAGATAACTGTTCACACACTCCCCCCCCACCCGTCAACGACAAATCAATGGTTTCGTTGATTTTGCCGGGAGGGGAGTGAATAATTACGTACTGAGGGGGTTTTAGCAAGTTTATTACCACTTCTTTCTGATCTGAACTCATCATTGTGAATTTAAACATTCAATTACTTACAAAATTTCCTAGAGATGGTATACATGCAGTTGCACTTTTGGCAAGTATTTCACAAGAAATGCGGCAAGCGGTGTAAAGCATCACAGTACAAAGGGCTTTGTCTCTAGGAGTAAGTAACCCAGAGGTAAACAACCGCGCTCATTTCTTCAATAGATAAAACCTTTGCTTTGCCGTGACGGTCGATTTTCACATGTGGTTAGTGTTCCTCCTGACTTGTTCTTACGTTCTTTCTGTTGAAATGAAAGCTAGTCACCTTTGGGAATCAATTGCAAAAGTATCGCTTCAAGTCTCTCTATCGCCGCATTGGTACTCCTTTGATGTTCCTCAAAGTTCCGTTGATGTTGGTCAAATTTTTGGTCGGAATTGCGTAGATACTCTTCAAAAATATGTTGATGCCGCTCTGTAGCTTCTTGTAGTTCCAGGACGACATCATTCAAAACTGCGTCCCTAGCCAGTACTTGATTTGCTGTTGACATGAAGTCATCTACTTTTAATATGAAGTCGTCTAGGATTTCACGCGTGCTTCTATCGTCATTAATGTTGTGGTTTGTCATCACGCTGCACCCTTACTTTTTTTGGATGAGGGGGATTCTGCTTTGTTAACGTACTCCTGAATAAATTCAGATAAGACATCTGACATAGTTACTCCTGCCTTGGCACAGGCTGCCTTGAAATCGTTGCGTAGCGTCTCAGAGACAAAAGCCCTAATTGCTACCGTTTTTTCCTCCATTAGCTCAAATACCTTTAAGACATAATTGACTATTATGCCTAAAAGTCGTTTGACTAAGAATATTCTGACACATATTGTACATACTGCCTAAAAGCTATTTGACCTAAAAATCTCTGACACATATTGTACATACTGCCTTATGTGCTATGCTTTCACTTACAGACTAAAAACGCTCAACTCCATACCACGCGGGATTTATAACCAAGTCCGTAGCGACAAATTTCTATGTCAAAAATGAAAAAGACATTCGGAACACACATTGAAGACGGTTTAACCTTCATGGGCAACGGTATCCATCGGGCAGTGATGGAAGCAAAAGACCATGAGTTAGAGACCATTAAACTTGGCTTAATCTCAGATGGCGAAAAGCTGAGAATGCTTAAGCGAGATTTGTATGAAGCGGCTAGGTCTAGAGGTAATCCCGAACATATCCAGCCCCGCAGACACTCCGCCCCAATGCAGACTGTTTTCCACACTCCAGTGGGATCGAATCACCTGGTTGTGCCGTGCTGCCTCAGCCTGAAGACTACTAATGTAGAAGCCGACTTCTGTTGCTCACTGCTCCACGCACTTACACTATGCAGTGCTTTCAGTTTCTCTTCTCGATCATCAGAACCCCTCGCCGTCTTGCCGTCGATATGAATTAACTCAATACCTAGTTGCTCACTGATACTGCTTACCCAACTCAAAAAACCGTCTTGCAACTCGCCCGGCTCCAATGCTCCCAACACCCGTGCAAACGTATCGTGTGACGGTATCCCATTGGGTAAGTCTAAAAACTTCTCTAACCATTCCTGCTTGGCTTTGCCATAGGTTTCGATTGCCACAAACCCGTCTGCCCCTGCTAGCACCGCAAAAATTGCCATCGTGATGATTGCCATTAAGCTATGCCGTTTTGTCCTGTCCACTCTCGGGTCTTTAATCTGCTGGAAATGCTGCATCACACTCCGTCGCAGGATTTTGACTTCTCTCATCTCATGGGGTCTGACAATGGGCGGACCAAATCCTTTAGCCATAATAGCAAGGAGCGAATATCTGCAACTAGGACTAGTATTCAGAATATCTCCTTACTTGTCAGTACCGCTCTAAAGTTGGCACAAACACTTTATTTTTTCTTCTGTGTCTTTTTGTCAAGTCTGATTTATACAAAATAAGATGCGTTTACCCTGTCCTTTTTTCGCCAACTGACGAGAGGCTTCAAATCCCAAACCGCGATTTGCACCTGTTACTACTGCGACTTTTTTTGTATTCATTT
>CAZZWA010000150.1:0-1713 GCA_964657555.1 uncultured Microcoleus sp.
TTCCAGAATCGGCAAACCGAATCTTAAGATAATCTTCCTCCATCTTTGCTCCAGCAGGCTGAAGCGCCGCTAATGCTTGCGGCAATACCAAATTACGGCGGTGGTTGCCAATCCTAATATTCAATTCATCCCCAGTTTTACTTAGCTGAACTTTATCTTTAGGCATACCAGGCAGGTAGATCTCTAGGCTATATTGATTTTTATCCTGCACCACTCTCAGGGTAGTTTCTTTGTAGTAAACCTGTGCAGGATCTTCATCTTTGTATAGCGTTTCCTTAAGGCGTTCTAGGGCATCCAATCCACACATTTCTTCAGAGTAGAGAGGAACTTCCTTTACTGGTAATGGATGAAAATTTTCGTGAATCTCGTGCCGGTATTGCTGCTGATTTTGTTTCCAACGCTGAAAGAACGGGTCAGTCACTTCCTCAGGAATGATGCGATTTGCCACGACTAAATCTGTGGAGACATTATACAAACTCAAATAGGCATGAGCGCGTAATGACTCTTTAATTACCATCTTTTCTGGATTTGTGACCAAGCGCACTGAGGTTTGAGTATTATCTGTTAATACTTTTTCCAGAGCTTCAATCTGTTGATAAAACTCATAGGGCGCGTCCATCACCTCTTTATCTGGCAAGGAGAACCCAGCAATAGGTCTGAAGAAGGGTTCAACCAAAGGTCTGAGTGCTACTGAGACTTGCTGGAATGGTTTATAAAAACGTCTCATGTACCAGCCACCAACTTCTGGCAAGCTCAGGAGCCGCAATGCAGTCCCGGTGGGGGCAGAGTCAATGATCAGAACGTCAAACTCACCTTCGTCGTAGTGGCGTTTCATCCTTACCAAGCCAAATATTTCATCCATCCCTGGTAAGATTGCCAACTCTTCTGCTTGAATGCCTTCGAGTCCGCGTGCTTGCAAAACTTGGGTGATGTAGCGTTTGACTGCTCCCCAGTTTCCTTCCAATTCCATGAGTGCGTCCAATTCAGCGCCCCATAGATTTGGACGCACCTGTTGAGGATCGTGTCCCAGTTCACGATCAAAACTGTCTGCCAAGGAATGCGCTGGATCTGTACTTAAAACAAGGGTCTTGTAGCCCAACTCAGCACAACGGAGGCCAGTCGCAGCTGCCACGGAGGTCTTTCCCACTCCTCCTTTGCCGGTCATCAAGATTACACGCATGGATGATCGAGCCCCATCTGAGAATTGTTCATATTTATTCACTCTAACTTCACTTTAGCGGTTTTAACCCGCAGTAGATACTGCGCAAGATTTCTATCCCTGCAAGGGATTCATTTGCTTTATTCGTTCTAACCAAAATAACACTTTATAGTTTAGACTTGCCTGAAAATTATTTACATTACTTGATATTAACGGTTTTGACCTGGCAGTAGTTGTTTGAGAACATCAAGGCGCGAACATTTCCAGTAGTCAATGTGAGACACAATCAGCCCAAATGAGTTCAGCTTTAACTCGCTCCAGCCTGGGATCGCCACCCGAGGCTGCCATGGAAGTGGGGTAGTCCAGCTGAGAGTCCACTGTGTTTCAATTGTATCTCCTGATTGGTGAATACTATGCAAATCGAGTTTAGGGTCACTAAACCATGTGCTCATAAAACCAATCATTTGTTTATACCGATCAATTCCACGGAATTTATTGACTGGATCTTGAAAGTAAACATCTTCAGCGTAGATGCTATAGGTCTGTTCATTGGG
>CAZZWA010000150.1:1813-8292 GCA_964657555.1 uncultured Microcoleus sp.
TTTGGTAAGTTATTGTTGCAAGTCAGGTGGCCTCTGGGCGATCGCCTCTGCATGTTTAAATCCCGCTCAAGTATTGAAATCTACCTCAGGCCAGAGGCGTTCTAACTGACGTCGCCACGCCTCAAGTGCTGCTTCGCGGGACTCTGCTCCTCGCTCCATTTCACCCATTAAACCTTCTTCATAGAAGCGCTCTAAAGTTTGGAGCGTTGCTTGGAGAGATTGCCCTTGCTGCTTAGCAACCCGGATAATCTGAGTGATACGTGCTTCAACCAACTGCTTAAAGAAGTTAGATAAACCCACTTGGTGTAGAGAAACAAGGCGGGCGATCGCAGTTCGGAAATCCTCTTGAGTAAGGCTTTCTCGACTGTGCTGAAACACAACCCATAGCAACCCTTGATGCAGAGCGTAGCGGGTTTCCTGAGTAGTATCAAAGTTAGCTTCTAAAACTTGTTCAACAAAAGGTTGAGCCTCTTCATATGGTGCGATGGGTACAAGAGTCCGCAGCCAAGACTGATCGTCAGAAAGCAGCACTAACAGCCGCATCCCAGGTGCCTCGACTTGCCATAAGCCTGGTGAGTGTGTTTCAACAGATGCTGCACTAAATAGTTCTTTAAGGGTGTTGGTAATCTCTTCAGGTTTCATAGTCATTAATGCCAGCTATAGGTAAACAGCTACAGGTGAGGAAGAAGAACCCCGCTACAGCATCACTGTAGCGGGGGAAAAGTCACTTTTGAGCGGCTTCTTATTTAGTGCTAGTAGCTTAAATTCGCATCTCGATTCACTAGACGAGCCACTCTTGAACAGCTTCTTCCTTAGTGTTGGTGTTTCGTGATGGAGTTTCGCGGTTAAACTTCATGTGAATCGAGCGATTTTGCTCACCATCAGCCGCCACTGCCAAGATTGGGTAGTCAATTAGACCATCCTGGAAGGACATCTGGAAGCGGAAGGTGCCGTCTGGATTCAACTTAATTGGGCGACCACCAATCGTCACGGTAGCATCAGGCTCAGTTGCACCATAGACAATCAGCTCAGCGTCAGCGACTAACCAGAACTGGCGAGGACGGATGGGAATCGCGGAGGCCGAGAAACCGATACCAGATGCAGTTAGTCCCACACCAGAAGCAGTCAGACCAGACACTGTAGGCACAGCCCAAAGACCCACGCCAGAAGGGAACACATAAGAGCTGATTGCCTGCTCATAGACAGACACTTGCTGAATCGAACCAGCAACATGTTGCTGAGAACCGAACAGAGAACCGATAACCCTTTGTGCTTCGGCTGTTTGAGCCAGACCAAAGATCGCATCGTAGATAGCATTAGCATTGCCACCATTTGTGGCGACGCCAGTTGCAGCGACCTTCTTGGCAGGAGGAACCAATTCCAAGAAAGTCTTACTGCGCAGATCTTCCTCAAAGCTGAGAGTGATGAATTGGTCTTCAATCCAGTCAGAAGGATAGACGGGAGGAACATGCACAGTCGCTGAACGAGCTAAAACCAACCAACGGCCATCAGGACTGCGGTAGCCAATATCTACAACATAGTCGCGATCGCTTACTGGCATAGGCAAATACCATTCCCGTGCTAGCTCATCGCTAGGATATTCCTGAATGCTGTGGGGGCTTTGGTATTCTAGATTGATGTCGGTGACATCATATAGCCTTAGCGCCAGTTGTTGCCCTCCTTGGCGACGCAGTTCTTCTTTGTGCTCGTTAGGAATATCCCAATATGTGTAAGCCCATTGAGGATCGCGAGGCAGAAGAACAATGCGGCTTTCACCGTAGCCAGACGGCAAATCCGCTAGCCCTTCATCTACAGATGAAAGGTCTCCACCTGTACGGTCTTCCTGGCCCAATTCAAATTTTGCTGCTTCCACTTCTTCTTGTGCCTCCAATGTACGAGTCGGACTCAGAGAAAACTTAGTACTTTGAGCTTTTTGAATCTCAGCCAATAACTGCGACTTACGCATTCGGCTGTAACGAGAGATGCCAAACTCGCTGGCAACCCTTCTTAGTTGCCGCAATGTCATCTCTTCTAAAGGTGGTCTTTCTTTAGCCATGGGTGTGGTCTCCGATAATTAGGATGGCAGGTAGGTCACCCTTGAGTTGCTGCCAGCAGATTCAGTAATCCAACCACGCTCTACTCAGTTAAATCCGCTATTGCACCAGGACTAGGCATACCGCAACAGCCCTACGTAGAGCTTTGGCTATCCCACCTGTGTGACCTGCCTGATTTGGTGTCTCCCGGCATCAGTCTGACTCATCTGGTTGGACGGTGAGGTTCATCACCACTTTGCTCTGCTGCAAATGCAAACTACAGCATTTTTTTGGGATCGCGATGAACGCTTTTGCTAAATGAAATCTAGCAAAAAAGCTCAGGCCAGGTAAGGGGGTCTTCAGGGCAATCTTAGGTATTTATACGAATTTCTAGGATTTTCGGGATCATTATGTCATGGGATCATGACATTTGCGCTGGATTGGGATCAATTACCATCAGGTTGGCTTGAAGAGCGATCCCCAAAAACTCAAAAAAGTTATACTCAATTGACCGAGAAAGCCAACAGGGGGCACGGGTAATTCCCATGCCCCCTGTTCAGAAATTATGCCGCTCCCTGGATTTAGGATTGACCAAACAAAAACAGCCAAAGCGAGACGGCGAATAGCCGCCTCACTGTAGTTAGGACGATACTACAGGCAATTAACTCGCGGTCGAGATCGTACTCCTATGCCAGAATCAGACTGAGGAAAGCCGTAGGCACACCCAAAATGAGAACTACTGCTGAACGCGGTTCACCAGCTAAATCAAAAAGAGTTGTGTCAATTCCTACCACTCCTGGCATCACAAAGGCTTTTAAAACAGATGGAAGCAATGCTAGCTGAAAACGCTTCCACCCCTAGATTTGCCCCAGTCGCATTCCTAAGTCACTCTATTTACTCTTTAATCTTGCCTACTTCAAGATAGTCATATCACGTATACGCCACTGATTATCTTTACGAATTAGGGCATACCGAACCCTCAAATTGTCAGAAGCACCCTGCTGCTTCTGACCCCCTTCAGATAAATCTGCTGCTTCCTGCACCGCAGCTTCCACTGTGGCTTGATCTGGGTTAGTACTACTCGTCTGGACAGACTTAACCTCAAGATTGTGCTTGTACTGACGATACCTGTTATTTTTCTTATCTATTTGAGCTTCTCTCTGCCAACGAGATAGAGCTGGTTCGGCCAAAATTTGCTCTAATCTATCAATCGCATGGTCTGGGCCTAGGGCATCTGACTTGATTGATAGCCACGTCCGAATAACTTGTCGAGCGGTTTCCTTGGTAAGTAGGCCGACAGGGGCCATCAGCTGACTATCAGCAGAGGGAATTGATACCGGAGGCCGATCTAGGCGCACAGCAGGCTGTTCTCCCCGCAGGGATGGCCCTGAAAAACTTTTAAGTGCTTTCTGCAACCAACTGTAAGTTTCGACTAGCAGAAATCCCATGATTCCGACACCTAAAATACCAACAAGACCGATCAAAATCAGCCGCCGGTATTTTGCAGAAACATTGAAATTGGCTGAGTCACGTTGAACGCCACTAGCTAGCAGACGAAAAGACCAATCTTTGACACGGGACGATACTTTTGTTCCAGACTCTGCAATCCGGTGGTCAATTTGTTCCTTTGACTTACCCGATCGCCTTTGTCGCCGGAATCCCGACTCTTTTTGGATAGGTGACCTAGAAATTCTTTCTGCTGTCGGTAAAGTTTGAGTCCGGTTTGCCGATTCTAGCTCCGTAGGTACTGTTAAAGTTGCCGTTGCCGTTGTTTGATATCTTGCTGGGGCGAGAGCCTGAGCCTCTGTACTGTACTCGTCTCTCGGATGTGCTTCTCTGTGGCGATCGCCAACTTGCTGGCGCTGCGAACCAGCAGAGGAAACTCCCAAGGGAGCTGAACGTGATGTTGCGGTGCTTTTAGCTCCTGCACTTGAAGACTGGCGAGAGCTAAGAGGGTGACCAACTACTCGTGGGGAAGAGGGATAAGATACTCTCTCTTGTTCCCTGATTGCCCACTCATCTCCTGGATGAGTCGATGACTCCGGCAGATTCTCTAAGTAAGCCTGAACCTGCTCATCAGCAAAGTAGTCCTTTAAAGAAGCTCTCTGTTGTGCCAAGTCCCGAAAGTGTGCAAACACTTCTGTTTGCAACCAACGCTCCCCATACAGGCACAACCCTGGCAATAAGTCTGGGGCACCCTGAGAATGTTCGCGAATGAAGGCGAGAGGTTCATACTCCTGGCTTAGTTCCAGCGCCCGACTTGCTTCTTCCGTCTGACCTAGTAGCAGGGAACACACGGCCTGTTCCAGATAGACGTCCTGACGCCTACCTAAGCGCGTCAGCATTTCCTTAGCTTGAAGAATCAAATCAGGCTGTCGTTGGGCAAACCCTCGTGCCAGTAAGGCATATACTGCTAGGTAGGTAGCTACAGCTGAAGGACGCCGCGCTTCCGCCTCAAATAGCGCTTGCTGCTCAACTGAAGTCAAATAACTGCGCAACTGCTGGATAAAGCGAAGAAAGTCATCAATACTCAAGCCCGATTGATCGTCATTGGTGCCATCAATGCCACCGCGCTCTTGCAACATACCTTGTAGTAGATGTAACCCAGAGCGTCGCTCAACTACCCTATTCTCTGGCAACGCTAATAACTCCAGGATGCGGTATGGACGCAACTTGTACAGATCTACTTGAATTTCACTCTGCACACTAGCAAATAGAGCCTCACGCAGTAGTAATTCTTGACCAGTTTCTAGAGAGACGGCTGCGTTTTCGTATTGACCCTGTTGCCATTGCTCTCGCCCCAGTTCCAAGCAGGCCAGAGCAAGTGTTAAAACAATATCTGCTCGAACCAAAACGGGTTCACCCAAACGGCCCTTATCTAGACTGATGCTGCCACTGCCTAGATAAGGGCGACCTAGCTTGAGTACCAGTTCATATTCTCCCAGCTCATGCAGAATCAGCAGCGCACCAACGAACTGCTCGTTTTTGATCTCCAAACTGGGATTATGGGGATCGAAGTCAGCAGCCGTCTGTGAAGCTCCTGCCTCTTTACTCGACTCCAACAGTTGGCTTGACTCGTGTAGAGCAAAATTTCTCGCCTCTATATTATTGACCAGAAAGCTGGCATCATAGGCAAGACGCTGTTCTGGGTCTCTCAGTACCGCGAAAGCTTCGTCAAGCAGCTGTTTACGAGCAGCGATCGCGAGTTCCGAATACTCGCGTCGAGGAAGTTGCAGGGACCGATCGCGATAAGCCTGCTGCAACTGTTCAGTTGTAGCCTGAATCGGCAGGCTCAGAATCCGGTAGTAATCGAGCGGAATTCGCACAGTCTACTTTCCTAGCACGCTAGTAACTAAATTAACCGAACGGTGAGCAAGATAAACTATAAAATAATGAGGATAATTATATCCCCTGCCTTCTGTAGTAGAAGCGAATCTTTACAGATAGAAAAACCGAACTCACCTTAAATTCTATGGTACAGGAACGTACAATACCCGTATTTCAGACTGCTCAGGCTCAAATTACTAAAGAAGAAGGATTACTACTCTACGAGGATATGATTTTGGGGCGCTTTTTTGAAGATAAGTGCGCCGAAATGTACTATAGGGGCAAAATGTTCGGTTTCGTCCACTTGTATAACGGTCAAGAAGCTGTGTCAACGGGTGTGATTAAGGCGATGCGCCCCGGTGAAGATTATGTTGCCAGCACCTATCGCGACCATGTCCATGCTCTGAGTGCTGGCGTTCCAGCTAAAGAGGTGCTGGCTGAGTTGTTTGGCAAAGTAACTGGCTGTAGTAAAGGTCGTGGTGGTTCGATGCACATGTTTTCCGCCAAACACCGCGTACTAGGGGGATATGCTTTTGTGGCTGAAGGTATACCAGTAGCCACAGGAGCAGCTTTTGCTAGCAAGTACCGCCGCGAAGCATTGGGAGATGCCAGCTCAGATCTCGTAACTGCCTGCTTTTTTGGAGATGGAGCCTGCAATAACGGTCAGTTTTTTGAGTGCTTGAACATGGCTGCTCTCTGGAAACTGCCAATTCTATATGTTGTAGAAAATAACAAGTGGGCAATTGGCATGGCCCACGAACGGGCGACATCTGTACCGGAAATTTATAAAAAAGCTGCTGCCTTTGGCATGGTTGGTGTTGAAGTAGATGGCATGGATGTTTTAGCAGTGCGTGCTGTCGCCCAAGAAGCGGTTGCCCGTGCCCGTGCTGGTGAAGGGCCTACTCTTATTGAAGCTCTCACCTATCGCTTTCGCGGTCACTCTCTGGCCGATCCAGACGAACTCCGGACAAAAGCCGAGAAAGAATACTGGTTTACCCGCGATCCTATCAAAAAGCTTGCGGCTTACCTCACCGAGCAAAATCTGGCGGATCAAGACGAACTCAAAGAGATTGAGCGCAAAATCCAAGCGATAGTGGACGAGGCTGTTCAGTTTGCTGA
>CAZZWA010000150.1:8392-12779 GCA_964657555.1 uncultured Microcoleus sp.
TCGACTTCCTAGTGATTTTTCTAGGTTAATTTGATGGCTTATTCGTAGGGGCAATCTCCCCGTGGTGGTTTCCTGAGCCCTGTCGAAAGATGCCCCAAACTAGGCAGGGTAGGCTTATTCAAGTCCCTGCCCCTTCCTCCCACGTCACTCTTACCAGGGGAAGAGAGGTGGCGATCGCTACCAGAAATTGTGACTACTTGAACGCTAGAGCGCGCTAAGGCACCAAGGTAAGAGTGTAAATTCTGCTTGCTGCATGTTTCTATTCTAGGACTTCGTAGCTGTCAGAGGCCAAGGCTTTGTTCGGTTCAATTGCCCATATCGGAGTCAACTTGATGTTGAGAGTCCAGCGCAGCGATCGCGCTTTGCGAGAGACTTGCTAGAAATCAGTAGAATAAGGATTTGTCCTATTGGTGCAAAAGCTACATGTCCGCCATCTCGTCTACTCCCTTTTCGCCTGAAGAAATTGCCACTGAAGGTCTCAAGCCTGAAGAGTATGAAGAAATTATCAAGCGGCTGGGGCGTCATCCCAACAAAGCTGAACTGGGCATGTTTGGTGTCATGTGGTCAGAGCATTGCTGCTATAAGAACTCGCGACCACTGCTGAAGCAATTTCCGAGCGAAGGCGATCGCATTCTCGTCGGTCCAGGAGAAAATGCTGGTGTCGTAGACTTAGGTGACGGGCTGCGGCTGGCTTTTAAAATTGAATCCCACAATCATCCCTCAGCTATAGAACCATTTCAAGGAGCGGCAACTGGCGTAGGTGGTATCCTGCGGGATATCTTTACAATGGGAGCGCGTCCCATTGCCTTGTTAAACTCTCTGCGCTTTGGTGAGTTGGAGGATGCCCGTACCCGCCGATTATTTAGTGGCGTGGTATCAGGAATTAGCAGTTATGGCAATTCTGTGGGCGTGCCTACAGTCGGTGGCGAAGTTTACTTCGATCCAGCTTATTCGGGCAATCCCTTAGTGAACGTCATGGCACTGGGATTGATGGAAACTTCCGAAATCGTTATGTCTGGAGCATCTGGCATCGGCAACCCAGTGCTTTATGTTGGTTCCACCACTGGGCGTGATGGCATGGGAGGCGCAAGTTTTGCTAGTGCAGAATTGAGTGATAAATCTGTAGATGATCGCCCAGCTGTGCAGGTGGGTGACCCTTTTCTAGAAAAATCTCTAATTGAAGCGTGCCTAGAAGCGTTTAAGACAGGCGCAGTGGTAGCAGCTCAAGATATGGGAGCAGCAGGAATTACCTGTTCCACATCTGAGATGGCAGCTAAGGGGGGCGTCGGTATTGAACTAGATTTAGACAAAATCCCCGTCCGGGAAACTGGCATGGTGCCTTATGAGTACCTGCTGTCTGAATCTCAGGAGCGAATGCTGTTTGTTGCCCACAAAGGTCGCGATCAGGAATTGATTGAGATTTTTCACCGTTGGGGACTGCAAGCAGTGGTGGCAGGAACAGTCATTGCCGAGCCAATTGTCAGAATTTTGTTCCAAGGCAAAGTAGCAGCAGAAGTACCAGCGTCAGCATTAGCCGATAACACTCCAGTTTACCACCGAGAATTATTAACCCAAGCCCCAGAGTATGCCCGTAAAGCTTGGGAGTGGTCAGATACCTCTCTGCCAAACTGTACAACAGCTGGTATAGAAATCCAGGCGGGTTTCCAAACATGGAATGACGTTCTGCTAACTCTGTTGGATACACCTACTATTGCTTCCAAACGCTGGGTTTATCGCCAGTACGACCATCAGGTGCAAAACAATACTGTTATCTTTCCTGGTGGGGCAGATGCATCTGTTGTGCGAGTGCGCCCCCCTTTGGAAAAGGATGAGTTAAAAGTGTTGAGTTATGAGAGCAAAGATTCTTCTACTCAAAACTACCTCAAGGGTGTAGCCGCAACAGTGGATTGCAATGCCCGTTACGTCTATCTCAATCCCTATGAAGGGGCTAAGGCGGTTGTGGCAGAAGCTGCTCGCAACCTCACTTGCGTAGGAGCAGAACCTCTGGCAGTTACAGATAACCTCAATTTTGGTAGCCCAGAAAAGCCGATGGGGTACTGGCAACTGGCAGAAGCATGCCGTGGTATAGCGGAAGCCTGTCGGGAGTTGGGTACGCCAGTCACAGGTGGCAATGTGTCTCTCTACAACGAAACCATCGACCCCAATGGCAACCCTCAATCAATTTATCCAACACCAGTTGTCGGTATGGTGGGGTTAGTTCCTGATATCAAGCGGGTATGTGGTCAAGGGTGGCAGACACAGGGAGATGTAATTTATCTACTGGGTAAGCGGTTGGATACAGAAGCGGATCGTGAATCGTGCCCCAATGTGACGCTGGGAGCGTCGGAGTATTTAGCAACAATTCATGGCACGGTTGCTGGGTTACCGCCAGTGGTGGATTTTGATTTGGAACGTCGGGTGCAGACTGCTTGTCGTGAGGGAATTCGTCAAGGTTGGGTGCATTCAGCTCATGACTGTAGTGAGGGAGGGGTGGCGATCGCCCTATCAGAAGCTTGTATCTCAAGCCAGCTGGGAGCAGAAATTCACTTGAGTTTGGCAGCACAACTATCTAAACGCTGGGATTGGGTTCTATTTGGCGAGGGAGGAGCGCGAATTGTTGTTTCAGTATCGTTAGAACAACAGACTAAATGGGAAAGCTATTTAAAAGAGCAGTTGGGGGAGGATTGGGAAAAAATTGGCATTGTAGAGAAACCCGACACTTGTTTACGGGTTCTTACGGTAGATAACCAAACCTTAATCGACGTTAGGATCGAGAATATAAGCTACGCTTGGTACTCCTGCCTAGAGCGGCGGCTCTCGATCTAGTGAAACGGCCTTTGTGATTTTAGACAATGCCAATTTTACATAGCGATCCATTACTGATCAACACACGCTCATAGCATAGTTACGTTAGTCGTTTTTTATGGGATTATTAAGAAACCCTTAACATTGAGTAAGTAGTATTACTTATTCCTGTGGTTAGACAGCAAGTTTCCAGACCAAACAAGGAGCCGAGTCCGAGCATGATTCTCAACTGTTCTTTCTCCTGTGATGACGATCCTGCCGAAGATCCTGATACAGAAGCATTCTCTGTGGATGTTAATGAATCATATGTAGATAAGCCAGAGGAAGCCTGTGGTGTTTTTGGTGTTTATGCACCGGGCGAAGATGCAGCAAAATTAACTTACTTTGGCCTGTATGCTTTACAGCATCGAGGTCAGGAATCTGCGGGTATTGCCACCTTCGAGTCAGGAAAGGTGCATTTGTATAAAAACATGGGGTTAGTAGCTCAAGTATTCAACGAAACCGTCTTGAGCCAGCTACCTGGAGATCTAGCAGTTGGTCATACTCGTTACTCTACAACTGGCTCCAGTCGCGTCGTGAATGCCCAGCCAGCTGTCGTTGAAACTCGCTTGGGGCCTCTAGCTCTCGCTCACAACGGTAATCTAGTCAATACCACAAAACTGCGGGATGAGTTACTCCAGCGTAACTGTAATGTAGTTACAACTACAGACTCAGAAGCGATCGCCTTATGTTTAGCTCAAGAAGTTAACGCAGGCCACGATTGGTTGCCAGGAGCTGCCCGTGCCTTTCGTCGGTGCCAAGGAGCTTTTAGTCTAGCCATCGGTACCCCAAATGGTCTGATGGGTGCCCGCGATCCTAATGGTATTCGCCCTCTAGTCATTGGTACCTTGAGTCATAATCCCTCAGAAAATGGCGGCTCCCGACCTTACTACGTCCTTGCATCAGAAACCTGTGGCTTAGATATTATTGGTGCCACTTATCTGAGGGATGTGGAACCTGGAGAGATAGTCTGGATTACTGAAAAAGGAATGACATCTTTCTCTTGGGCAGAAAAACCCAAGCGTAAGCTTTGCATCTTTGAGATGATTTACTTTGCCCGTCCTGATAGCGTGATGCATGATGACGAAAGTCTGTATAGCTATCGGCTGCGACTAGGGCAGCAACTAGCCAAAGAAGCCTTAACTGAGGCTGACATCGTCGTGGGGGTTCCCGATTCCGGCATCCCTGCTGCTATTGGTTACTCTCAGGTGTCTGGCATCCCCTACGCGGAAGGTTTGATTAAAAATCGCTATGTTGGTCGCACCTTTATCCAGCCGACTCAGACAATGCGCGAGTCTGGCATCCGGATGAAGCTAAACCCTCTCAAAGATGTCTTGAGTGGGAAAAGAGTGGTAATTGTTGATGACTCTATCGTCCGGGGTACCACAAGCCGAAAACTTGTTAAAACCATCCGAGATGCGGGTGCGGCTGAGGTTCACATGCGGATTTCTTCCCCCCCCGTGACTCACCCATGTTTCTATGGCATTGACACAGATAGTCAGGATCAGCTGATTGCTGCTACTAAATCAGTCAAAGAAATTGC
>CAZZWA010000151.1:0-12715 GCA_964657555.1 uncultured Microcoleus sp.
ATTTGTCGCTTGTCGCTACTTTAGACTGCTCCAATCGCCATTCTCAACCAGGGCTGGCGCTGGGAGACAAAATCTGAAAGCAAGGGGTTGAGGCTGAGGGCCAGATCTGGATGCTCTGGCCCTAGCACTTTCTCATAGATAGCCACAGACTTTTGGTACAGGGGCTCAGCTTTTGGGTAGTTCCCCTGCTCCCCCTGCTCAAGAACAGCCCAGCACTACCGAAATCTGAATACTTGACCGATGCTCTAGGCAAGCTGGTTGCAGAAATAACAGAATAGGCCACAGAATAAGCTGTAAAGTGATAGACTTCCGCTCCAACGACCGGAGGGCTTTTGCATGGGCATTTTTTGGAGAAAAATTATAGTGAAATTAGTTGAGGAAGCAAGCCATCGTGACTAATCCCCGCGTTCTTTGCCTCGGAGAGATTTTGTTTGATAATCTGGCCGATCAACTGGGGCGATCGCTCCATGAAGTTGAATCGTGGACTCCCTATCCAGGAGGAGCACCCGCCAACGTTGCCTGCGCTTTGGTGAAGTTGGGAACCTCATCTGGATTTATCGGCTGTGTTGGCCAGGATCAGCCGGGTGATGACTTAGTGAAGCTATTACAATTCGTAGGCGTTGACAGTACTGGTATACAGCGCCATCCCACAAAACCAACTCGGCAAGTCTATGTTGTGCGCTCAGAATCTGGCGAACGCCATTTTGCTGGGTTTGGAGATCGGGACACAGCAGATTTTGCTGATACCCACCTCCAAGCAGATAAACTGCCGGTAACTCTGTTTGAAACAGCTGATTTTTTAGTGTTAGGCACCTTAGAACTGGCTTATCCTGAAACGCGAGAGGCCATTAACCAGGCTATCTATCTAGCCAATCGGCACCATGTCAAAATTTTTGTGGATGTGAACTGGCGACCAGTGTTTTGGAAAGACCTCGACACTGCCAAGCCACTGATTCACGACTTATTGAAGCACATCGATTTTCTGAAAATTACCAAAGAAGAAGCAGAGTTACTCTTTGACACAACTGATGCTGGTGCTATTACCTACCGCCTTGACAATGCTGAGGGGGTCTTGGTGACAGATAGCGAACATGGTTCTGCTTACTGCCTTGCTGAAAACGAAGGGCAGCTACCAGCCTTTTCCGTACCCACGGTAGACACAACTGGTGCTGGTGATGGTTTTGTCGCCGGGTTCATTCACCAAGTGTGCCAGCACGGTATTCAAAGTCTTGCCGATCCAGAAATTGCCAAGCAGGTGGTGACTTATGCCAGTGCGGTAGGTGGAATCACGACTATGAAGCCAGGGGCGATCGCTGCTCAACCAACAGCTGCCGAAGTAGAAGATTTTTTAAAGACTAGGGGGTAAGGTAAGAGCGAACCTGTTGAACTAAGACCAACCCTCTGGGTATGGTCTTAGAGTATAAGGAACACTCCCTTAGACCGCAAGAGTTCAATACCTCGGCGCTTTTCGATGGCTGAAATCAACAATGACTGCAATTTGGCACTTTGCGAGCTAATTGCTAGTCGCATCTTAGAAAGTCCGCACCGACACATAACTTTTGCTGAGTATATGGACTTGGTGCTGTATCATCCACAGCACGGTTACTATGCTACTAATGCTGTCAATATCGGGTCTTCTGGTGACTTTTTTACCTCGCCTCATCTCTGTACCGATTTTGGCGAGTTACTGGCTGAGCAATTTGCTCAAATGTGGGATATCTTGGGGCGTCCAGTACCATTTACCCTGATGGAAATGGGAGGAGGTGCTGGGCTTTTAGCAGCTGATGTCCTACAGTACCTAAACCTACGTCATCCCGACTTTTTTGCTGCCCTAGAGTACCTTATTGTGGAAACGTCAGCCGCCTTGATTGCCCAACAGCAGCAGATATTAGCGGGAGTGCTACCTCCTAAACAGGGAAACCAGGAAGGGTTGCCTGTAAGGTGGTGTAAGTTTGAGGAGATACCCAGTGCCTCTATAACTGGCTGCTGTTTTTCCAATGAGTTGGTAGATGCATTACCAGTGCATCAATTCGTGATTCAAGAGGGGCAGTTGCGGGAAATTTATGTTTCTAAGGATTGGGGATTGGAAAGTTCCCAGTCCCAGCACTTTGTAGAAGTGACAGGCGAACCTTCAATGCCCAAGCTTGCCGAGTATTTTGACTTGGTAGGGATTGAGTTGCCATCAAGTGCTTATACTGATGGGTATCGCAGTGAGGTGAATCTAGCCGCACTGGACTGGTTGAGTACCGTTGCCGACCTGATACAACGGGGGTATCTTTTAACAATCGATTATGGGTACCCGTCTTTTCGGTATTACCATCCTGCCCGTTCCCAAGGGACACTGCAATGCTACTACCGTCATACTCACCATTCCAACCCATACATATATATTGGGCATCAAGATATCACTGCCCATGTAGACTTTACCGCCTTGGAACGTCAGGGGGAGTTGTGCGGATTGCAGACAGTCGGTTTTACTAAGCAGGGTTTATTTCTGATGGCATTGGGAATCGGCGATCGCATTGCTGCACTCTCAACAACCGATGTTGTTGGTGCTCAAGGTATCCAGCAGCTATTGCGGCGTCGCGATGCGCTACATCAGCTGATCGATCCCCAGGGATTGGGAGGTTTTGGAGTTTTGGTGCAAAGCAAGGGATTTAAGAAGGAAGCACTCCAAGGTTTGATTGTGCCATCAAGCTATAACTGATTCTGCTTTAGGTAAAGAAGTCGCTTTATGCCGTTCATCAATTAGCAGCATTATTTGTGAGGCTGTTAGGAAAGTTGGTGTTGATCCAAAAGTTTCTCATTCCTCAAAAGTTACATCTGGAGAAACACAACTAGGGCTTGATCTGGGATGATCAGGGTCTGCTGGAAGCAATTGAGGATGGAGGACTAACCCTTGCCATAATGGACCCATACTAAACCGTAAAGATATCTATCGCTATTTTCTCTAAATTGCGATCGCACTTTGATTTCCAGAAAGGCGATCGCCTCTCCTCAGCTTCAAATGGCGGATTCTTCTCCGGTTAGAGGAGGAGCAGTTTCTGGTTCTGTGTCTCGCTGACAATCAAACACTACTGTGAAGGAAGCAGTAGGGTTCTGCTGACGCAAATGCCGCAAACGACCTTCTGCATCAGACCGAGTGCGGAAGCGAGCAACAACAGTCTGTTGCGTGTTGGGAAGCAGACGGGTGATTGCCCAAGGGGAGAGACGCTCTCGGTAGGCGATTGCATGAGCGTCGGACGCGGAGTTGTGGCAATCCGTATCGTATGGCATAATGATGAGTTACCCGTAGGGAGTTTAGTGAAAAGCGTTAGCGAGTCTCTTGGCGGGGATACACTAATGCCTCTTCACTCATGATTAAAGCGTCATACTACAGCAATGTAAATGTTCGTAACTATGAACCTAGCTGGAGAAACGGGTAAAACCCAATACTCAAAGGCTCTCTACCACTCTCATCATATCTGAGCTAGATTAAGAAAGTCGAAGGGTTAAAGCTTTTTTAGAGGCTGGAGGTTGGGCAGGAATGCCAATCACCACAGAAACTCCGCCCATCGCCTGGGTTACCCGTCCGAGAGTCTACTTATGTTGTATTGTGGGGCTTCGTAGCGATCGCTATGGGTATGTGTCATAGCCACGCCTTATTCCTTTTGAAAAACTTGAAAGGCCGTCGAGTTCAGCTCTGCGAACCTTGGTGAATCAATCCGAGCGCTTTCGGCTCTAGAAAAGCCCTCAATGACTGCGACTAGGAAATGCTTGACCAATGACAAGCGGCAAAGTCCAAGGTCACTCAACACCTTTTATGTAAATGATGGGAATGGGGGCGGAGGGACTTGAACCCACACGACCTTTTACGGTCAACGGATTTTCATTCTCCCGCAGCTTTCGCTACTGCCTTTGGTATTTTATCCAGTGGCTTTGAGAATTGGACTCTCCCTTCACCCTCGGCTTCACGTTAGGGTAGCTCCCGTCGAGTCTCTGCACCTTCCATAGAGTTGTGAGTTGCAAGTTGTGAGTTTTAAATAAACTCGACACTTAGCACTCAGCACTTACTTTGGCTTGGCTCAGGATTGCCTTGTCTGTTGCCAGATTTAGGTTTCCCTGAATTTGAGAGCGGTCACTTGACAGATTTCTCCGTCAAGGCTCAGTTAGCTAAGTCCGTAGCGTCTACCATTCCGCCACGCCCCCATGTTGGATTCATCTGGCTTTCTTATTAATACAAGATAGCCTCTGTCTATTCCAGCATTTCTTGGTCTGTTTGTGCAACCTGGGAGAGAAATTTAAACTTTCGTTACATACTTTATGCAGAGCTGCTACTTTCTCCTTTTACCACAGCTGCTCCAATTAAATGAGCCAGCCGTAATGCTTCTGGCACATGACCGCAGTCAGTCAGGCGTTGCAGCACCAAATAAGTGACATCTGGGCTAGCACCACACACCTGGAAGCAGAAGGGTGGATACTCATAAATATCACCAGCACGGTGCAGCAGCTCAAGGCGTCGCTCTGGTTGTGGTAGACGATGAATAGCTAGTTCTACAGCAGCTAGGTTAGGATGACGCCGCATCACAGCAACGCACGGCAGTGCTAGTCGTGCTGAAAGCAAAGGTAAATCGACGACATTAAATCCTCCAAACGCAATTCCATCTAGCAGCACAATATGCAACTGGGGCAAGAATTTTCTACCAAGGAGTAGCTGGCAAACTGTATCTGTAGCATCCCATCCGTCTTGCTGTACTTTTCCCCAAACCATGCCCTCAAATCGGGTTCTTGCACAAACTACCCCAGCAATGTAGACATTTCCTTCCCCCGCACTATCGCCCTCGCGAGCATGTACGCTGGCTGATCGCCCTTCTAAGGCCACTCTGGTAACGCTCTCCTCAGACAAGGAAGAATGTTTACCAATCTGAGTGCGTGAGAAAGGAGCATCGTCAAAGCCGATGACGCGAATAGTGCGACGGAGTCTGAGCAGAGATTCAAGTTCCATGGGAAAATGACGTAAAATACGCTCCAAACAACTCCTTGATCAACAACCGCATCACTGGAATCATCGCTTCCACTAGCTTCGGGCGCATAGGCGATCGCTGTTTTTGAGCGACAAAATGCCACACATCTACAACTAGGCCAGCATTGTATCAAATTTGGCAGAAATATCTCAGAGCTGGCACGATTGTCAACATTCCTTCTATGTATTAACGCTCTTTCCCGCTAATAGAGAACTTATTTCCCCTCCATGCCCGACCTTTGTAATCAACCTAAACGGGAAGAACCCGCTCCCTAGAGCATCGGTCAAGTATTCAGAGTTCGGTGGTGGTGCTAAGCTGTTCTTGAGCAGGGGAGGCAGGGTCGGTGGAAATTTACGGATTTTCCGTAAAAACATAGAATAGTTAATTTGTCAATCTCGATTACTTGACCGACTCTCTAGACCTGGAAGCGGTAGAATAATTAAAGTTCAGTATCCTACGAATTCAAAGCAAAAAGCCCTTTGGGCTTCTGAGTTCTGGCTTCTGAGGCAACCAACCCCTGACTAGTTATAAATTGTTCTTATTATGGTTCTTGCAGCCCTTTATCTGATTTTGAGTGGAGCCTACCTTTTGGTGGTTCCCGTTGCCCTCTTTGCTTACCTACAAAAACGTTGGTACGTTGCTAGCTCTATTGAGCGAGTCTTCATGTACTTCCTGGTTTTCTCTTTCTTTCCAGGGTTGTTGCTCCTCAGCCCATTTCTAAATTTTCGACCCAAGCGGCGGCAAGTTGAAGCATGAACAGCTCAATAGGTCAACCCTAAATGCGACGAATTGACGCAATCGGAATTGCCCTAGGCGTGTTTGCCGCTGGGGGTCTAGCATATGGGATTTTGCAGGTTTTTGGGCTGGGTAGCCAACAGGCTGGGATCTGGAGTCAATTGTTGTTGGTGAGTGTGTTGGTAGGCTGGCTGCTAACCTACCTATTCCGGGTGGGAACAAAACAGATGACCTATGCCCAGCAACTCAAGGATTATGAAGAAGCCGTTTTACAGAAGCGGCTGGAAGCAATGACTCCAGAAGAACTTACTCAACTGCAAGCCGAAATAGACAAGGAAAAAAAGGGTTTAGAGAAAGGATGAAGGTTCTCCCGCAGTTACGGGAGAAAAACCTGATTTTGAGACATGGGACATGAGATAGAAGAAAATCAGCAAACATTTTGTCTCAGTCATCAGTTAGAGGATAAATTCAAAATTCAAAATCGAATGACCTCAGTTTCTGACTGCTTTGAGTCCCTACGGAAAAGCCAACAATGCGCCCTAATTCCCTTTATCACTGCTGGCGATCCAGATTTGGAGACAACAGCAGCAGCTTTACGGGTTCTGGAGCGCAACGGTGCTGACCTGATTGAGCTGGGCGTGCCATATTCAGATCCCCTGGCAGATGGGCCAACTATCCAGGCAGCAGCAACGAGGGCGCTAGCTGGAGGTACTCGCTTGGAGGCGGTACTAGAAATGGTACAAAGCTTAACAGACTTGCGATCGCCGATTATCCTTTTCACATACTACAACCCCATATTGAATAGGGGCATCAAACCTTTCTTAAACCGGCTCTCAAAAGCAGGAGTACGAGGGTTGGTGGTTCCTGATTTGCCATTGGAAGAGGCAGAGGGGTTGTTGCAACCAGCTGCTGATTCTGGTATAGAAGTAACTTTATTGGTCGCTCCAACAACTCCTAAAGAACGTATAGAAGCGATCGCCCGTCAGTCACAAGGTTTCATTTATTTAGTCAGCGTCACTGGTGTCACAGGAGTGCGTTCTGGGTTGGAAGCACGAGTGCAAGATCTACTCCATCAGCTGCGTAGCGTCACCAGCAAACCTATTGGCATCGGCTTTGGCATCTCATTACCAGAACACGCGCAGCAAGTGAAAGACTGGGGGGCAGATGCGGTGATTGTAGGTAGTGCCTTTGTCAAACGTTTGGCAGATGGGACACCTGCTGAGGGATTGGAGGCGATCGGAGAATTTTGCCAAAGTCTCAAATCAGCGATTCGCCATTCTTGAGTGCTAAGTTATGGATAAAGTTTTTTGAGAGATGAGTGTAGGCTTTTTGGCGCTCAAAGCACTGTTGACATCAGCTTGTGGTAAAGTGCCCCAACATCTGTTGAGATAAGGCAGGCAAAAAAGGTGATTTAGGATTATGCAGGAAGAAATGGTCGCCAGGGAATATTTTCAGCAAGAAAGAGCGACTCGTCTGGTTTCGCCAAGCTTCCAATTGCTCGTAGCTGATTGCGCCATCCTGTAAACCCCCAAAGACGGAGATCGGGCAGTCGAGTGGCCTTTCGTTTGTATAAGCGTAGGTTTCAATGATGGCAAAGTCTGCTCGTAGAATAGGCAGGAACAGCTGCATCAGTTCATCATTGTGCAGAATCATCTGTGGTATGGCATTGTAACGATAGCGCAGTTCTGCTATGAATGCAGCTTCGGGTAATGTGTGGATAAATGGTTTCCGAATAGGTATTTGGGGAGCAGGGCAACTACAGGCAAACAGGTGAACTGGGCTAGGAAGATTCTGTCGTCGGAGTTGACGAGCTATTTCAAAACTGACCATACCACCCATACTGTGGCCAAAAAAGGCAAACGGTATGTCTAAATAAGGTCGCAGGATTGGTACCAGTGCTTGAAGAAGAAGCGAAAGCCTGGTAAAAGCCGGTTCTATCAGTCGGCGCCCCCGTCCTGGAAGTTGCACAGAGCAAACTTCCACATCCGGTGGCAAGCTATTTGGCCAAGTACTAAATACTGAGGATGTGCCCCCGGCGCATGGGAAGCAGAATAGACGGAGGCGAGCCTGCGGATTTGGTTTAGGGCAGGCGATCCAGGGATCAAAAGTTAATTTAGCTGTCATAGCGTATACCAGAAGTTGTCGCGATCCTAAGCCTTCAGTTTGTGCCCATTGCGAAGTATGTTAAACCAGAGAGACTCAACTCATCGAATAGCTACCAAAAAACTTGAGCGTTTCAGTGTAAGTTGCTAATTCTTCAATGGCCGATTGCACACAAGCCTCTCTAGAATCAGCTTTCAGGTCAATGAAAAAAACATAGTCGCCAAGGGAGCGCTTGGTTGGACGAGATTCTATCCGGCTGAGATTAATGTCTCGACTGGCAAAACAAGAGAGCGGTTTAACGAGTGCGCCCGGAATATTGGCACGAACACTAAAAGCCAGCGTTGTGTGACTGCCACCAATTGATGGCTGTAAACCTAGCACCCAGAACCGGGTGTAGTTGTCAGGATAATCATTAATCGGGCAAGCCAGAACTGGCAGATTGTAGAGTTGGGCAGCTCTAGAGGAAGCGATCGCTCCAGCAGTCTGATCCCGATCCAGATGCTGTAGCGCCTCCGTAGTTGCGTTGGTGGGAACCAGATGGACTGATGGGAGAAACTGCTCCAACCACCTCTGACACTGAGCTAGGGCTTGCGGATGAGAATAAACTGTCTGGATGGTCGCCAAATCTCTGGCGCCTGAAATGAGGGCGTGTGTGATCGGCAAGACCAAGGCATGTTGAATTTGCAGTGTATCCAAATTCCATAGCGTATCTAGCGTCATAGAGACACTACCCTCTACAGAATTTTCCACTGGTACGACGCAAAGATCAGTCAGCCCCTGTGCTCCTGCTCGTAGTGTCTGGGCAATGCTTGGATAGGGATGTAAAAGTCCTTGTTTTCCCGTTTCCCCAGCTAGCCGACTTACATAAGCTAAGGCTGCGGCTTCTGCATAAGTGCCTAGTGGCCCCAAGTGGGCGATCGCTATAACGCTTTCATCTAAATTCCTAGGGCTGTAAGATGATGGAGGAAAGGTTGGTCGAGTCGTGCTCTTTTGTAGAGATATTGCGTTCATAGGAGATCAGACATTTAATACTCTCTCAACTGAGAATTGATGGGTGTAGGGCGACGAGGGAGACAGGAAAGCGCGATGACGCGAATAATGTCTGTGTCTCCCCGACTCCGTGTCTTCTTTACAAACGAGCTCTAAGTTGATGACACACGGTTGGTCTTCTGTCTTTTCAGCCGGAAAACTGCTACCAAAGCCCCAAACATTAATATCTCCAATACTGAAGAAGGTTCGGGTACTGCTTTCAGGGGAACTGCTCGAAGTTCGATCGGGAATGGAAGACGGAATATACCGTATCCGTTTCCTTGTGCCAGATCAACGTCCAGAACTCCATAGTTCTCATTAACAAACTGGATTCCACCACCATCGGCAGTAACATCTTTTAAAAAAGCATCAGCCAAACCTTTATCCAATGCATCTAACCCACTCACTTCAGTTGGCTTAAGTATGTCAGTAAAATTGCCCTCAAAATCGTCATTAGGTGACGGTGAAGAACCGTAATCTTCTACAGAATAAAAATTGGAATAACCCAAATCAAGTATTTTATTTGTGCCATCCACCAAAGCTATCTCAACATCATTTGGATTAGCTTTATAAATTCTTTCTTCGCGAGGTGAATCAGGACTAGCTGACCAATCTACGCCACGAGTGTCAGAACCTAAATTCCACGTTTGGGTAAAACTACGGTCGCTTTTTTGGCCAAAGACGAAACCAATATTACTTAGCGGAATTCCGTTATTAGTTAGATAGTTGCTAAAGCTAGAGAAACTGGTGCTTTCAGTCAAAGTTGCCGTTCTGGTGGCACCACTTGCAGGTTGTTCAGGACTTCCCTGACGACCAGTCCCGTAATAAGGGGCATTATTAATTGGCGCATCCTTGCGTGAATTCAGACCGATTTCTCTATGACCATGGTCTAGAGCAGAGGAATCTAGATTGTAAAAAGGTGCAAATCCTTGGTTGTCGGATGTGTCTCCATAAAAATTCAGAACGTGATTAGATTCGATTGGTCTTGATGAAATAAAAGAAAGTTGGTTGTAGTCATAGTTTAACGTTGCGGCCTGAACAGATGAATGTACGCCCAGTGTGAGGGTAGTGGTGAGTCCAAGAAGTGTGGCAAGTTGATAATTACGCATAGTTTTGTGTAAATTTGTAATTTTGGTGAACTTCAACCATAAGTTTAAAATTTTTCAAATCAAGTTCATAAGAGATAATCTTTCGAATAGAGTGGATATTATTTAGGTTCTGCTTATTCAACTTAGAGTCATTTATCAAGTAAGTATTAAGTTACAGTAGGGTGCGTTAGGCGCATACTTGTGGGTGAATTTTTAGCAGTGATACAACTCTCTGCCCTGTAACGCACCCTACGAGTTTAAGATTTACTACTGAAAAACTTAGCTGACTGGGAAGCATCCCAATGCCGGAAAAAACAACTGCACTTCGTGCCGAATCGAGCCTGACGGCACGATCGCGCTAACACCCTAACCCATCTCCGATGAAAAGCGAGGATTATAAAGTGTTTGAGCCCCTTCTCGTGAGAGAAGGGGCTGGGGAATGAGGGGTCAGATAAATTTGCCAAAACGGGATGCCCCTGGCTGACTCTCTCTACAAGCCAAACTATTTATCAGCTTAGTAAAAATTGCTTTTAGACAACTTATTAGCAACTCAAATAACCTGGTGCTCGCAATAACTATTGCCGATAGCAATCCTATTTAATTTCCCAACAAGAGAGACAAGGGAGATGTGGAGAGCATTTCACCTAGGATTACTGTAGTTTAAGTGGGTGGTAAGCCCTAACAAGGTCCTAGGCGATCATTGTGATAGTTGCGTAAGTTTTGGCATCAGACTCAGGTCGCTTAACGCTTTTGCCTTCTCACAACTAGCGCTGCACTAGCAGTCATCAAGATTGCCAATACATTTCCCGGTTCAGGAACCTCGGCAAACTTATACACTCCCTGAGTATCGGCAAACTTCAAACCTGTAATCTCCTTGCTCGCCCCAGCATTCACAAGCAAATTGCTGAACTCTGGAGAAACATACGTTTTTATACCGTTGAATCTGAAGCTTTTATTATCAAAATCAACGACAGGAGGGGCTGATGCCTGTAGATCCAGTAGGGGCAAACCATTGGCTGCTGTATGTGAACTTAAAAAATCTCTATCAGGACTAAGGGTGATAGAGACTCCGTCAAGCACTAGTTGGGGAGGAAGAGCAAGCTTTGTCGTGTCTACATTGAAGACTAGGGTGGTAGCATACTCTTCTACTCCTTCTATCCCTTCACCTAAAGGAATAAAGGCTCCTGTTTCATTATCGTAACTAAAGGTAAAGTGAGTACCTCGAACATTAGGATCTGCACTGGGAGGAATCAGGGCCCAGCCATAGTCAAAACCAGGCTCTGGCACAGCCGTACTGTCTACCGAAGCCAAAGATAGTCCTAGAGACTTCAGCACAGCAAGTGTCTGTGCATCAAACTTGATACTTTGTTGACCAGACACTTCTTGATAGACGTTAGCCTTAGCCTGAACAGGTAGAGGTGTACACATTGCGGCAGTTGTTGTCAAGCCAAGAAGTATTGAAAGGAGGTAAGCACGCATAGTTGAAGGTTTAAGTAAAGGTTCAGAAATCGTATCAAGTTCTAGGAACAAGTCTATGGAACACAAAACCCAGTCGCAATGGAAAATCTTTCGGAGAAATTGAGCATTGTCATTGCCAGTTGTGCCCCGTCACCCAATAGAATATTTCTTGTATCAGCAGGTGTGCTACAAAACTGTAAATGTATTAGGTTGTCGCCAAAAACTAGTTTGGCATTAGCGGTTGCTGCACTCTCAGTGATGCTATTCATCTAGTACGAGTTCGAAAGAGCGCTACAGCAAGGGCGAAATACCAGAAATTTAACAGCGACGTGTTGATCGACACCACCGGACCAATATTCACACCAAAGTCGCCAATGAGTCCCACAAGCCACCCAACAGCAACCACTATGCCTGTCCAGGCAATCCAACCTGGAACCAGCCTAGAACGCATCAGCACAATTGCCATCAACCCAACCCAAAAGGCAGTCAAGAGGTGCCCTCCAAGATGCTCGCCAACCTTTCCTGCATATAGATTGAAGGCATCGTAGACCAGCGCCACAGTCTCGCGCGTGGTAGCGCTCGCTTTCGGATTCATATAGGTGTCTGCCAGAAATGGCATGAGGAAGAGCCAACGCACGATCCCCAGACTTTTCATGGCGCCGCTCAGCACGCCAAACCACGTAGCACTCATCAACAAAAGACTATTCTCTCTAGCCAGCACACGGTGCAGCATCAGGGAGATTGGGATTAAGAGGAGCGCCGAGAGCATATAGCTGTAATATCCTGCGATCGCGGCACCACGATGCTGGGTGAACAATGGCAAAACCACAGCAGCTGGTTTGTCCAAACTCGCAGGCCAGTTGACTGCTTTGGCTAACACCCTAAAGGCTGTCATGAAGAGGATAATTTCCAGCACTAGAACGATAGCCGTTAGTTTGGTTAAGGACACTGAAAATACATATCCTCTCAACACTTTAGGGTGAATTTTATCAGAGGTTTTCATGAGTTCGGCTCCTTTGCCAATCCCTGTGGATTTTGCACTACATTGGGTAACTTTTCACAGACATATTGCACCCTCACGGTGCGTGAGAGTTAAGAAATGAAATCAAGGATTTCTCTAACCTGAGATCTTGCACCTACCCGATGACCCGCCAGGGAATTAATTCCCTGGCTAATAGCGAAAGTCCTCCTCAGAGGACTAAATGCCTACTGTATAAAGATTTCAGTCCACTTTAGTAGACTTGAGATATTAGCCCGGAGTTTAAACTCCGGGCGGGTGTGGCAACTTACCGAGAATCG
>CAZZWA010000152.1:0-4824 GCA_964657555.1 uncultured Microcoleus sp.
TCAAAAAGGGTGAACAGAGCTGTATCCACTATAGTTTCATCACTTTGAGAAGTTAGCCAATTAAGTTTTAATTAAACTAATGTATGCTTTCCCCTTGTATTTTGGTCTCTTGTCCAAGACTTAAAACTGCGTTCTTCTCAATCGCCAACAGTTAACAAAAAACTCAGGGTAAAAGGTAGAACTATACGTTGTAATATTTGCAAGTTAGCCATGCTTGCAGGAAAATCTATGATGACTGCAAAACAGCCTTCTGCTTCCAAGATTATTCTCAGCGTTGACTTGGGCCGGACATCTACTAAAGCCTGCGTAAGTCGCAACCCAGACGAGGTCGTTCTCATTCCTGCCAATGTAGCTCATCTCACAGTAGAACAGGTACGACGAGGCGGGTTTGAAGCTCGACCCACAGCTCCGCTCCTCGATATCTGGCTGGAGTATCAAGGTAGAGGATATGCAATTGGCCAACTAGCTGCTGATTTTGGGGCTAACTTAGGAGTGGGTCAATCTAAGGTAGAGGATGCTCTGGTCAAAGTCTTTGCCTGCATTGGGCACTTCAAGCTTAAAGAAGATTTGATTGTGGTGCTAGGTTTACCCTACCATTCTCAGGAGCAGTTTGATCGCGAAAAAGAACAACTGGTCAGCCTGCTGCGCTCGCCTCATTTAGTGATTTACCGGGGTGAGTTAGTATCAGTAAATATTCGCCAGGTTTGGGTGATGCCAGAAGGCTATGGCAGTCTTATCTGGTGTGCAGCTCAAGAAAAAAATGACATGAGTCCAGACTTTCTCAACCTCTCAGTTGCCGTCGTTGATATCGGGCATCAGACTACCGATTTTCTAATGGTTGACCGCTTCCGGAGCTTCCAAAAGCGAACCATTTGCTATGAGCCAATTTTACGATCAAGTTGCTGCCCAAATTGAGGGAGCTGACAGCCAATCCCTGTCCTTAATTGAGGCGGTGAATCGCTCCGAAGGCCAGCGTTTTTACCGTCCCAGAGGAGCGATCGCCCCTACTAATCTAGACGACATTTTGCCCAGCCTGCAAAAAAGTTTTGCGCGGGAGCTTTCTAACCGCTTGGTAAAATGGCTGCCAGAGAGAGCGACATTGGAAATCTTGGAAAATCAATTGCATCAGTTAACCCAACAGATGCAGAACCTGGAAGCAAAAGTTGAGCAGCAAATACCTCCAGAACCAGAAGCTCTCACGTCTGTCCCTGCCCGCGAGCTTGACCCCGTGCTGAGTCGTCTCAGTCCGCTTTTTGAAGATTTCTAAGCTTTAAGGAGCAATAGTCGCCTCTTAGACTTTCTATCTCATACAGTTGTAGAGACGTTCACTTTAACGTCTCTACAACTGTATGAAAATTTTTGCCATATTGCACTAGTCGTTTGTCAATCACAGTTTGATAGGTGTGCATGAGCAATCCCCCATGCTTGCTCAGTTACCTCTAGAATAGGCGCGAGAACGCTATCCCTAAACCCCATCAAAAATGAGACAGACGACTAGTAGGTTTCAACGTGCCAACGCCCAGCTCTCTTCAGGGATTTTTGGTATTCATTCCAGTTCACCCCTTCCTTAACAGCGGCAGCAGTGAGTGCTTCATCAATGCCACCTTCCATACCCTTCAAACCGCAAATGTAGACGTGAGTATTCTCTTGCTGGATCAGTTTCCAGAGTTCTTCGGCATTCTCTGCAATCCGATCCTGGATGTACATCTTGCCGCCATTCTGGTTTTTCTGTTCGCGGCTGATGGCACAAGTCAGGCGGAAGTTATCAGGAAACTTCTGCTGTAGTTCTTCTAGTTCTTCCTTGTACAGAACGTTGGGGGTCGTAGCGACACCAAAGAACAGCCAAGCTAGACCGTTGAACTTATAGTCTTCGTGAGTTTCCTTAAAGAAGCGCCACAGGTAGGCTCGGAAGGGCGCAATTCCAGTTCCGGTCGCCATCATGATGATTTTGGCATTCGGATCTTCTGGCAATAACATTTCCTTGCCAGTTGGCCCAGTAATTTTTACTTCATCTCCAGGCTTGAGATTGCAGATATGGGTAGAGCAGACGCCGTAAACTGTTTCACCTGTCTCGGGATGCTTGTATTCTAGTTGGCGGACGCAGAGGGAAACAGTCTTGTCATCGACATCGTCACCATGACGGGTCGAAGCAATAGAGTACAGTCTCAGTTTTTGAGGTTTGCCTTTATTGTCCAGTCCCGGTGGGATGATGCCAATACTTTGGCCTTCTAGATACCTTAGATCACCAGCAGAAATGTCAAACTTGACGTGATGGCAGGTGCCAATACCGCCTTCCTTGACTAGCTCTTCGTTACTGATAACTCGCCCAACAAACGGAGCGTTGGGACGGTATATGTTAACTGGAATGTCAGTGACTTTTTCTTTAGCTTGAGTCATGGGCTTGCTTTTTTCTCCTACGCTGTGCAGTTCAGTCGCTGGCGTAGCTTTGCCATTCCCCAGGCTGTCAGCAGTCATAGGCTGGATGCTGACTATTTTGCCGCCTAGACGAGTAATCCGTCGCATTTCTTGATTCATGCGGTTGTAAGGTACCGTAATGAACACACTGCCACTGCGACGAATAGGGTAGTTAGTTTGGTCAGTCTCTCCGTTCTGACGCAGTCCTACCACTTCATAAATAAATAGACGGCTGCCAGATGTTGTATTGGCAGTGCCACCTGCTACACTTTGATTGTACATTGCTTGGCCTTTTACTCCGATCCCAATTCAACACGTTGCAGCAACGTGCCCTTTCCACTGTGTACAAGCCCCAGTACCAGACGTTAGCCAGGAAACCAGGGTCTGATTTATACCTAGCGTAGCATTGCCAGGGTATACAGAACTCGCCATAGACGGCAGGAATGGCTTTCCCTAACGCCTCTGTCCTAAACCTAGCGCGTAATTAACTGCAATATTGTTAATTTAGGCTCAATTTTATTTTTAAAACATGCCCAACAAACCTTAGCATAGGTACTGAGGTAGATCATGCTACTCCCGGTAAGCCTTGTAGGAGAAATCCTATTCTGGTAGGATCTACTGTAACGGGTAGGAGTAAATACTTACTAGAAAAGCTTAGTTTTCCAGAAGTCATCGGGGGCTTACTCTAGGCGACGGATGGAAACTTGCTCACTACGCAGTTAGTAAACAACTTTTTCGATAGAGGGAACTTATGACCAGTCAGCCGGATCGCGTGGTTCTAATTGGCGTAGCCGGAGATTCAGGATGTGGTAAATCGACATTTCTGCGCCGATTGACGGATTTGTTCGGGCAAGACTTCGTAACTGTCATCTGCCTGGACGATTATCATAGTCTAGACCGAAAGCAACGCAAAGAGACAGGGATTACGGCTCTAGATCCAAGGGCAAACAACTTTGATCTCATGTATGAACAAGTCAAAGCGCTGAAAAATGGTCAGCCTATTGATAAGCCAATATACAACCACGAAACCGGCGCGATCGACCCACCAGAGAGGGTAGAGCCGAATCACATTATTGTGATTGAGGGGCTCCATCCCTTGCATGATGAGCGGGTGCGATCGCTCCTCGACTTTAGCGTTTATCTGGACATCAGCGATGAGGTCAAGATTGCCTGGAAGATTCAGCGAGATATGGCAGAGCGCGGTCACACCTACGAGGATGTCTTGGCTGCCATTAATGCTCGTCGTCCAGACTTTAATGCCTATATCGATCCGCAGAAACAGCATGCGAATCTCGTCATTCAGGTGTTACCCACCAATTTAATTAAAGATGACAAAGACCGTAAGGTACTGCGGGTTCGTTTGATCCAACGGGAAGGCATAGAAGGCTTGGAGCCAATTTACCTGTTTGATGAAGGTTCAACAATTCACTGGACGCCGTGCGGACGCAAGCTCACCTGTTCTTATCCTGGAATGCAACTGTTCTACGGGTCAGATGAATACTACGGTCACTACGTCTCCGTTTTGGAAGTAGATGGTCAGTTCGACAATTTAGAGGAAGTGATTTACATTGAGACCCACCTCAGTAAAACTTCCACTAAGTACCAGGGCGAGATGACCCATCTGTTACTCCAGCATCGGGAATATCCAGGTTCTAATAACGGCACTGGTCTGTTCCAGGTTCTGGTAGGTTTGAAGATGCGGGCAACATACGAGCGCTTGACAGCGACAGCAGCCAAACCCAAGTTGGCTGCGACCATTTAGCAGGCAGTGGATTAAATTTGATTTGCGAACAACGCGGGATGCTAGCCTTAGCTCTCGCGTTTTCTAAATCGGGCGTAAAACACCAACCTAATATGGGGTGGGGATGTAAGCAAGGGCTGAATGAGGGGGTTCAATACCCCCCATTTAACATTATCCTTGTGGGCAAAACTGTTGATCTGTGCTTTTTGAGTTTCAATATAGTGCTTCACCACTTCTTCTGATACCCCATCGACAGAAGTGTAGAAAGTTTCATTTTGTATGCTGGGTTTGGATAGTGTATAAATTGAGGAAGGCTCCCAGCTTTCCTTGCTTCTAGGTAGTACAGATGAGAGTGTGGATTACCAGTTTTTTGGTGCTGTTTGGCATGGCAGAACTATATCAGTGGGTGAAACACTTCACCCTGCCTTTGCCAGTATATATTTTGGGAGGAGCGTTTTTAGCGATCGCATCCAACTATGAACGGAGAGGAGGCTTCTCTTTCGTAGAGTCAGACGATCAACAGACGGACACTAATAATCAGACAACTGACGCTATGCCTGCGACTAATCCGCCTAATTTTTCCTCTCTTAGTCAATCTCATGCAAAGTTGGCTGAGCCAGCTAGCAGCAATGATCAAGCAGCCAAACCAATTTCTTTCACTATTCGTC
>CAZZWA010000152.1:4924-12653 GCA_964657555.1 uncultured Microcoleus sp.
CCACCCCTTGTCCTTCTTCAGCGTCCCATCTGACGCTTCAACTTCTCCAACTCGTCGTCTGTTTCCCAACGATGGAATTGCTCCTCCAAAGAATCGGCTTCCCTATTAGTAGTGCCCTTACCGGAATTCTGATTCCAGCCATTTGTATCCCAACGCCGCTCAGCTTTGTTGCTATAATTGCGGTCTACCTCAGCTTGAACAGCTTTGGTATGTACCTCTTGCCGACGTAACTGAATCTTTCGCTGTAGTTCTTTAGCTTGCTCAATTCGCTCCTTACAACCCTGCATCTGTCCCCAGAGTTGATTCCCTTGACGAAGGAGAGCTGCTTCTCGCTCTTGAGCTGCCTGGGCTAGATCTAGTTTCCCGGCTGCCTTGGCCTTTTCTACCCGTAAATGCCATTTCTTGATTTCTTGGGCTGTAGAGAGGATCTCGTCCTGCGCTCGCTTTTCCTGCTGTTGCAGTTCTGCAATCAGCCGTAGCGTATCTTCCTCTTGCTCCCGCAGTTGCTCCTCTAGCGCCTGCAACTCCAAATGAGGATTATTGCGGAGAAATTCTTCCAAGCGGGTTTCCAGGAACCGACTGACATCATCAAATAAGCCCACTGCTGGCAATCCTCAGCTCAGGTATGCTTTCTATGTTAGCAAGAAAGCTGCTCTAGAGCCCTAATTCAGCATCATCATTTGAGTAGATGCTATAAACCAGCCATAATGTTATTTTGTACACCTAAATTCTTTAGAATTAAACAATGACTATTAAAGTAATAATCTTTGATTTTGATGGCACGATTGCTGATACACTAAACGCAATTGTGGATATTGTTAATAACTTATCTGAGCAGTATGGCTATAAGAAAATTAACCCAGACGAAATTGAACATCTTAGAAATTTAGGGCCGCTCCAAATTATTCAATATTCAGGTATTTCAATATTTAAGTTACCATCTCTTGTGAGAAAAGTTAAATTAGCTTTGAAGCAAGAAATTCATACATTAAATATAGCAACAGATCTCAAAGAAATTTTATTAATATTAAAAAATCAAGGCAATCAATTAGGCATTATAACTTCTAACTCAAAAGAAAATGTTGTGATATTTCTAGAAGCAAATGGCTTACAAGAAGTATTTGATTTTATTTACTCAGGCGCGCCATTTATTGGTAAAAGTAGAGTTATCAATAGTTTTTTAAAAAAAGAAAATAGAAGTGTTGAAGAAGTTATTTATGTAGGAGATGAAACCAGAGATATCGATGCGGCTCGAAAGAGCCGTGTCAAGGTAATCGCAGTTAGTTGGGGATTCAACTCCCAAAAAGTGCTAGCAGAGCATCAACCAGATTTTTTAATTGAGCAACCCAGCCAAATACTGGAAGCGATCAGCAGCTTACAACAACTGACTTTGCAGTAGACGAATGAATATGAAAAAAGACAAAAGAAAAAACCTGCCCTTGCTATACCTAGGACAGGGTTGATTATTAGGAAAAATATATTCCAGAAAAAGGCTCAATAACTAAGAATGAGGACGAGGAGCGGTAAAGGCGTCCCAGGCAGCTTTGGCAGCATCGGCGAGGCGATCGCCTAACGTCGCAACTTCCTTAACGATAGATTCCCAATTCTTTTCTGCTTCCATCTGGATGAGTCTGATAGACTCGGTAATTCTCTCTGGCTCAATCGGCTGTGGCTTAATCAACTGATTCTGTTCAATCGTTTCCTTCGCCTGACGCACGGCATTGAGATAAGTCTCGCGGGTAAAATCGCCAGCAGCCTTGGCCTCTGACTGGGCCCGTAGTTTAATGGCCTCAATCAACGCTTTGGTTTCGCGCTTCACCTCATCGGATTCGCCACTCAATTCTTTCTCGACCAGAGCATTCGTCTCAGGGCTGAATTCCACTATGGCATACTCTTTGGGAATCGGGGTTTCTGAACTCATAGTTATTCCTCCTAAATGACAATTAATCGCCGCCAACGCCTTTAGCTGCAAGAAGCAACTACAGAGCTTTAAAAACCAGATAGATAACCAGATGTGGAATTTGGCAATTCCTGCTCCAACTTCAGTAACTGCTTAATCCGCGCTTCTGTGGATGGGTGAGTCGCAAACAAATTAGCTAAGAATTCACCAGAGAAGGGATTGATAATCAGCAGAGGCTCAAAAGCTGGATTTCCCTCAATTGGCATCTGCCTCGCATTACCTTCTAACCGCTGAAGTGCCCGAGCTAGAGCCCTAGGGTTGCCAGTGAGTTTAGCTGAGCCAGCATCAGCAGCAAATTCCCGCGTGCGAGAGATGGCGAACTGAATCACGGTGGCAGCGATGGGAGCTAAGATCACAGTTAAGAGCAACCCCAGAGGATTCGCACCTTCGCGTTCGTCTCGCGAACTACCGCCAAACCACAAACTGTAACTGACCATCTGAGCTAAGAAGGAAATAGCACCTGCAATCGTAGCAGCAACTGCTTGAGTCAGAGTATCGCGGTTATTAATATGGCTCAGTTCGTGGGCAATAACGGCTTCCAGCTCATCCTTTGGCAACAGGTTAATAATCCCTTGTGTGACTGCGACTGCTGCGTGTTCGGGGTCGCGACCAGTGGCAAAAGCATTCGCTGCTGAACTGGGAACGATGTAGATTCCGGGCATCGGTAAACCAGCGCGCTCGCAAAGTCGTCCCACCAGGTTGTAGAGAGCGGGTGCTTGACTGGGACTGACTGGCTGGGCACCATAAGCTGATAGGGCAATTCTATCTGAGAAATACCAAGAGCCTAGGTTCGTGACAGTAGCTAGCGCCACCCCTACCAGTGCACCAGTCCAACCACCGATCAACCAATAGCTGACCGTAATCAGCACAGCGCTTAATAAACTAAGTAGGGCAACAGTCTTAAATTGATTCACTTTGCCTACCCTCCTGATCAAACATTAGCTGGAGTCGTGCTTTTTTCTAGCAATAGCATTTATACACTCTCTATTTCATCCTATCGGCCCAATTCCAGCTTCTGGGGACGGAAGGTGCCCATCGGTAGGTACGGTTTATACGCTTAACTAGCCAAACGGGGTAACTGGATGTGGAAAGTTGTGCCTTCACCGAGATGAGACTCAAAACAAATATGACCACCATGAGCGTCGATAATCGACTTGGCGATCGCTGTTCCCAAGCCAGTACCACCGCGCTTTCCATAGGTAACAAAAGGTTCAAAGAACCGCTCCCGAATTGGCTCTGGGATACCTGGGCCGTTATCACTAATCTTGATTTCTGCCCATTTCTCAAACACCCTTACAGTGATTGCCACTCTACCACCATGACCTCCAAAAGCATCTACGGCGTTACCCACCAAGTTTTGTACCACTCGCATAAGCTTATTTTCATCTGCATTTACTATCACATCGGCTGCTTGAACCACAAACTCGACATGGGACAACTGAAAGTAAACACTATTCAACTTTTCAAACTGCTGTAGGAGCGTCACCAAGTTGACGGGTTGTTTATACAGCACACTGGTACCTCGGGCGAATTCTAGCAACTCCTCTGCCATTCCGAATATCCGCTTGCCCTGCGCTTGAATAATGTCGCACCACTCTTGAGTTTCTTCATCAGGATGCAGCTCTTTAAGCATTTGACTTGCTAACTGAATCCCCGTAAAAGGACTTTTGAAATCATGAATGATGGTGTTGACCATCTCCCCAACCAACACCATTTTCTCTTTATACTTCAATTGATCCACATATTGATCCGTCACAACTCGCAGGCGTTGCATCATGTAACCAAATACTTTTAAGACAACGCTGCCCTTTGAGCTATCCAAAACGGCCATCAAACCACTGCCCGGAATTTTGGCTAAGGTTGCCTCCCCGCAGGCAATTGCCTCAGTGCTGCGCGGTTCTCCATCTAAAACCCCTAGTTCCCCAAAAAAGTCATTTGGTTTAGCAAAGGAGAGAGTTTGATATCTATTGGAGCCAATTCGTTTTCTAAACTCAACTTGACCAGCCAAAACTAGGTATAGACAATCTGAGAGTTCACCTTCTTCAAAAATAATTCCTTGATCGGGGTAACTCTCCACAGTAGCCACTCGGCACAGCTGTGCTGCTTGCTCCGGTTCAAAATAAGCTATGAAGTGATGTGATTCCAGGTCTATGGGAGAGTACATATACCTATAATTTGCTATGCTACTTTTTTGATCCAATATAGTTGCAGAGTGATAGATAAAACTCCTTTCCCAGCCAATTAGTATTGACCTTTCAGATTTGTTCTCAGTCAGAACTGGGTTTCAGCCTCTCTCCTCATGCAACCTGAGTGCACCTCAGCTTATTATCTCAGTATTACAGACTTATCCGGCTCTCCCGTACTTAGCTTACTCCCTTCCCGATCAAAGAATATTTATGAAGTAGTTTCTAAGGTATTTCCCATAGCCCATACTTTTAGTCAAAAAGTGTCATGTTCCTAAAGCTACTACTGCATTCTGACCGCCAAAGCCAAAACTAAAACAAAGCACTTGATGAATCTCACACTGACGCGGCTCACTTAATAAATCTAATTCAAACTCTTGTTCTTTCATCCCAATACAGGGTGGTAACGTCTGATGCTGCAATGCCATCAGGCAGAAAGCAACACCCAATGCCCCAGATGCGCCCAATGTATGACCAGTAGCCCCTTTAGTAGAACTGACGGGAACCCGGTGGGAAAACAAGTGCTGAATCAACAGAGCTTCGATGCGGTCATTAAGCTGGGTTGCTGTACCGTGGGCGTGGATGTAGTCGATGTCAGAGCTAGAAAGACTACTGCGTTGGAGGCATTGTTGCACAGCAGCGATCGCCCCCCTCCCTTGTGGTTCTGGTGCATTCGCATGATATGCATCTGATGTCAAACCAAAACCCAATACTTGACCGTAAACTCTTGCTGACCGCTGTTTGGCTGACTCGGCTGACTCCAGTACCAATACAGCTGCTCCCTCTCCTAAAACCAATCCCTCCCGACGGCGGTCAAAGGGATAAGCACCAGTTCTTGCTAAGGCTCCCATCTGGCTGAATCCAGCCAGTGTTAGGGGCGTGATGGGGGCTTCTACAGCACCAGCGATCGCTAGTGGACATTGACCAGTTTCCACAAGGTAAGCAGCTTGCGCGATCGCCCATACTCCAGTTGCGCAAGCTGCCATTGGGGCCAACACTGGCCCAATGGCCCCGATTTGACGGGCAGCAGCAATGGTTGCCATGTGGGGCAGTGTTTCTAACCAATCAGGTAAGTAGGGGATGGGTAGAGGCTGTGAGTGGTATGCTTTTCCATCTCCTACAAAATCCGTTGCCGATTTTGCTTGCAACTGTCTCGCCCATTTTTCCCACGAAGACTGATAGCTGCGACTTGACCCAATTGCTACCCCACAGTTTGGCAAAGGGGGAACCAGCCCAGCATCTTGTAGTGCTGCTGCCACTACTAAGTCGGTCAAGGATGTTAAGCCAGATGGTTCTTTGCCAATCAGCGCTAGGGGTCGTGGTATTAGTTCTGGAAAGGGTTGGTACATGCGAATGCCGGACTGACAGGTCATTAGACGCTGCCAGTTGGCCTCTAAGCATTCACCCAAAGCTGATACTAGACCAATGCCAGTGACAACAACTTTCTTAAGAGAATAGTTCATAACAATCAGTAGTCAACTACCTCACCCACAAGAGGATGAGGCTTGCACTTCCAGATCTTTCCAGCCATCTAGAAATCGGAGTGCAATAGGCTGATTGACTGCTGCCTGAGTACTTAGTTCTTTCGCTAGGAGTGTCTTAATGCTTGTCCCTCTCTCCCAAAAAGCCGCAGCTTCCGAAACTGTATCCCCTGTAGTTCGTAGTCTTTCAGGTTGTGTCTTTGTTAAAAGAGTGGGCAATTCATGCATTCAATCTTACCAGAAAACCGTTGCTCAATTGCAAAGATTGTTGACATTTGAAACCGGGATTGACCAGATTTCAAATGCCGCACCTCTCCTTGAGCCCTCACAAGGGGATGCGCTTTCCCGGTGATTCTCATCAACCATGAACGAGCAACTATTTGCCAGTTTTCAGGTTTTCGAGCCCCTGCGTCACCTTAGCCGATTGAATGCGATCGCCCTGCTTAATCTTATCGACCACATCCATCCCTTGAGTCACCTTGCCAAATACGGCATAGCTGCCATCTAGAAATCCCAGATCTGCTAAGGCAATGTAAAACTGAGAACTTGCTGAGTCGGGTAAAGTCGAACGAGCCATTGCCACAGCACCACGAGTATGAGGCAACTGGGGTGGGGTAGAGACACCTGCCGTCTCAAAAGTCTTACTGTAAATCGGTTTATCAGCTCCCTTGGGCTTAATTTCCAACGGAATGTAACGAGGCTGAGAAGTCACTGGATCGACAAAACCACCAGTTCCTAATTGACTAATAGGGAACTTAGGGTCTTTGCCTTGAGGATCGCCACCTTGGACAACAAAGGGTTGTGGTTCTCGCACCACTCGATGGAACACCAAACCGTTATACACGCCGCGCTTGACAAGATCGACAAAATTGCCAGATGTGAGCGGAGCGTCCGTCCCATCTACCTCAATGGTAATCGGCGATCCTTTAACCACCATAACTACTGTGGCTTTACCGTCCAGCCGAGGCAGATTACTAAATTGAGAACTGCTCGCTTGACTAACAGGTACCGAAGTAGAGGCTGACGAAGTTGCTTTTGTCGTGTCAGAAGCTGAGGCACTTGTGGAAGAGATGGAGGCAGCCCTTTGGGAAGTACATCCCCCCATGAGCAACACCCCTATGAAGATCAGCAAAACTGTCCAGCGCCGGATTTTCATCTGCATTTTCAATTTCCCTAATATGTAACCGAGGCTACCGAATCCTTAAGTCTAATTTAGCGATTCGTCGCCTACCCCTCCCTTGTCTATGTTTTACTCCGACAAATGGTCGGGGGTGGGACTTCAAGATCGTCCCACCTTTGCTACCGATGCTCACCCTAGCAGGTGGAGCACAGGACTTCCCAGTGGCTCTGCTGCTCAGAATTCACCAGCTTAACCGATTAAAACCTCTCATAAACCTTCTAGAGGCACTTCCAAGAAGCGAGCTAACTCAGCTCCCTGATTTTCCAGCTCAGATAGAGATAGGGGTTGGCCAATCCGCGTCAGGCGAATATCTCGTCTTCCCTTGACACGCAAAAATATGGCTCGGCGAGGGTTAAGCCCTTCTTTCGCCTCCACTCGAACTGCTTGTACATCTGTTGTAGGAAAGGTCACCTCAATCTGGCGGTTCTTGCCCGGAAAGCCCCATCGGAAGATCCGAATCAAGCCAGTTTCTTTGTCGAACTCGTTGTAACCGCCCCCGATATCTCCGGCGATCGCCAGCCACAGGTAAAGTGACAGAAGTAATCCGGCCACACCGTAAAACCCCATCGCTAACCCTTGAGGGACAAAGATTAGCTGAGTGGGGTCACTAAATGGCAGTAGATTTACTTTAAAGTAACTGGAAAGCGCAGACAAGAGAAAGCCAGTAGCTCCTATGGAAACAATCGCTGCCCACCAGTAGTTACTGAATCGTCGAGAACCCAGTACCTGCTGACGAAGTACACGATCCCCAATGGTGTTTGTGTTTGCAGTCATAGACTCAGGCTCTAGAAAAAATTTTCATTTCCGTTTATATATAGAGATGTTAAGTTAATTAGAAACCTCGCAATCTTTTTAAGGTAAGAGGATTTGAAATGACCATTGCAGTTGGACGCGCCCCAGCGTCAAGAGGCGTATTTGACGTCGT
>CAZZWA010000153.1:0-6573 GCA_964657555.1 uncultured Microcoleus sp.
GCACCCGTTGAACTCCTGAGAAAATTTCCACTGGAACAATCCAATTGACTGGGCGTCATTCAAAGCTAGGATTGATGAGATTGAGTAGAGATAGCCATATGTCTTTACCGCTATAAAGTGGCGAGGGTGATGGACGATAGATGCTATGCTCAGCGTGAACTAACACCATTTTCAGGAAGCTCTCCTTGAGGATACTGAGGCGATCGCACCCAACCTCACCCGTTTGGCTTAGAGATAATCGCGATCAACCTTGGATGTTAGCTAGGAAATCCTCTTGGCAGCATTGCTATCCTCGTCCGGGTTATGGGAGCAGCATTAAGCACACAACTTAAACAAATGCATTCTGGAAAGAGATACCTAACACTATGATATGCTGACTTTACCAATCTTTACTTACCTTATAGGTAGTTAAATTTTCCTAGTCAAAAGAGTAAAGAATCATGAAGACTAACCCTCGGATTCGGTTGACAAAGAGATTTGCTGTCCTTAGCGGCATTATCGGACTGAGCACCTTCCTGAACCTTCCAGGAATGGCTAAGCCTGTCAACCATACAGCCCCTTCTGCGGCTGGGATGGCCCAAACGAAGCAGACTGCGTCGCCTAGTGCCAGTCCTGCGCCTACCCCTAGTGCCAGTCCCACAACGAGCCCTGACACTGGTTCCACTAGCTCGAATCTCGTGCAAGTGGCATCATCAGATAATTCCTTTAGTACCCTAGTCGCAGCTGTCAAAGCAGCAGGACTGGTAAATACTTTGTCTGGTAAAGGTCCTTTCACAATCTTTGCCCCTACAAATCAAGCCTTCGCCGCCTTACCAAAAGGTGCTGTAACACTGCTGCTAAAGCCACAAAATAAGAAGCTGTTACGACAAGTTCTCCTCTATCATGCAGTAGCGGGCAATTTGACAGCAGACCAGTTAAAAAGTGGGAAATTAGAAGCTCTGGGTGGCGGATTAGCAGTTGAAGTTCAAGGAAACAAGGTGATTGTCAACAATGCCAAGGTAACACAAGCAAATATTCAGGCTAGCAATGGGGTGATCCACGCAATTGACCGAGTCTTGCTGTCCCGAGAGCTGCGACAAACCATCGTCTCCAAGCTTAAGTCACAGTAGTTAAACCAAATCTCTCTAATTAAAGACAATAATCAGGGATGAACAGAAAGCGCGATCGCCCTATAGTCTTGTCATTGCCTCTACAGAGCCGCGTTTTCCCAGGATTTCACCGAGCTACCACAAGCTAGCAATACTTACTTAACTGAAGCGGTAGCGTTCTCTTCGCATCCCTTTCTTGAAATCAAAAAGTAATTGCAAAAATAGAGATTGGCTTTAAATCTGGACAAGTGTGAACCGAAGCAGGCAGTTATTACTCACTGCTGCGAACTTGCTGATACTTTGCAGATACAGACAGCCAATAGAAGTTAGAGAATCGGAAATCTCTGGCACACAACATAACCAAATCCGTAACCTATACTATAAGTTTGGACTGTGAGTCGAAAGGGTACAAGCATGGCATCCATCCGCGAGTTGCACCAAAAACTTATCCGTAAAGAATGCTCAGCGGTAGAAATCACCAAAGAAGCTTTAGACCGCATTCAGGCACTAGAGCCGAAGTTGCGCAGTTTCTTGTCCGTGACAGCAGATAGAGCCTTGGCACAGGCAAAGGCAGTGGATGCAAAAATCGCCGCCGGGGAAGAGATTGGACTCTTAGCAGGGATTCCCATCGGCATAAAGGACAATATGTGTACTAGTGGGATTCGCACGACTTGCGGCTCCCGGATTTTGGAAAATTTTGTCCCTCCCTACGAATCAACTGTAACGCAAAAGCTGGCAGCGGCTGGTGCGGTGATGGTAGGCAAAACCAATATGGATGAGTTTGCCATGGGCAGTTCCACAGAGAATTCAGCCTATCAACTCACAGCCAATCCCTGGGATTTAGAAAGGGTGCCTGGTGGTTCCTCTGGAGGTTCGGCAGCATCTGTAGCAGCAGGAGAGTGTGTTGTTGCTCTCGGTTCTGATACCGGCGGTTCCATTCGTCAACCAGCCTCTTTCTGTGGCATTGTCGGGTTGAAACCGACTTATGGGCTGGTTTCCCGTTTTGGCCTAGTTGCTTTTGCTTCTTCCTTGGATCAGATTGGGCCGTTTGGTCGGACAGTGAAAGATGCAGCGATTTTATTAGGAGCGATCGCCGGTTATGACCCCAAAGACTCCACCAGCCTCAATGTCAAAATTCCTAACTACCTAGAGTTGCTCAAACCCAATTTTCGGTCTAGAGGTATCCTGAGAATTGGTGTGATTAAAGAAACCTTCGGCCAAGGTTTAGATTCTGTGGTGGAAACAGCCGTAACGGCAGCCATCCAGCAGTTACAAGACTTGGGAGCCGAAATTCATGTCATTTCCTGCCCTCGGTTCCGCTACGGTTTGCCCACCTATTACATCATTGCCCCTTCAGAAGCTTCTGCCAATCTCGCTCGTTACGATGGCGTTAAGTATGGCTTACGGACAGACGACGCCGATAACCTCCTCTCCATGTATACCCATACGAGGGCGGCTGGTTTCGGTACAGAAGTGAAGCGCCGGATCATGCTGGGCACTTATGCTTTATCAGCTGGCTACTACGATGCCTACTATCTCAAAGCGCAAAAAGTTCGCACTTTGATTAAACAAGACTTTGAGGAAGCCTTTGAAAAAGTTGATGTCTTAGTATGTCCCACTGCTCCCACCACTGCATTCAAAGCTGGGGAAAAAACAGAAGACCCCTTGAGCATGTATCTGTCTGACTTGATGACCATCCCAGTCAATTTAGCTGGTTTGCCCGGTTTGAGCTTACCCTGCGGTTTTGATGAGAAGGGTCTACCGATTGGCCTGCAACTGATTGGCAATGTCTTGAGAGAAGACCAGCTGTTTCAGGTCGCCCATGCCTATGAGCAATCAACAGAATGGCATCTTCGCAAGCCCAAACTTAATTAAGGTTATTGTAAATTTGAAGAGGCGTACCCTCTCTAGCAACAGCTGAGGAATGAGTACGATGAAAATTGCCCTATTATCGCTGCCGATGTTGATACTGCTCCTAGGGGCGGGGTTGGTGATCACCTATGCATCTGCCTGTATGTTAATTTTTTTCTGGCAGAACCGTTTGATTTTCCATCCATCTCCTGTTATCGAAACAACACCAGCTTCTTTTAAGTTGGACTATCAAGAAGTCTGGTTGCCAGTACCAGCTTTAAAAAACTTTCGTTTTCCGCCATTTCCAGGGAAAAAAATATCTTCCTCGTCTTCCCTAGTGGGGGAGAATGAGAGGATGGCTCCAGGCAAGGCTGAGCGCATTCATTGTTGGTGGATTCCCGCATCCAGTCAAGAGGCAGGAGTGATACTGTATTTCCATGGCAACGGCATCAATATAGGAGCCAATGTCGTGCATGCACATCGATTTCATCAGCTGGGTTTCTCTGTCTTACTAGTTGACTATCGGGGGTATGGTCGTACTGAAGGTAGGTTTCCTACGGAATCTAGTGTCTACAAAGATGCTGAAACTGCCTGGAATTACCTGGTTCAGGAACGGGAAGTGCCCCCAGAGCAGATTTTTATCTATGGTCATTCTCTAGGAGGTGCGATCGCTATCAATTTGGCAGTGCAGCACCCAGAAGCAGCTGGATTGCTCGTCGAAGGCTCGTTTACCTCAATCCAGAAAATGACAGAACATAGGGGATATTATTGGATGTTTCCTGCTGGTTTACTGCTCAACCAGCGGTTTGATTCCGTTAGCAAAGTCCCAGCATTGCAAATTCCAGTTCTATTCCTCCACGGCACCGCTGACCGCATCGTTCCACATCAAATGAGTCAAATCCTGTTTGCGGCTGCCAGTGAACCTAAACAGCTGGTTCTCTTTCCAGATGCGGGACATAATAATTTGGCTGATGTTGCAGGTTCTCAATATTTTCAAGCTATTCAAAATTTTATTGAACAGGTGCAGGTTAGACAAAAACAGCCTACTAATAGGTGGGAGTTTCGAGTTTTATAGTGACAGCTCCCGTTATTTATTTATAAACTTCAATAAACTTAGATACGAGCGTCCGGTAGTCTCAGCCCAACCCTCCCTGAAAAGTGAATCACCCATGTCTTTTGTTGGTTTACACATTCACAGCGATTACAGCCTACTTGATGGTGCTAGTCAGCTTCCCGACTTAGTGAAGCGAGCAATGGATTTGGAGATGCCTGCCATCTCTCTCACCGATCACGGTGTCATGTACGGTGCTATCGAACTCCTGAAAGAGTGCCGTGGCAAGGGAATTAAGCCGATTATTGGTAATGAAATGTATATTATCAACGGCGATGTTGAAAAGCAAGAGCGCCGTCGCAAACATCACCTCATCGTTTTAGCTAAAAATACCAAAGGCTACAAAAATTTAGTTAAGCTAACGACAATTTCCCACCTCCAAGGTATGCAGGGTAAAGGTATCTTCGCCCGCCCTTGCATTAACAAATATCTCCTAGCACAATATCGAGAAGGGCTGATAGTCACCAGTGGTTGTTTAGCTGGTGAAATACCGCAGGCAATTCTTCAAGGCAAACCGGATATAGCTCGGAGAATAGCTCAGCAGTATAAAGATATATTCAATGATGATTACTATTTAGAAATTCAAGATCACGGCTTTCAGGAAGATCGCGTTGTTAACGTAGAAGTCGTTAAGATTGGCCGCGAACTAAACATTCAAGTTGTTGCTACCAATGATTCCCATTTTGTTTCTTGCAGAGATGTAGAAGCTCACGATGCCCTTTTGTGCATTCAAACCGGCAAGCTAATTTCTGAAGATAATCGAATGCGTTATAGCGGTACAGAATACCTTAAATCGAGTCAAGAGATGGCTTTGCTATTCCGCGACCATCTACCGGATGAGGTGATTAAAGAAGCGATCGCCAACACCTTGGAAGTTGCAGAAAAAGTAAAACCCTACGAAATTATGGGTGAACCCCGCATTCCCGACTATCCCATTCCTGCGCCCCACACTGCGGATACTTATTTAGAGGAAGTTGCCAGAACTGGACTGCGAGAGCGTTTCAAGTGTCAATCAGATGCAGAAATTAGTCCAGCCTACAAAGAACGGATGGATTATGAACTAAAAATGCTCCAACGCATGGGTTTTTCTACATATTTTTTAGTAGTTTGGGACTATATAAAATATGCCAGAGATCGTGGCATTCCGGTAGGGCCAGGTCGCGGTTCAGCAGCTGGTTCTCTTGTCGCTTATTCCCTAAAAATTACTAATATTGATCCAGTACATCATGGGCTGCTATTCGAGCGGTTCTTGAACCCGGAACGGAAATCTATGCCTGATATTGACACAGATTTCTGTGTGGAAAAACGGGACGAAGTGATTAAATATGTTACTGAAAAATATGGTAAAGAGCGAGTTGCACAGATTATCACGTTCAACCGCCTCACCTCTAAAGCAGTCTTGAAAGATGTGGCCAGAGTGCTGGACATATCCTACGGGGAAGCAGACAAGATGGCGAAGTTAATTCCCGTCGTGCGGGGCAAGCCTACCAAACTCTCCGTGATGATTTCGGAGCAAACACCAGAACCAGAGTTTAAAAAAAAGTACGAAACAGACGAACAAGTCCGCCGTTGGATAGATATGGCGATGCGGATTGAGGGAACGAACAAAACTTTTGGAGTACACGCTGCTGGTGTGGTGATTTCTAAAGATCCGCTAGATGAAATTGTCCCATTGCAACGGAATAATGACGGTTCCGTGATCACCCAGTATTTCATGGAAGATCTGGAAGCGCTAGGTCTACTAAAGATGGATTTTCTGGGTTTGAAAAACCTCACAATTATTCAGGCAACTACTGACTTAATCAAGAAACACCAAAACATTGTCATAGATCCAGATCAGCTACCTGCTGATGAAATAAAAACACAAAAAATCTTAGCTAAGGGAGAAGTGAAAAGAATGCCCTTAGATGTGCAAAAGACTTATAAAGTTTTAGAAGACGGCGAGTTAGAAGGGATTTTTCAATTAGAATCTTCCGGCATGCGCCAAATAGTGCGCGACTTGAAGCCTTCAAACATAGAAGATATTTCCTCGATTTTAGCACTATATCGCCCAGGGCCACTAGACGCAGGTCTGATTCCCTTATTTATTAACCGCAAGCACGGTCGAGAAAAAATTGAATATGCCCATAAATTATTAGAGCCAATTCTTAACGAGACTTATGCTGTACTTGTCTATCAAGAACAAATTATGAAAATTGCTCAGGATTTAGCTGGCTATTCTTTAGGTCAAGCTGACCTACTGAGGCGAGCAATGGGCAAGAAAAAAGCTGAGGAAATGCAAAAGCAGCGAGAAACCTTTCTTGATGGAGCAACCAAGAATGGGATTAGGCGATCGCTAGCAGAACAGCTATTTGAGCAAATGGTGAAATTTGCCGAATATTGCTTGAGCTATGATACAGAGATACTGACTGTCGAATATGGTTTAATGCCGATTGGCAAAATTGTTGAAGAAGGCATCGAATGCACGGTTTACAGTGTAGATAGTAGTGGCAATGTACACACGCAACCGATTGCCCAGTGGCA
>CAZZWA010000153.1:6673-12613 GCA_964657555.1 uncultured Microcoleus sp.
TTCAACAAATCCCATTCAACCGCCTATGGTTACGTCACCTATCAAACTGCCTATCTCAAAGCAAACTATCCTGTAGAGTATATGGCCGCGCTGCTAACTGCTAACAGTGGCGACCAGGATAAAGTGCAGAAATATCTGGCTAACTGTTTAAGCATGGGCATTCGGGTGGAACCGCCAGATGTGAATCGTTCTGAGGTGGATTTTACCCCCGCCCAAGGTAAGATTCTATTCGGGCTGTCAGCTGTGAAGAATTTAGGAGAGGGGGCAATTGAATGCGTTTTGCAGGCAAGGCAGGAAGGTGGCGAATTTAAATGCCTAGCTGATTTGTGCGAACGCGTCAATCTGCACGCCGTTAACCGTCGCGCCCTAGAGGCTCTCATTCACTGCGGAGCCTTTGATCGTCTTCAGCCTAACCGGCAGCAACTCATCAAAGACCTCCCACTAGTTATAGATTGGGCTCAGTCTCGCGCTAAAGACCGCGAGACTGGTCAAGGTAACATATTTGACCTGCTTGGTGGGATGACATCGACCCCAGAATCTGCCAGTAGGACATTTGAATCTGCTCCCAAAGCTCCTGCTACAGAAGACTTTTCCAGACCAGAGAAGCTGCGCCTAGAAAAAGAACTTCTGGGCTTTTATGTTTCAGATCATCCTCTAAAATCTGTACGTCAAGCTGCACAGATTCTCACACCCATCAATCTTAACCAGATGGGCGATCAAAAGCAAAAAGCTAATATCAGTGCTGTTGTCATGCTCACCTCTGTAAAACAAGTTACCACTAAAAATGGCGATCGCATGGCTATATTACAAATTGAAGACCTAACAGGCCAAGTAGAAGCCGTCGTCTTCCCCAAAATCTACACTACCGTTGGGGAGTTACTTGTCGCTGATACCCCTTTAATTATTTGGGGTAAAGTAGATCGGCGGGATGAGCAAACTCAACTGATTGTTGAGGATGCCGAGCCCATAGAAACAGTCCGGATGGTGACACTGGAACTGACAACTCAGCAAGCTGCTGATCAGGGAGCGCAGCAGGATTTAAAAGCGATTTTGGCAGAACAAAGAGGCAAGGGGGAAAAGGCCAGAGTGCCCGTAATTGCGATCATCAAGGCTCAACATAGCCGTGTATTTGTTCGCCTAGATCCTAAAGACTGGGTGCAAGATTACCAAGCAGCGGCAAATGCGCTCAACGCCGCAGGATTTTCTGCCTGTGTTTCTCCCCTCATTAGTAGTTGATCTGTCTGGCGGTGATGGCAGATAAGCGGGTAAAGTTCCTACACCCCCATCAACAGTCTTGGATCATATTCAGCTAATTGCCTATAATACAGTACTGGTTTTGTGCTAATGGCTAATTGCTAATAGTTTAGAGATATTCTGGCAATTAGCCATTAGTCATTAGCTGCCTAAAGATGTTTCGCTATTTGGCTTTAGGCTTGCGGTAGCCAGCTTTTTCAGCTGTCGCTGCATCTTTAAAGCAGACTTCTGGCTTGACCCTTTTGTAGTCAGGAAACTTGGTATCGTGGTAGATTTTGCCTCTTTTTGAATTGTTGCCTTTAATCGGAGCATCAGGTGGACAATTAGTTCCTTGAGGCGTAACACCTAGACTAGCAGATGCAGCTGATGTAGAGCTACTGGATGCACCAGGCGAAGTTGCTGGTGCGGCAGCCCCTGGGGAAGCACCTGGTGATTCAGAAGTGGTATTGCCAGGAGAAGGGTTATTTGCGGCTTCGTCAGTTTTTTTGCCACCGCAACTAGTTAGTGCTAAAACGATGAATAGTGTCAGTGATGCAGTCCATCGGCAATAGTTGGTTCGGAAGTTCATTCAATACTCCTCAAGCTCAAAAAGGGTTGCCAACATTTAATACTACAGTAGTAACTACTCAAAAACCGTCATACTACAAGGGCTTTTCCTTACCCACATTTGCTGGAAATTGCTAAGAGAGCGCCGCTAGCTTCTACTTGGCTATTGTGCTAGCAGGAGACAGCCTAAGCGCTGCAGCTACCGCCACCTCACTGTTCATGTTGCGTAAGAACACGTCACCCTCAACCTCAGCCAGAGATTCCATATCAAATCAGGTTAACAGTCCATCACAATAATACGAGAGCTTTTTGCTAATGGCTGATAGCTCCGTAACGGCATTTTAGTAGTAATTTTGTACCACAAGTGAGGCAAAACTTTGTATTAGCTGGATTCTGGAGACTCTGACAATAGGGATTGAGGCAGTAGCTCATAAAAGGTAGGAGGTTTTAATGATGAATTATGAAAATTTAGCTTCAAAATTCAGCCTTTTCCTTTTCTGGCTCTCCCTGCTGGCGCTTCTGAATAACTGCCTGCCGGAAGCCCAATACAATCAAAATATTGGAAAGTGTCAAGAATAATTCTGCACTGCCGTGCAGCCAATCTACATTTGCTAATGACTCGTCATAGGCAACTTGCGCGTATATCCCAGCAGGGATGGTGACAGCGACGAAAACTAAGGTGGCATAAAACCCTATGAGAGCTAAACGCGGCATCTGCCCAGAACGAGTGATAAACCATAAGAAGCCCAAGTAAGGAAACAGAGATAAGGCAAAAAGCGTTTCTTTAGAAATCATCTTTTAAAGTCCGTACAAGTAGAGGCAGTTGGCAAGTTACTTGCATTTGTTGGGCCGTTGCCTACAATGTCTTTATCTGTTTGAAGGCCATTGTCAAACCGAGCAGACTGCCAAATCCACCAAGCAGCAGCCCAAAGAGTAAAGTTACCAACCACTGTCATCGCTGCCTGAAGGGTGACTAACCACTCTAGAGATGGGGGATTGTCAAAATAATGCCATGTACAGGCACACATGGCACTGACCAAGGCTGGTAGCATCGCTACAGACAAAGCCCACCAAGCCCGGTTGCGGCTGACTTCGCCGTAAGTCCAGATTAACCAGATGGCAGCAATCCACTCGATGACGCTGGAGATGTGAATAATCCAAGTGGGAATTGAAAGAGTATGCATAAATTCAGGAGTCAGGAGTCAGGGTAAATTTTGTTTTCTGGCTTCTGACTTCTGTTTTCATATCGTACCGCTCAGCTTTGCTGGTAAAGTTTGAGGATGGGACAAATTAGAGCAGTTTTGTGCGGTTACTACGGAAAAGGCAATGGCGGCGATGAGGCATTGCTAAGCTCACTGCTGCAAATGCTACCGACTCATGTGACGCCGATTGTTCTTTCTGGAAATCCCCACCAGACGAGCGATCGCTATGGTGTTCAGAGTGGCGATCGCATGGCTGCCACATCAGTTATACAAGCACTACGCCAATCGGATGTCACGATCTGGGGCGGCGGCAGTTTAATGCAGGACGTCACGAGTGCTGCCAGTCCTCTCTACTATGGAGCACTGATGGGCTTGGCGCAGCAGCTTGGCTGCAAAACTATTGCTTGGGCGCAGGGAATTGGCCCCCTAAACCGCCCTTTGACTCGCTGGGTAGCACGAAAAGCCTTTGCTGGTTGCTGTGCAGTCAGCGTGCGCGATCGCGCCTCAGCTGCCCTCCTGAAAGATTGGCACATTTCCTCTGTGGTTGCACCCGATCCCGTCTGGGCATTGGATGCCTCCCCAGTACCAGGACTCTGGGACTTACCAGCACCCAGAGTGGCAGTGACATTGCGATCACATCCCCATCTGACAACCGCTAGACTCGATTGCCTGACCCGTGCCCTAATTGATTTTCAAAAAGCAACGCAAACTTGTATCCTTTTGGTGCCCTTCCAAGTATCTCAAGACTTATCAATTGCCCAGTCAATTCAGCCCCAACTACCTGGTGCCAGCCACATTTTCCGCCTTGAAGATCCTAGACAATTAAAAGGATTGTTTCGAGGTGTAGAAATGGCGATCAGCATGCGCTACCACGCTCTGATTATGGCAGCAGCTCAAGAATGCCGTTGCTTTGCCCTCAGTTACGATCCCAAAGTCAACCAGCTGATGGAGGAACTGAGTCTGCCAGGGTGGGAGTTGCACCAGTTACCAGACGACTCCAACCTCATCAGTCATGCTTGGTTGGAACACTACGCCAATGGCGATCCCCTCTCACCCGCTCAAATTCAGTCTTTAGTAGACCGAGCGCTTATTCATCAGGATTTACTAAGTGAAGTTTTAGCCCCTAGCTAAGCTTTCAAAATCTAGAAATGGTAGGGTCAAGCCGAGAGCCTCTTAAAATAATCTTATTAGAATCATTCCAACCAGGGCGCAACCAGACCGATTGTTAATCAGGCTACAGCTAGTTTCTTCTAAGGACGCATGACCCTCTCTTATTAGAGCAATGAGTGAAGCTGACAACCCCCAAGAACTTAACAAGTCTCAGTCGCTGCCTGAACCAACCGCTCCTATGGAAGCCAGCATCGATGATAGGACAGATGCAACCAGCCTGGAAAACAAATCAGCACAGCAGCTTGACTCAGAAGATACTGCTCAATTGGCACACATACAGGAGACGCTAGAGGTAGCGGATATTTCTGCGGATGTGATGAATAGGGATATGACCCCCTCCACATCAGCTACTACTGCTCCGACAGACAATACAGCAATAACAATAGCCCAAGAGACCAATTGGTTGGTCTTGGTTCAAAAGCTACGCCAGCGCAATCAGGGTTTGCTCAACCAAATCATTCATCTGGAGCAAGCACTGAGTGAATGTCAAGAAACGTTGCAGTCTCAGAAGGCAAAATCGCAGGCACAAGATGCCATAATTGCTAAAGCTTCTCAGGAAATCACCACTTCTCAAGAGCAAACAACTCGCCTGTTCCGCGAACTAGAATCATCTCATCAAGTTGCCCAGCGCCAGCAGATTTTGATAGAGACCCTCACAGAGCAGTTGGAGAGCAGCCAGGAAAGAATGGCCCAGATGGAACGGGAATGTGCCCTGACTCAGCAGCGCTACAACGAGCAATCTCACCTGTTGTTGCAAACCGAAAACACTGTCCGTGAGTTGCGCGATCGCCTCCACCGTCAGCAACGCCACACCCTGCAATTCAAAGCCGCACTAGAAAAGTGTCTAGAAGTGCCTGCGATCAACTATGAAACCAACACTGAGGCTGTTAATTCCTTGCTAAGCTTCTGGCAGGAGGAGCATCTCAATAGTATTCTGGCTAGCCCTGGAGTTCTTCCCAAGGCCCAGCCCATTCAACCTTGGTCGGCAAAACCAGAGTTGCTTGCAGATAGCTCCAGTTTCTTGCAGCATCAAGAGAATCTTCAGCTGCTCAAGGATGAGGAGTCTGTACCACATGATGAACTGCGCGTTAAGACTTTTCAGCCCCTTGGAGAGCATCGCCGCCCAGAGGAAAAGTCATTGGTCATTGGTTCATGGTCGGCAAATGACGATGAAGAACCAATGACAACTAGCGGCTTCCACTTTCAGCCTCATGTAGAAGAGATGCCCCATGACCAAACTGATGAGGCTGTTGGTGAAGCTGATCAAGACAGCTCAATGACAGTTTTTTTAAGCACGGAGCAGGAATTGTCTGAGCAACAGCAAGACGCTTTGCTGGAACTAACTCGGTTGTCCCAAATATTGGATCAGCCAAAGGCAAATTTTTCCTTAGAATCTGCTGCCTCGGTAGATGCATGGGGTTCCCAAACGGATCAGTATGAGGGTAACTATGACAGTTTATCCTCACAAAATGTTTCGCTACCAGAAGCAACTGAAGCAGAGGCTGTAGTGCAAGAGGGAGATTTTGCTTACAGTTCGGCAACTGACACCAACTCTCAAGAGCACTTTCAAGCAATCCCCCAACCCAACTGGCCATCACCAGTTGTTTATCCCCAGCGTCCCTCCAAGGGTCTGAAATCGCTAGCTGCTGTAGAATTGCCAACCTTTCCGCGCCGGAATGAATGAACTCCCTCACTCTCGCATAACAGGGTAGCGTTTATCCTCAAGTTTAAAAAACCGGGTTTCTTAGCAAGCGCACCTCACCAGACG